>CANMLD010000328.1 GCA_947498315.1 Pseudomonadota bacterium | reverse complement strand
GGCGAAGCGCAACGCATCAAGCTCTCGCGAGAGCTCGCCCGTCCCGGCAACCCCCGCGGCCGCGGTCGTGGCACCCTCTACATCATGGACGAGCCGTCGACCGGCCTACACTTCGCCGACGTCGAGCGCCTGCTCGGCGTCGTGCAGCGCCTCGTCGACGCCGGCAACACGGTCGTCATGATTGAACACGACCTCGACCTCATCCGCGCGGCCGACTGGGTCATCGACCTCGGCCCCGAAGGCGGCGATGCGGGCGGCCACGTCGTCATCGCCGGCACGCCGGAGCAGGTCACCGCGCATGAAGCGAGCCACACGGGGCGGGCTCTGCGCGGCTCAACTCCCTGATTCGACTTAGAACTTCAGCGCTGTGCAGAAGTCCTTGACGCAAGCGCCCTGTGCGCAGGAAGTGCGGCAGGCCCGGCCAGGGGCATCGTCGACGAGGACGCAGGGCTCGCCGTTGTTCGCATCCAGAGGCGACCAGCACTTCCCGAGGGGCGCTTGGGCGCTACGAGTAACGTTGTCGCTGGGGCTGGCTGGAAGGCGCAATCGAAGATCCGATTCGCTGGACCGACGCGTCGAGGACGATCGCGTCGCCCGAGCTCACTGGCACATCGGTCTCGCTGACGGGCCACGGTGTGTTGGCGATGGTGATGGTGTCCGGCTCTATTCAACTCGTTGAGCTCGATAACCGTGACGGCCAGCTCTGCCGAATCGGAATCAGTACTGCTTCGTGATCATGGGGCCTCCCTACCCGCTCCGACCGTCTCCGCCTGCTCATTTACGGGCAGGCCCCAAGACTTGGAGGACCCGGTCAGCGATGATTTCAAGCGAAGGACCGATCCCAGACTCGTCGCAGATGTTGGCTATCATGCCGTCATCTCCGAACCCGCCCACAAACTCCGCATAACGGCGACCGAAGTCTGCCTGCCCGGAGCCAGATTTGCAGATGTAGGTCTTGGCACGGTCAGCGTGGTTATCCGAGGGATTCGGGCACTGGCCACATTCCGACTGGGTATAGAGAGTGCGTTCGGCGTCTCGCTGGGCAGGGTCGGTCGCCTGCGAGTCGCCGACGATCGCAGCCACGAGGACCCGACCCGGACCCGTCTTGAGCGCTTTGAGCTGTTTGATCGCGCCAGAGACGGGCAGCAACGGTCCGCCGATCTCGCTATCCGCGAGGCAGCCACACTTGCCGAAGTCCTCCTTCCTCACGGACCAGCCGCATTTCCACTTGCCGTCGGCCGGGTCGACGCCGCAGTCGTCGGTGCTGCAATCCTCCTCATCGGAGATCATCACAACGACCAGGTGGGCGTCGTCGCGAAGGAACTTGCGAGATTGGTCTGCGTTGGGTGCACCTGCCGCTCCGCTGAGGGCCCAGATGACGGAGTTGATCCCCTGCTCTAGGTTCTTGTTGATGTTCTGGTCCGCGCCGACGACGCTGACGCACCGGAAGTAGTCCTTCGCGGTCGTGTTGGTGAGCCAGGGATACGGGGGCGGGCCGCAGTCCCCGTCGGTGTCATCATGGAGCCCATCCTTGTTGATGTCGCACTCCGACGCGTCCGCGCAGACCTCCCCATTGTCGCAAACTGAGCCAGCGCCAGCGATGATCGAGCTACGAAGCGTCGCCGAGTCCGGGCAGTCGCCCGTGTTCGGGCGGAGCACGCAGCCCGTGCCTTTGGCGTCCCCAGAGGGGTTCAGGCACCTATACTGGCAGCTAGCGGCATCGCCCGCGCAGGAGTCCCCCTCCGCTTCCCCGCGAAAGGCCCGGTCGCAGTCGGCGTCGACCGTGCAGGTCTTGCGGCAACCGGAGTTGATGGTGCCGTTGCAGTTGAGGACGTTCTTGGCGGTCGAGGGCGAGTCGCACTCGTAGCCGGGATCGCAGAGGCATTCCGGTTTGTTGAGGCACAGATCCACAACCTGAGGGTAGCTTGCCTGTGCCGATGGGAGGACATCCGGCCGCAGGCAAACTGCAGGGATCTTCTGCACACACGCAAACGGAAACTCAGCAGCCTTTTCCGCCCGGAACTGCCCGACGAACCCGTCGGTCAACATGTCGGTAGTGACCACAGCCATTCGGTAGTCGAGGTTGGCGGAGGTCTCGAGACGTTCTAAGAAGTCGTCGAAAGAATCGGCCAAGGAAGACTGCGCCTGACACATGGACGAGCTGTCGTCGACAACCCACAAGAAGTCGACCTTGGTGGCTACGCCCTTGGTGCCCGTTGAGTCGGCGGTGTCGACGACAGCGGTGTCGACGACAGCGGTGTCGACGACAGCGGTGTCGCCGCCGCGGCCAGAGCCAGAACGCTTTCCACACCCGGCTGCGGTCAAGATCGCCATGCTAGCAGTGCACACGACTGAGTAACTCGGCAGCGTCAACCTCATGTCGTTTCTCATGGGACAAGCTCCTCCAGCCTGTTGTGAATGTTCGAGCGTACTTTCAGTTGTGATGCGCCCAAAGAATCCGGAAATAGAATTTCCGTCGGGGAGTATAGGCATCCCTTGCAGAACATGTCACTCGACATGAGACCAGTCAACTGAGAATCTGTTGAGCCGCTCGACTAGGACAAACACACCCGGGGCCGCCGAGCTCAGCGATGGTGGCAACCAGACCTGCGATGGCTTGATCGGCGAGAGTATCCCCGATATCGACGGAGCCAACTTCGCCAGTTGTGTCGAGCCTTGGATGGGTAGGTTATGCGGACTGTGATGAGCGGTAAACTACCGGGTTGCGGCGCGAGCAACAGGTCGTTCACGGTCCGTGGGCCCCGTCAACTCGCCCACCGGCGCCTGTCCGACCTGTAGCTGGATCGGCACGCGTCAGGAGATCGCGACACCATCGAGGCGGCCGACTTCATCGGCAGATAGGATCTTCGATTGCTTTCGCCAGCCAGACCCAGGAACAAGTGTGGCGGGAAGGCGCGCCAAATCGGCCGTCCGGTGTATTTTGACGACTTCGCTGGAAGAGGGCTGGGGTTCGGGAGGGCGCGGTGAGTGCCGTTCGGGGC
>CANMLD010000327.1 GCA_947498315.1 Pseudomonadota bacterium | reverse complement strand
GCGCTACCGTCTCAGTGGATCGGACAAAACTCCGATTGGCGTCCACCGGCAATTTTCTAGCATCGAGTTGCTCTCGCTCAAAGGCGGGCGATGCAGCCCGCCTTCGTCGCTCGAGTACGCGCCTATCGGCGCCCAGTCGAAGCAAGAGGGCGGCTGCGTCGGCAGTGCTCGCGCTTGCGGGCGGGGGACGACCCCCACACCCCCGGCGTGCGCGGCGATCGCTCAATCTCCATTTTGTCCGACCCACTCAATGCTCGTCGGCAAGCAAGGCGTGGAGCGAAACCCCAGCTTCGAGAGCCAGGGCGATGGAATCGGGACTCTTGGCCAGAGATCGCAGGACGAGTTCTGGCGTGAGCAAGCGGGGCTCGTGGGTCTGACCACGACCACCACTAGCAGTGCGGACCTGCTACGCTCCAAGGCCTGCCGTTGACCTCCCAGGATTTCTGAACCCGACCCTTCCGGTATAGAGCCGCATCGGGTAAGGTCCGGCGCCCCCGAGAGGCGTCGCCGGCGTTGTGTCAGGTGCTTCCTCCCGCGGAGTCCGGTCGCGGCCATCGCCGTGGCCCAGACGCCCGACCCGAGCGCAGCGAGCGTGATGAGCCCAAGCCAGCCCGATCGTCCGCTCTCGACCCTCATCGGTCGCCTTCGTCATCTCGCGCTGTCGCAGCCTGGGCTCTTCGGTTTCCTGCTCGTCGTGGCGTCTTGGGTGGCCATTCATGCGCCGGGCATAGGCCGGCACGGCCTCTGGGATCCGTGGGAGATGGATCGCGCGCACGTCGCGCTCCAGATGAACGGCGCGCCGCGGGTCGTGGTGGTCGAAGCGCGCACCAGCGAAAGCGCCGCCCTCGGCGAGACCGCGCTCCATCTCACGCGTACGTACGGCGACGCCCTGCAGGTCTCGGTCCCCGAGGCCGCCGCCGCGAGGGGGGTACCCATCCGGCTCCTCGACAAGGCGTCAGAGATCCTCGACCGGTCCGTCCAACACGCCGTCTTCGTCGACCTTCGTCCCTTCGTGACCGAAGCCGGCTCTCACGCTGAGCTCGAAGACATCGCCATCTGGCTCGAGCGAGCGGCCGCGCGAAGTCCGACGACCGAGTTCGTCCTCCTCACGCCAGCGACCACCCCGACCGGTGAAGACGCCGCCACCTACCTGGAACGGCTTCGGACCACCTACGCAGAAGTGCGCGTCGAGCTGGCCGGTCGCGAGCTCGACGGCGTCTCCTGGGGCAAACCGGGTCCGTTCCGAGCCGAGCTGCTTCGACTTCTCAAGTCCACGCGCGAGCAGGGCTACCGCGTCATCACCGAGCTCGCCCCCCTCGAGGGCGCCTCTTTCCTCGAGAAGGCGTTCATCAGGGCTGCGGAGACGCGAGACCTCGTTCGCCGGATGCGCCAGGTCGTCCCGGCGGACGTCGCCGGCGCGCTCGCCGCGTCGTCGTCCTTCGAACTGCCGGCCCGCACCCTCATCCTGCCCGTCCTCGAAGGGGGGGTGCTCGACCGCAGCGCGCTCGCGCCGATCATCGAGGAGCTCGCCTTCCGGCCCTGGAAGCGCGCGGAGTTCAAGCGCGACGGCATGACGCGCACGCTGCCACCCCTCGACTCGTGGCTCATGGCCGCGTCGATGTCGCGGCTCGGCACCAGCGAGTTCGCCGCTCGTCTGCCGTTCTTCCTTTTGGGCCTCTTGTCGCTCATCGCGGTCTTCTATGCTGTCTGGACCGCCTTTGGTGCCGTCCCGGCGACCCTCGCTGGTCTGGCGCTCGTCAGCTCACCTCTCTTCTTCAGCGCGGGCCGCTCGCTCTCGGGCGGCATGACCACCACCGCCGGTATCGCCTTCGCCGCGTCTGGCCTTCTCCTCATCGTCCATCGCGGCGCCTTGCGTCTCGGCTCGAGCTGGCTGCTCACCGTCGGCGTCATCGTCGCTGGGCTCGCCGAAGGCGTGGTCGGTATGGTCGTCATCGGCGCCATGGCGGTCGCTTACGTCGTCGCAGCCCGTGACTTTCGGTTGCCCGTGCTCCTCGCCGCAGGAGCGCTCGCGCTCGTGGCGGCCGCGCTAGCCCACTTCGTCCACTACGGCGAGCCACTCGTCGCCGATCTCGGTTGGGTAAGCCCTTGGCTGTCGTGGAACATCAAGCCAGAAGAACGCGCAGTCTTCCTCAACTTCGACGACCTCTTCCGCGAGATCGGCTTTGGCGCCGCCCCCTGGTCTACCCTCCTCCCGATCGCCATTGGCGCACTAGCCCTTCGGCTCCGATCGGAGCCACGCGAGCGGCCGTTCATCCTGCTCCTGGTCTGGCTGATCGTCCCCTACGTGGTCCAGTCGGCGGTGTTCAAGTATTCGAGCCATCAGCCGTTCCCTGCCATTCCGGCGGTCGCCGTGCTGGTTGGGCTCTTCCTCTTCGAAGTGACGAAGTCCGAGGGTGGGCTCCGTGGCGGCCTCAGCGCGCCCCTCGCCTTCACGGCGGCGCTCCTCTTGGCGCTACTCGTGAACGACGCTCGTAAGTCTCCGGAACCACTGACGAGCTTCCTCACCTTCGACCCCCCGCTCGCGGGCATCAAAGAAGAATCCGACTACCCTGAAGCAGTGACGTTGCCGCCGCTCTTGCTTGGCGCCTTCCTGCTCACGTCGCTCTTCTTCCTCACCACGGGGCTCCGGATCGTGTCGCGCGCTGCCCTGATCTGGCGGTCGCTCTCGCGGGCCAGCACCCTCGCCATCCTCTCCATCATCGCCGTGGCCGCCATTGCCACCCGCCTCCTGATCGGCCTCGAGTCGGAGATCGCCGAAGCCTTCACGACTCGCGCCGGACAGCTCCTCGAGGCGTCGCATCGCCTCTATGTCAGGGACGTCTTCTACTGGCGTCCGCACCACTGGGCGTTGCTCGCTGTCGCTGTCGTCGCGCTGCTCGTGATCCTCGCCGCCCACACGAAGGTCGTGAGTGGCGTCAAGGGTTGGCTCGAGCGCTGGCTCGCCACTCCGTTCGTGGCAGGCGCGCTCGCGTTGCTGCTTGCGCTGGCGTCACTCGCGCTGGCCGGCCGTCTCGTCGAGCCCAACCTCGCC
>CANMLD010000326.1 GCA_947498315.1 Pseudomonadota bacterium | reverse complement strand
CTGCACGGATGCTTCCTCGTGCGAAATCTACGGACCGCAGTATGACGAGTGCGGCATGAAGTGGGATGGCAAGGACATCCAGGCCGTGCCGACGTGTCAGGTGAAGGTCCCGGAGTAGGGGCAGCGGCGCCCCTCAACCCAAGCGAAACAGCACAGCCAGTCCGATCGCGAGCCAGAACATCGCCTGATTGCCTGTCCACATGCTACGCGCTCGTCTCGCCATCGCTCGCCCGTCTCCGACGCCCAAGTCGCCAGGTAACGGCGCTCGGTGCGATAATGACCATATATGGCTATGGTCAGTCGGAGGATAGCTGAGCGTGGTCGTGGGTCAACCACGAAATGTTGGGGCCTCCAAAGTCTGCCTCACCTGCGGCATCCGACCGTGGGGCATCCGACCGTGGGGCATCCGTCCGTTGGCAATCACTGCGTGCTGAGCCGGTCGATCTGCGTGAGGCGCTCGTGGCCCTCCGGGGTTACGTCGAGGAAATGAAGCCCGTAGCGATGTGCGTCCCGGAGCGAGCTCGCGTGCCGCGCCACGCGTGCCGTGACGTGGACCATGCCGGGGATGTTCGGGAGCATGAAGGAGATTGGAAACTCCGTCCCGACGGTCAATTGGCGTTTCAGCTCGATGAGCATGCCTGTGAGCGAGACGTTCTGGCAGTAGCCGAAGCCTCCGCCTTCCGTGTGAAGCTGAACGAGCATTCGGACGTAGTGCCGTACGGGGATGGCGAGCAGCGTCTGGGTCGTCTCCACGATGCGGCAGCCGTAAGGCTCGCAAATGACGGTGCTCCCGGGCGTGTGATCGTAAGACTGGAGCGTCAACGGGTCGTCTTTCGAGCTTCCGAGCACGAGGAGCTGCGGGCTCGTCCCGAGGCGGGTGCGGAGCGCCGGCTCGGGGAGGCCCGCTGGGGTCCCTCGGGCGATGACCAGCTTCACGGGGAGCGCAGCGATGAGACCATTCAAGTCATTGAGGTTCATCGCGCCGAAAACATCGACGCCTCGCCGATTGAAGTGCGTATCTTCTCTCTCGAAGAAAGACGGATCCTCGGAGTACAGAACGACGGTGTTTTGCATGGTTTCGACTCCCCCTGAGGCCGCGGTACTCGCGGCCGGTTGTCCCGAGCGCCGGTCTGCGGGACCGGCCCATCACGTCGCTGTTCGTGACCTGACGCCGCGGAGTTTAGGGCGACTCACCAGAAGACTCGATGTGCTCGCGATCATTTGCGCCGCGCTTACCTCTGCCTGCGCGACCCGGGGCGCGACTCACTGGGGCGCGGCTCACCCTGACGCGGTCCTCGACGTACTGGTCGACCTGAAAGACCCATCGGGTGACGTTCGCTTGAGGCACCCGGCAGCCCCGGGCGTGGAGAAGGGGACCTTCGACCTACGGCGCCTGGTCGTCCGTCGCTTGGATGATCACATCGAGGTGGCCGCCACCTTCGCTGTGCCACCTCGCCCGCTCGCCCCACTTCCCGATGATGTCGACCGCAACCGTCCCTGGTTTCTGCCGACCGTCGACGTCTACTTGAACCTGGTCGCCGGCAAGGGAGAGGCGCGGGCGCTCCCCGGCCGGGCCTTCTTCTTACCCTCGGAGGCCGCGTGGGACGCGGCGCTGATCCTCGGACCGGGCGTTGACACCCCTGCCGGTGTTGTGTGGAACGCGGAACATCTCGTGACGACGGGGCGGACTCTCCGAGGCCGCTTTCCGCTCGATGCCATTCAGGGTGAGGTGATCTCGGCTCTTGTGGTGGTGCTCGCCACGTCGCCTCGGGCGACCGGGCAGGTCCGGGCCGTCGGCGTCCTAAAGGGTGATTGCAGCACCTGGGACGATGCCCGATGCCAGCTCGACGGCCAAGGGCCTCCCGTCCTCGATGCGACCGGACCGGTTTCAGGCGACGTCATCGCGGCGAGCCCCTTGGGAGTCTCGGGTGAATCCATCCCTGACGCCGGTGCGCCGGCGGCCTCGGCGGCGGCGTCAGCACCCGTTGCCTTCTATGGCTCGGGGCTCGTGGTCGCGTCGCCGATCGCTCCAGAGCTCGCGCGAACTCTCACGCTCGGTGTGCTCGCCACGCTTCAGGACTCCAAAGGCAACTCCGTCGGAACGGCAGTGGTCGAGTCACTCGCGTCGACCGCGGTGTCGATGCGAGTCATTGGCGCTGCACCGGCATCGGCGCCCACGTCAGTCGTCTTCGCAGCGGCCGGTGGCGGCGCCACGCCCTCGCCGTGAGGGGCTCGACGCTGCAAGGGGCGACTATTGCTGGCGAACCCGAGTGGTTGGCACTCCCGCTTCGACGTACTTCGATAACGACGTTGACATGAGCGCGAGGCCGGTAGTATACCGCCGCGCCCCATGCCGTTGGAGCCGCCAACGACCATGGTCCCTGCTGGCGCGTCGTCTAATGGCAGGACAACGGTTTTTGGTACCGTTTATCTAGGTTCGAATCCTAGCGCGCCAAGCACCGAACCCATCTTCTACCGAGTCCGGCCTATCGCCGGCGCGGTGGAACGCTCTCGGGCGCTGTGAAGCCCGAAAGTATTTTGAGCCACATCCGGCCGGTCCCAATCGGGGACTACCGGGTTCAACATTTCCGCTCGGACCGAGCCCGAAGCGGACTGGAGTGGTCCTGTGACCCAGACTCTCGAAGCGCGACGTCGCGTCGGCACCGGCAAGGGCGCCGGCCGCCGCATTCGTTCCAATGGCCTCATCCCCGCCGTTCTTTACGGTAACGGGCTCCCCAGCGTAAACCTCGCGCTCGACCCCCGTGACGTGAAGAAGATCCTGGCGACGCCGAAGGGCGCCAACTCGGTCTTCTCCGTGACGGTCAATGGCGGCGAGACCGTCGAAATGGCTCGCCTCGCCGAGACCCAGAAGCACCCGCTCAAGCGGACCATGGTGCACTGCGACCTCCTCCGGTTGAACCCCGACGCTCCGCTGACCTTCAAGGTCGCCTTGAACCTCGTGGGCGTCGGTCCTGCGCAGAAGATGGGCGCCCGTATCCGTCACGTGACCCGCGAAGTTCGTATCGAGTGCAAGCCGGCCCTGTGCCCGCCCTCAATCGACTTCGACACGTCGACGCTCGAGCCCTCGACCGTCATCCGTCTGTCCGACCTCAAGCCGGCCGACGGGATCAAGGTCCTCTACAACGACAACGCACCGGTTGTGGAG
>CANMLD010000325.1 GCA_947498315.1 Pseudomonadota bacterium | reverse complement strand
GGTTGGTCCACGAAGCGCGCTTGGAAACACGTCGGGCTCTTCCTGCTGCTGGCCCTCGTGATCGCTGCGGCGGGCGCCCCATGGGTGAAGGATCCCCATCGCTACGGGCAGGGCGTCGGCCGCTTCATGCTCTTCCTCGGCGCCGGCGTCTTCGGGCTCTCCGTTCTGTGGCAGACCGGCAAGCGGCGACTCGCAGTGGGGCTCGCGGTGGGCGGTGTGGCGCTGGTGGGAGGCCTCACGGCCTTCCTCGTAAGCGCAGCGGCGCCGACGCAGCGCCCCATCGCGGAGAAGGACCGCGGCCCGCTCGAACGCTCGGGCGACCGGCTGCGCCATCCGTCCCTGGACTTCTCGTTCGAGCTACCCAGAGTGGGCTACGACGACGTGACGGAGAACGCTAGAGAGACTGTTTCGCAGACCTTCGCGGGACGAAGAGACATCGCGGCCTGGGCATGGCAGGAGTCGGCGACCGGGTTCATGACGATGGCCCTGCTGGTGAACGAGACGTGGGGCGGGCCGGAAGAGCTAACCGGCTTCTCGAACGGATTCCGGAGCGCGATCGGGGCCGGTGGACCCGTCACCACGGTCGAGGAGAGCAGCACCTGGGAGAGCGCCGAGCGCGGGAATCTCATCGTAGTGAAGGACCCCAGCGGGGTCTTCATGGCAGTGCGCTTTCGGGTCGCGGAGTCGTACGCCGTGGGCCTCGTCGTCAGCGGGAAGGACGCTGACAGCGTGAAAGCGCGGGTGCTGACGCTCATACCCTGACAACCTCTCGACGGTCACGTCGATGTGGCCGCGGTGCCCGGCAATAGCCGCCGCGCAAGCCCTACGCGTGCAGGTGCTCTACTTTGGCCCGAAGCGAGCCGGGTCGTCCATGACGGACGGCACCCTCGGCTGATGGCTCAGCGTCTTGAGGTATTCGATTACGGCCTGGAGTTCAGCGTCCTTCAGCTGGCCCTTGTATGACGGCATCACGGGCCCGAAGCCCTTGACGACCCTGGCAAAAGGGTCCTCGATGGACTGGCGGATGTAGTCGCCCGAGACATCGACTGTGGTGCCGTCGGCCATCGGTTCGCCGACACGCCCGTAGAGGTCCTTGAAGGTCGGACCAACACCCGCCGATCCGTCCGTGCTGTGACAGACGTGACAGTTGAAGCGGCGGTACACGATCTCGCCCACCTCGGCCGGTGGCGTTCCGTCCGGGATGACCTCCTCGACCGGCGCAACGCCATAGGGGATCGCTTCCGACGGTACAACACCCTCGGGAAGGATGCCTTGCGCCGGAATCGGCGCGATGACCTCGGTCGGCGGCGCCAGCTGGAGAAGCTCCAGCTCGCCCCGAAGCTTGTTCTGCTGCTCCCAGAGTTCTTCCGCCTGCTTGTAATGGGCACGACTGTCGGCAGCGACCTTCGCCGTCTCGGTGGCGATCAACTTGACGGCGTCCCGGATGAGCGGCCCGCCAGCGTGAAGAGCCGCCTTGAAGACAATCCCGTTGTCGCTCGGCTCGGCGCCGACCGCGAGCGTTCCGAAGGCCTTGCTGATTGAGAGCATCCGAGCCTTCTCGGCCTTGTTCTTCGCGTCGTGCAGGTCCTCCAGCTGCTTCTGTAGGTCGCTGAGCGCCTTTCGCTTCGCGATGACCTCCGGCGTCTCTGGTAGGCCCGTGGCGGTGCGCGCCGTCGCGGCTTTGGCCTGCTCCTTCCCAGCCAGCGCCCAGGTCCCCATGAAGTTGAAGTCCACGCTCATGAGAGCGCTCAAGGATTCCCGCCCCGCGAGCGCTGCGAGAGGCGGGCTCTTTTCGAAGAGTGAACCCTTGGCAGTCGCGAAGCCGGCTACCACGGCCTCGGAGAAGCTCGCGACGAGGCCATTTCCGACCACGGCCAGGAAGATCGACCGGTCGTCCCGAGTGGGGATACTCCAGCCATCAATCGAGGCCGCTGGGCGCACCTCCTCGCTCAGCTTCGCGAAGACCTTCGCCAAGATCGCCTTGCACTTGGGCCCGTCGGTGAGACCAACCACGAGCGACCCGCCGAACGGGAAACCCCGCGACTCGTGCTCCGCTTTCAACGCCGCTTCGACGTCGCCGGTGACCGCTACCCCGGCCTCGCCAGTCAAGAGCGGGAGGATCTCCTTGTCGAAGTCCACGCCCATCTCAGAGCGAAGACCGTTTCGCAGCTCGGTCAGTCCGCGCAGCTCGCCCGAGGCCCGGAGCCCGTCCTCGACGAGGGCGAGCGCGGCGGCCGGATTCACTCGCGCCGCGAGTAGGTAGAGGGGATGCTCTGACGCGACCGTCGCGATACTGAACGGTCCGGTTCCAGGGGACAGCGCCTTGCGAATCGGGTTCTCTTTGCCAGAGGACCAGGTGACGACGCCTTCGATACCGGCCTCGGTCACGTCGAAGCCGAAGGCCATGCCTTCGCTGCCAGCGTAGAGCGACCGCCCGAACAGAATGGCGCCTGCCAGCTCGACAGGGGCGCGAGCAGTGGCGATGTGAACCTCGTCGCCCAGCGCCTTCCAGTCGAGGAACGCCGACACGTCGGCTCCAGCGCCGAGCTCCGCGAGGCTTGCCTTGTAAGGCGCAGCGGCCGTCACGGTGTGCCTCGCCTCGATGCCCGCGATGCGCTCTGCGAGCGCTTTGGCATCTTTGTCCCGGTCTGCCGCCACTAGGATTGCGTAGCCGTCACGGAGCACGAGCACGACCTCGTCCATACGCTTCAAGGACAGGAGGACCGCTCCGGCGACGCGTCGGATCTCGACCGTGTCTTCGAGCATCGGCTCGAGGCTGCGGATCGCGCGTTCGAGGACCGCGGCGTCGGTCACGCCGACGTAGAACGCGCCCATGGGCCGCTCAACGCCGATCCACGCGGCGCCGGCAGGCCGCTTGGCGTCGAGCCCCACCTCTGCCCAGCGCGCGGGGTCCAGGGCCGCGAGGAGCATCCTCTCGCCAAAGCCCAGCTCCTCCAGCAGTGGCTTTACGATGGCGGCAGCCGCGGGCCCCCCCAGACGCTCCAGGAGGTCCCCTGGTTTGCCAACCGCGGCGATCGCGAGCGCCTCGGCGGGCACGAGCTCGAGGAAGGTCGCGTCGAGGAGCGACGGGCGAATGGTCGGCGCGGGCGGCGCCTCCGGTACCACGGGTGCGTTGACCGAGCCGGTTCCCGGACCCTGGCTCGCTGCCGGAGGCTCGCCCTCTTTGCA
>CANMLD010000324.1 GCA_947498315.1 Pseudomonadota bacterium | reverse complement strand
GGCGCGACCCGGACTATTGAGGTCCCGCGCGGGGCCGGCGAATGGCGCCTCTTTCTTCGGGGCGGCACCTCTTCACGCGTGCTGGTAGAGCCGAACGCACCCGAAGACGTTGTAATCATGGGCGAGAGTGGCTGTTGGCGCGACCTCGTACGCGTTCACCCTAGCGGCCGTCTCGAGGTGCAGAACCCCACGAACTCTGAACGCCACGTGAAGTTGGAGCGCACGGCACGCGTTCGCGACGCCGCTTCGGCCGGCGAAGTGACGGCCCTACCAGGCTTTCGGCGGCAGTTCGGTTCGGACGTCCTACGCGCCGGGCTGAGCATGAGCGCGGGTCGCCTCGCGTTTCTTTTCTCGGACCTCGTCGGCTCGACCGCGCTCTACAGCGAGATCGGCGATGCCGCCGCATTCCGTCTCGTTCGAGAGCACTTCGACGTCCTCCTCCCCATCCTCGAAGGCCATGGCGGGTCGCTCGTCAAGACCATAGGCGACGCCATCATGGCGGTCTTCTCCGACGACCGCGCGGCTGTGCGTGCCGGACTCGACATACTGAGAGCGTTCGAGGACTTCCGAACCCGGTCGACCACTCACGCCCAGCTGCACCTGAAGCTCGGCGTCCACTCGGGACCAGCCTACGCCGTTCGCGCCAACGACACCCTCGACTACTTCGGCCAGACCGTGAACGTCGCCTCGCGAATCCAAGCCGAAGCGGGCCCAGGCGAACTGGTGACCGACGACCGCACGGTACGGGACCTCTTGAAGTGCGGCGGGCTCGACGGCATCGACGTCGGTGCGCCTTACGCCGCGGCGCTCAAAGGGGTGAGTGGCACGCTGTCGCTCATTCGGCTCACGCTCGACCCGTCGCCGCACCCCGAGCTACGGCGACGGGTCGAAGCGCAGCAGGTATTGGTGCGGCAATGAAGCGCGTCGTCACGTGCTTGGCGTTCGCGTCCACGTTGACTTTGACGGGGTGTCCGTCTCCCGTGCGCTTCGAGGTAGAGAGGGCGATCTGGCGAGCGGCTAAAGCGGCTCGCCGCATTCCACCCGTGCCGATCGACGAGAAAGGGCCGCGTTACCTGCTTCCCCGCTACGTCCCCGGGCCCTACGCGGTGGGTGAAGATGAGATCGAGGTCCTCGATCGCCGTGGCCATCGCGAATACAGTCGATTGGTCGTCGAGGCCAATCGGCGGGAGGACGATTTCGCGGCACCTCCGGCCGACGATTGGGCCATGGCTAGGGACCGCTTCCTGTAGCGCCCAGTCTCGGGCAGTCTCCGCCCCGAGAGGGAGCACCGACGAGCATGGCAAAGAACAAGACCAGCGCAGCCGCCCAGGGCCCCGAGCAGAAACCCAGCCGCAATGACCGTTGCTGGTGTGGGAGTGGCAAGAAGTACAAGTCCTGCCACCTCGACTCGGATAACGTGGCGCGGCCAGAATCGGGGTCCGAAGCGCCAGCGACGCCGTCACCATGGTCCGACGTCGAGAAGACCTGGCTTCCGCCACTCGTGGCCTTCGCTCGCGCTCGCGCCGCCCTCCCCGGCGAGTTGAAGAGCCCTGAAGACGACCTGCTCGTCCTCGACCACCTCTTCAATCAGGCCGGCCCCGATGGACGCAGCAGCGCGGACCTCTTTGCGGCTGGCAAGGCGCTCCCGCCCGAGGCGACGCGGTGGCTCTCGAGTCAAGCGAAGGCGCGGTCGTCCATCTATTCGGTCCAGAGTGTGCAGCCGGGTCGGCGCCTGAACCTCGTCGACCTGTTCACCGGGCAATCCCGGTCCGTCGTGGAGCTCTCGGCAACAGAAGCGCAGTTCGCGCGCACGCTGCTCTTCGCCCGGGTCGTGACCACGAACGGCGAGTCCTGGCTGTCATGCGCGCACCCACTCACGGTCCCCGACGTGCTCGCGCCAATGGTGCGTGACTTCGCCGCTGCCCCGCCGCTCGACTGGCCGAAGTCGAAGCCCATCAGCGACGAACGCGCTCGTGATCCGCGCTTGACCGACCTCCTCTACGAGGTGTGGGGCGTCCTGCGAGAGACCGTGCTCGCTGCTAGCCGCACGGCGCTCGCCGGAGTGCGCAACCCCGACGGGCACGCGCTCGCGTTCGTCAAAGACGTCTATGACGCGCCGGATGCGGCCGCCGTCACCTCCGCACTCGACGCCCACGCGGCCTTCCTCCGGACGTCCCCTACCGAGTGGACCTGGGTCCGTGCCGATGAGCGCGATCCGAACCGCGAGCTCGGCGTCCTGACGCTCGAAGGCCGCAAGCTGGTAGCGGAGGTGAACTCGATCGAACGGGCCGACCACCTCCGGGGCCTCGTCGCGGACTCCAAGGTGACCCGACACATCGGCCGCACGACGGAGGAGGCCGAGCAGGTGCTGAAGCGCCTCGGCTACGACGCTCCGGCTGGGGTCGTGAACGTGCCGCGTGCGCTTCCGCGAAGGCGGCTATAACGGAGAATACGCCCGCCGAAAGTCGAACTTCCCATCAATACGCAAAGGCGTGCAGTTCGAGGCCGGCTGTCGCCGTGCGCAACCGCTCGACCGCTTCTTTACGGAGCTGACTGACGCGCGGCTCACTCACCCCGAGGACTTTAGCGACCTCCTTCTGGGAGAAGTCGTAGAAGTAGACGAGCAGGAGGACCTGACGGTGACGCGTCCCGAGCGCCTCGACGTGACGCCGTAGCGCGGACTGATCTTCGATGCCGGAGAGGTGCTCTTCTTGGTTCGGGGTCTCGCTCTTGAGCTCGACGAGCAGGTCGATCTCTGAGGTCGCGCCCTGGGCCGCGAACTCGGCCACGAGGCTCAAGTACTGACTCAGCGGTATCGAGAGCTCGCGCGCCACTTCGGCCGAGGTCGCGGGTCGGCCAAGAGACGATGACACGCGCTCTTCGGCGCGGCGAACACGGCTCGCTTCACGACGGCGCCGCTGGCTCAGTGGATCGAGGTGCCGAAGATAGTCGAGCATGGCGCCGTGAATGCGAGTGGAGGCGTACGCTTCGAACTTCACCTGACGGTTCACGTCGAAACGTTCCGCCGCCTGCAAGAGCCCGATGGTCCCTTCGGACACGAGATCTTCGGCGTCGGTCGAATGCCCGATACGGCGACTCACCCGGCGGGCGATGTCGACGATGAGTGAGGCAAAGTCGCGAACGAGGCGGTCTTGTTCGCCCGCGGAGAGCTTGGCTCCGCCGCGGACCTGCAGCCCCGGACTCACGTCATCACTCTTCATGCGTCACTCCGTCGGAA
>CANMLD010000323.1 GCA_947498315.1 Pseudomonadota bacterium | reverse complement strand
CCCCGACCACATCGGCGAGGACCGACCCCGCCTCCACGCTCGCCAACTGGTCTCGGTCGCCCAAAAGGACGAGGCGCGCACCCTCAGGGATGGCCTCGACGAGCCGCCGCATGAGCGCGAGGTCGACCATCGAGGCTTCGTCGACGACGACGAGGTCGAAGGGCAGGGGATGGCGAGCGTCGTGGCGCACCGATCCGTCCGGACGCATCCCGAGCAGCTTGTGAAGGGTCCGCGGCACGAGGGCTCGCAGGGCGGCTTTCACCGGTTGGGCCGCGGCGAGTTTGTCGAGGTCCTCGCCCATCGCCGTCGCCATTCGCCCGGCGGCTTTGCCCGTCGGGGCGGCGAGGGCGATTCGGAAGACCGGCGCTTCTGGGGAGGGCGCGAGCTCCGTCAGGAGCAGGGCAAGCAGGCGCTTGATGCTGTACGTCTTCCCGGTGCCAGGACCGCCCGTGACGACGGTCAGGCGTCGCGTCGCGGCCGTCCGCACCGCCGCTGCCGCTTCGCTGTCCGTTTCAGGGCCGAAGAGAGAGACCAGCCCCGCCTCGAGGGCGTCCGAGCTGAGCGGACGAGCGACTGGGGACGTCGCCAGCGTCAGCAAGGCGGTCGCCGTACGCTCCTGCTCGTCCCACAGCCGGCGCGTCAAGATGAGCTGGCGACCATCCGCGAACGTCTCTCGCACGAAGGGCCGCGCCGCAGCCGAGGCATCTCCGACCAGCGGTGACGCCGCGACCCTCTTCGCCCATCCATCGAGATCGTCGGGCCACACGACGTGCTCGGACTCGCCACGTGGGCCCCACGAGAGCAGCTCGTCGTCGACGTGGCCTGCAATGGCGCGGAGGAGGACCCCCACGTGGCCGGCCCGTGGCGCGCGCACCGCGAAGGCCAAGCCAAGGAGCACCTCGGGATCGCTCTCTCCGAAGCGGGGTGCGACCAGATCCAACGTCATCAGGTCGGATTCATTCAAGATTCGAGCGCGCACGAAAGGCATCGCGCGCCTCTCGAAAGCCGCGTTGCGCAGCCCGATCGCTCGTGAGGAGAGAGGCGACTCGGTCACGACAGCACCTCTCCCCGTAACGCCGCGTCGAACGCGAACACGACGTCCTTCGGCCACCGGTCTGCGTAGACGCCGTGAGCGCGACCCCCAGATGGAGCGCTCACGGGCGTGCGGGGCGTCTCCGCGCCCTCCATGCCGCGCAAGAACAGGTAGAGCAGCCCCCCGACGTGGCGGTCGTAGTCGTATTCAGCTCCCATCCGTCCTTTGAGGAAGCGGTGGAGCGCGACGGTGTAGATGAGCCCCTGGAGGTGGTAGGCGTGGCGCGCCATCTCCCCAGCGAGGCCATCGCCCGCATAGAAGCGGCGCAGAGAGGTCTTCAGGCGTCCGACGCCGCTCCCGGGGAGGATACGGTTCGTCTTGTAGTCGACGACCACGTACCGGCCGCCGGTGCGGGCGTCGCCTGGAGTTCGGAAGACGAGGTCGATGGACCCGGTGAGGATGCCAGCGAGGCCAGCGAGCGGAGAGCGCTCCGGACCGAGCAGGGCCGAGAGCCACGGCGTGCCGCCCCACTCGACGTCCCGTCGCAGCTCGAGCGCGTGGCGCAGGGAGGCTTCCTGTACGGCACCGCCGCGCCCCGCGCCGAGCCCCAGGTCGAAGCGCAGCTCATCGAGGCGGTCTGCCGACGCGAGGTCGGCGAGCCGCCAGCCGCCGGGCAAGGTCGGCGCCGATCGCCCGTCCGGGGCGTCAAGCGGAGTCGCCAAGACGGCGGGGATCGCGGCACAGACGGCCGCGCATTGACCCTCATCGTCGGGCAGCCCCGACCGGGTGCGACTGCTCGCGACCAATGCTGCCAGCGAGCGGCCGTCGCGGGCGCTGCCGGACTCGAAGTCCAGATGTTCGAAGACCGTGTGAAGCCAGGTGCCCGTGTCGGCGCCGCCGATGAGGTCACCCAGGGGCAGCGGGGGCTCAGCGGCGCCACGCGCCGGACCCTCGTCGAGCTCGACCGTCGGCCAGGCCACCGGGGTCGTGGCTTCAACGGAGAGCTCGCCCGTACCCAGCGCGTCTCGTACGGCGTCGAGGCTGGCATCCGCATCGCGACGCGGCTCTTCGGACCCACTCTCGAGGAAGAGGTGTGGCGCCCGTCTCGCGAGGCTGGTGAAGCTCGCGATCTGCCATTCGCTGAAGAGGGAGCGCTCTGCCGGCCACCGGCGCGCCTCGATAGTGGTGCCACCACCCGCTGCCTCCGAGCTCCACCGTACCGTCTCGGATGCTAAGGAGGCCGTGCACCAGCCAATAGTGCCTTCGGAGCGCGCCGCAAGCGCGTCGAGGCGAGCGAAGCACTCCGCGGCGACGGCTTCGTGAGCCGGGAGCGCCCCAGCCCCCGTGCCCTTGAACTCGGGGCACACATCAGCCGCCGACCGGCCCGGCTCGTCACCTCGAAGCAGAAGCCGTCCGAGCGCGCTCGAGCCGGTCTTGCCACCATCTCGACCGACGGGGCCGTACCAGACCACCGTGTGATGGCGTGCACGGGTCAAGGCCACGTACAGCAGGCGAAGCTCCTCTTGCCGTTCTTCGGCGTCGTAGAGTGAGCGCGACGTCTCTCGGTCCGGATCCGTCTTGAGTCGGAGCTCGAGGGTGGTCCCGAGTGACCCTGGGTCGTGAAAGAGGAAGGGGGCGCCTTCATCACGTCTCCCCCCCGGCGTCCAGGCGAAGGGGATGAGGACAATGGGATATTCGAGGCCCTTGCTCGCGTGACTCGTCACGATCTGAACGGCGCGCGCGTCGCTCTCGAGGCGTAGGGCCAGGGTGTCGTCGCCCGTATCTGCCGCCGCCTGGGCCGCAAGCCACGTGGCGAGGCCACCCGGGCCGACGCGGGTCCGCCTCTCTTCGGCGTGCAGGAGCTCGCAGAGGTGGCGAAGATCGGTCGCCAGGCGTTCGCCCCCCGGTGACGAGAGGATCCGGGTCAGCGAGTCGCACTCGTCGAGCGCCGACTCGAAGACACGAATGAACCCGTGGCGTTGCCAACGTTCCGCCCACGTCGTGATACGGGCCCTGATGGTAGTCCAAGCGGAAGGGACGCTGTGGGGAGCGTGCTTCGGTGTGTCAGCGCCGCCGGGGAGCAGGCCGTCGCCATCGAGGGCCGCGGCGAGCTGCTGGGCGGTCCACCCGATCAGTGGCGACACGGCCAGGGTGCGAGCCGGGCCATCCCGTCCGGACCCGGCGACCGCGTCGAGCCAGGCACGTACCCAACCGATGACACGGCTCTCGAAGATGCGGCCGGTGGCCGCCGTGACGACCGGGATGGCGTGGCGGGAGAGCGCCTGCTTCACAGC
>CANMLD010000322.1 GCA_947498315.1 Pseudomonadota bacterium | reverse complement strand
GGCGTCGGGACCGACGCCCGACTCAGCAACGGCGTCGGGACCGACGCCCGACTCATCGACCACGTCGCCTAGGTCCGCTGCCGCAAGGACCGAGTCATCAGCCTGGGAATCTAAGTCAATAGCGGCAGCATCAACGTCGGCAGCGTCATCGATTGGCGTCCCCGCCGCTAGTACGTCTTCAGGTTGCGCGACTTCGACGGTGGCGGCGACGTCATCGGCGTCAGGATTGACGACGCTGACGTCCGGGGCTTCAGCGGCGGCAGCGACGTCGACGTCGGCTTGCAGCGCGCTTGCGTCGACGGCGGGCACGGGTGGCGCTCCGGCGTCTACCGACGCAGCCTCGCCTTCAGCCACAGTCCCGTCGCTCTCGGCCGTCGCGGCGTCATCACTGCCGTCTTCGCGCAGCGTCTCGTTGTCATCGGCGTCCGAAGTGGTCGTGGCCTGAGTGACCGGTGCCGGTAGGGCGGCCGGGCTCCCCCAGAGCTGCCACCACCCGAGCGCATGGCCACCAAACGTGGCGCCAGCCCCGAGGACGAGGGCAGTCGCGCCGAGGACGGCTGGCATGGCAGAGCGTTTCGACTTTACGTCGACTCGGCTGGACTTTCGTGCCGCGTCGCCGGCGTTTCCGGTCACAGTCGGACCGGGTGCCCCTGCATAACCAAAGTGCAGTAACGTGGTCCCGACGGAGATCTGATCGTCTTGTTCGAGGACGGCCTTCTTGACGCGAGTCCCACCGACGCAGGTACCGTTCTCGCTCCCGAGGTCGATGAGCACGAAACGCCCAGCGGCCCCTTCGATTCGGAAGTGCTTGCGAGATGCGGAGGGGTCGTTCAACACCACTTCGCACTCGAGTGCTCGCCCGACGTGCATCACTCCGTCGGTCAGGATGAAGCGTTTGCCCTCGTCGGGGCCCATGAGCACCGAGAAGACCGCCTTCGGTCCGCCCCGCCCACCGTCGCCGGGACCATCGCCACGGCCGCCGCCATCGCCACGGCCGCCGCGCTCTGCCGGAGGCGCGGATGCGACGCGCGTGCGTTCTTCTACCGGTGGTGCAACTGCAACCGGACGCGCCGGCGGGCGAGGTGAAGAGGCCACGGCCGCTGGGGATGCCCGAACATCCATCATCGTGCGTTCATCGGGCTCCTCGATATCTTGACGCATCGGACCCGTTCGATCGACGAAGGCGTCGGCGACCCGGGTGCGTTCGTCCTCGCCCTCAGGCCCCTGGCCGAGCGCCGAGCGGAGCGCGTCACCCGAAAGCATCGCGGTCGCCTGCTCGACTCCATCTTCCGCACCCGGCGACGCTGGTCTCGAACCGGGCGGCGGTGGCCCTTGTCTACCCCGAGGATCAGTCACGCCGGGGCCTACTGTCCGACCTTGTCGAGCCGGATATTGAGGTTGCCCACGGCGCCGCCATCGTCGTCTTCGGCGCCGCTCGTCAGAACGACGGCGGTGATGGCGCCCGCGAGAGCGGCGGTCCCGACGCCGACGATCGTCCAGAACCACCACGTGTCCGTGATCGACTCCTCGCCCTTGCCGTCGCCGAGGTCACCGAAGATCTGCTTCTCCGGGTCGATTACGACGTCGCCGCCCACTTCGGCCGACTCCTTCATGACGGTGTCGGCGAGCGCCTTCGGAGGCCCGCCCAAGCTGACGTTCCCCGAACCGGCGACCGGCGCGGCCCCGAGTGCCGACGTCAGGAACTCCTGAACCGACTTGTAGAAGTTGGCGTCACGCATGATGACCGCCTGCACCGGCTTCACAGAACCGGACAAATCGCGAACGAACCCGGTGACCTCGAATCCGGTCTGGCCGAGCGACGCCTTGACCGCGATGACCTCGCGGGCCGCTGTGGCCGCCATGAGCGCTTCGCTGGCCTTCCCGAATCGTTGCTGGTTCCAGCTCTTCGACACCTCAGCGAGAGCGCGGTCGAAGTCCGACTTGCCTGGCGACGAGGTGAGCTGAGCTTCGGTCGCAACCCGCCCTCCTTCGGGGACGAGCGCGGTCGTGCCCCATCGCAAGTAACCGTCGCGGGCCACTTCGACGAGGTGGCTACCTGCGGGCAAGTTTGAAAGCGTGATCGGGGTGTACCCTTTAAAGTTGCCGTCGAGGAAGACTTCGGCGGAATCCGGCGTCGACCGCACTTCGATGTTGCCGGGCGCTCGTTCGAGGATGTCGCGGCGGGCGAAGTCGTAGACGTTCTTCACGTCGACCGAATACGCGTACTCAACCGGCTTCTGATCCGGGTAGAGCAGGAGCGAGCGCTTCATGAGCTCAGTCGCCTTGCTCGTGTTGCCGTTCAAGAAGCTAGCGACGCCGAGCCCCTTGGCGACTTTGGCATGCAACATGATTGAACCCGCTCCGGGGTTCTGCGCGAGCAGATCGGATGCCCGTTCGAAGCGAGAGAGCGCCGTGGTCTTGTCGCTCGTGTTCAAGGCTTCGAAGCCCTGCTCGGTGAGCTTCTCAGCTTCGATCGCAGCCTCTGGGTTGCCGGATGGTGCCCCCGTCCGGACCTCGACGCCGGAGAGCTTGGCAAGCTCGCCGCGCAAGATCGACGACATGACGGCAGCGGCTTGGGCTTGCGTATCGTCCTTCGGCAGGACGAAGCAGGCGACGGAGCGGCCTTGCGCCGACGCGACTGTCGAGACGAAGACTGTGTTCGCGAAAGCTAAGGCGACCACGGCGTACAGACAGCGTCCCGTGAGGCCAATCGCCGGCGAGTTCGAAGTGTTCATGCGGTTCTCCGTGCTCACTTGGCCACCGGCAGGACGACCGACGGGGTGTAGATCTCAAACGCCCCTTGCGCCGTCGTCTCGAGATCGGCAGTGCCGCCGATGCCGCCCGCGATCAGAATGGTATCGTTCGCCAGCAACAGACTCGCCGCGCCCGCGCGGGCCCCGAAAGCGTCTTCGGAGTCCGGCGCCGGCGCGAGACCGATGGGCAGGGTCGGATCGCCCGAATCGAACTGAACCTGCACCACTGAGCTCGTCGCTTCGAGCGACTTGCCGCTGGTGAAGCCGCCGAGCAGCGACAGACGGTCGAAGCCAGGCGCTCCCGCCGTGTGGAAGTAGCGGCCAACGCCAAGACCACCAAAGGGCAGCGCCTCGACGTTCGTGGACGCGCCGTTCTCCGTGACCGTCAGGATGGCCGCGTTGTCGGTGCTCGGCTGATCGAAGCCGCTGCCATTCCACCGCACTCCAGCGATGTAGGCGAAGCGATTGTTTCCGAGCGGCGAGAGCGAGCCGAACGACGTGCGCGGCGCATCGTCGTAGTTGCCTTCCGGGTAGGTGAAGGTGCCACCCGAGCCCGCGCGCTGCTCCGTAGACGACCGGTAGATCTCAACCATGCGCCCCTTGGTACCACCGACATAGAG
>CANMLD010000321.1 GCA_947498315.1 Pseudomonadota bacterium | reverse complement strand
CTTACCCCGAGACGCACCATTCGCGTCGTGCTCTGGACCAATGAGGAGAATGGGCTTCGGGGCGCCTTCGGCTATGCCGAGGCTCACGCGACGGAGCTCTCTCGGCATGTCGCGGCCATCGAGGCCGACACGGGCTGCTACGAACCGGTGGGCTATCGGGTCGAACATCGTGATCCGGCATTGTCAGTGGCGGCCGTCATGCTCATGGACGCACTGCTGGCGCCGCTGAAGTCGGTTGGAGCGACACACGCTGAGCTGGGCTTCGCTGGAGCCGATCTCATCCCGCTTCGGGACGCTGGAGTTCTCCTGCTCGGGCAGCACATGGACATGTCGA
Source organism: Pseudomonadota bacterium (assembly GCA_947498315.1). Lineage (GTDB taxonomy): Bacteria > Myxococcota_A > UBA9042 > SXOO01. The sequence continues at coordinate 3,099 of CANMLD010000321.1, read as the reverse complement.
GCTACTTCGACATCCATCACACCGCCGCCGACACGCTCGATAAGGTCGACCCCAGCCACCTCGCGAACAATGTCGCCACCATGGCGGCGACCGCATGGGCCCTCGCTGAGACCGACGCGCTGCCCTTGAGCCCAACCCCCGTTCCATGAACAACGCTCACGTCCTCTTCATGGCGTGTCTAGTCCTCGCTTCGGTCGGTCGCGCCGACGAGCTGCTTCGGAGGTCGGCGGACGCACACGGCACGACACTGGTTTACCGCATGGCAGACGCGCCATTCCCAAACGGCCGAAGCCGCTTCAAGGACGATACCGTCCTGGTGTTCGTGCCGACCGGATTCAAGGCTCCTAGCGGAGGAGAGCTCCATGCCGCCGTCTTCTTCCACGGGCACTTCGACACCGCCGAAAACGCCACGATTCAGAAGGCCCTGCGAGAGCAGCTCGTCAAGAGCGGGCGCAAAGCCGTCCTCGTCGTCCCGCAGCTCGCGACGAACGCGCACGACTCGTCCGCAGGAAAGCTCGAGAGGAACGGCGGGCTCGCTCGCCTTCTCCTTTCCGTCCGGAAGCGCCTCGTGGTCGATGTTCCGGCAGCAGGCCTGAAAGGCGACGGGGGTCTCGGCACCATCGTCGTCGCCGGCCACTCGGGTGGTTTTCAGGGCGCCGCGTGCGCCGTGTCTGCGGGTGGGGTTCCGATCCGGGCCGTGGCCCTCTTCGATGCGATGTACGGCTTCTCCGCGCGTTTTGCGCGGTGGCTCGCCGACGCCCCGAAGGAGAGGCGCCTCGTGCACGTCTTTAGACCGGGACCGGGGAACGCCATGGTCGTGAGCTGGACCGGCAAGCTCCGTGGTGCTCTCGCCTACCACAAGCTGGCGATCACAGACCGATCCGGGGGGCGATATGCGCCGTTCGACACACCGGCGCTCTTCCTCGAGACGACGGCGCCGCACTCCGACGTGCCGCGTGTGAACGACCTCTTCGGCGAGTTCCTCTTTTACTCTTCACTTCCTTGATTCGGAGGAGGACGAGCCAGAGCGGCGACGAGCAGGGGACAGAAGAGGAGCGCGGCGGCGCCAAGCAGAATCAAGATGATGCGCACGCCGAGGGTCCACGCCCGGTCCGGCACATGGGTGTCGACGAACCAAGTTGCGACGGCCAGTGAGGCGCTTCCGAGCGCACGTGGCGGCGAGACTGCCTGAACCGCCCGCAACAGGGCCCCATAGGCGTCCGCCAAGGCCGCGCACTCTGCCTCCACCAGCGTCGTGGCGATGGCTTGAAACGACGACGGCAGAACGGTACGACGTTCGGACCAGGGCGGCGAGAGCCCGCGTTCTATGGCAGAGAGGACAGTGTCGCCGTCTAGTCTCGACGCCACGCGCGTCATGAAGTCCGATTCGACAAAAGGCGACAGCGTCAGGGTCCCATCCGGCCCTTCGAGGCGAAGCAGCGATTCATCGTTCCGGCCAGCGTCGGTGTACAGCCACCACGCGGGGAGCAGGAGCAGCCCGCCAATGGACCGTCGTCGGTCTTCATCCGAGCCGACCCACTCGTTCAGCGCCCGTAGTCCAAGGTGAATGGCGCCCGGGACTGCCGCGGATGCGCCGATGGAAAGGGCGCCAACGAACGCGAGTGCACGACACCAACCCGGAGCCCGCACGAGGCGCGGACGCGTGCGGAGTATGACGCAGAGCGCGAACGTGACCACGAGAGCCGGGACGAGCACAGCCGTTAGGGCCGGGACTGTCAGCGCCGAGAGTGTGCTCAGCGCGGGTGCTCCCACAGGGGCTAGATGGACCACGTCGTACAACCATGACATCGATGAGGCTGGACTCCCGCTTTTCGTCCGTTATGGTAGCCCGCCATCAGAGACCGGCGCCATCCGCGTCCTTCCTTCATGTTGCCCAAAAGGCCTCTGGAGTGTTGCCATGAACGTCCTCGAACGCTTGCTCGAACAGACCCTCGGCGAAAAGAACAAAAACGTGGCGCTGGCCGGAATCGGCATGGGAGCGCTGCTTACCGGACAGAAGATCCCCGCGCTGGTCCTCTTCGGCAAGGGCTTCGCCGGCATCGAGAAGCACTGGCGTGCCGCGCACCCCGACTTTGACGGCAACCTCGAGGACCGCTGGCAAGAGGCCATCCGCTTCTACGAGGCGACCCATCAAGAGAAGACCAACCGGAAGCTGCACATCGTGGGTATCCCAATGATCCTCGGCGGCGCGGCAGGCCTCCTGCTCTTCTCGCCGTTCAGGCCCCTGTGGTTCGTCGCGGCCTCGTCGTTCACGGCGGGGTGGGTCCTCAACTTCATCGGTCATGGCCTCTACGAGAAGAACGCGCCCGCGTTCGCGGACGACCCACTCTCGTTTCTGGCCGGCCCGGTCTGGGACTTCCGGCAGCTCTTTCAGAAAGACACCGGCCAGAACGCCGAGTCGACGCAGTCGCCCACGACCGCGGGGCCGAGCACGCCTTTTCGGGTGACGGGGCCCGCTTCGACCATCCGCAACTAGACTGATCCACAGCGTGTGATGAAGAGAGCTGACGCCCAGAGGACGTGACGATGATCGACGACGATGACGACTTCTTCGACTTCGACTCGAAGACGGCGACGCCGCCCCCCGCGCCCGTGCGGCCTCCCGTCAGTGGCCCAGCGCTGCCAGAGGGGGAGGGGGCGGACGCCCTCTACGCTCACCTCGCCGCGACGATGAACGAAGAACAGCTTGCCGCGGTGGTCCACTCACAAGGTCCGTTGCTCGTACTCGCCGGCGCCGGCAGCGGCAAGACCCGTGTCATCACACACAAGATCGCGTGGCTCGTCGATGCGTGCGGGCTCGAACCCTGGAACATCCTGGCGGTGACGTTCACGAACAAGGCGGCCGCCGAGATGCGGGTCCGCTCCGAGAAGCTGCTCGGACCCCGCGCCAAAGACGTGTGGCTCGGGACCTTCCACTCCACCGGGCTACGGCTGCTTCGCCGCCATGCGGACCTCATCGGCCGCACGCGTGACTTCGTCGTCTACGACCAGGACGACAAGGAACGCCTCCTCGGCAAGGTCCTGAAGGAGATGCGCGTCGACAAGGAGTTCCTGTCGCCGAAGAAGGCCGCCTACTAC
>CANMLD010000320.1 GCA_947498315.1 Pseudomonadota bacterium | reverse complement strand
CAGCCCTCGGCGTAGCGCGGGTTCGTCGCCATCGCGGCCTTCATCGCCGTGTCGAACCCGCTGTTGTCTTCGAGCAACAGGCGCGCCGCCGCGATGAGCGTGTGCGTCATCGGGTGCTTTGGGTTCACGGCGAGCGCTTCTGTGAGCACCTTCAGCGCGGCGTCTACCTGTTCGGTGTCGATGAGGATTCGCGCTCGCAAATGATGCGCCGGCAAGAAGCGCGGGTTCACGGCGAGCGCCCGTTCGACGCGCTCCGTGGCGGCGTTGGCGTCGGAGTCGCTCGTCATGTCCATGCTCCCGGCGAGCACCAACGCTGCCGGGTGGTAGGCGTTGCGCTTCAGGATCTCGCGTACCGAGACGTCGGCTTCCTTCTCGTTCTTTCCGGCGCGCAGAAAGAGCTCTGCCCAGTATTGGTGAGCCAACAGGTCGGCCGGGTCGGCTTCGACCGCCTCGCCGAAGACCTCATTGGCGTTCTGGTAGTACTCGGTGAGCGTGAGCGCACGCCCGAGCCAGGCGAGGTCGCGGGCCGTCTTGACGTCACCATCTTGATAAAAGTCTGCGATCTCATCGGCTTCCGTGAGCTTGCTGCGCGGAGTCCCCGTGAGATAGAGCGCTTCCGACAACACGATGCGCGCTTCGAGGAAACGCCGGCTCGCCTTGACCACGTCCTTTGCGCGCTTGATAGCGCCCTTGTAGTCGCCCGTCTCCAGCTCGACGCGTGCCAGCGCCGTCTCCGCGGCAGCCCAACGATCGCTGCCTCGCTTCTCGGCGGCGATAGCCGCGACCGCGATCGGCTTCAGCACGTCATGACGGCCGGTCTCGAGATAAGCGCCGATGAGCAGGAGGTCCGCTCCTGAGGTCTTCGCCGCGTAGGCGGCTTCCAACATCGTCAGCGCCTCGGGGTAGTCGCCCCGCGCGAGGGCGGAACGCCCACTCTCGAGCCCGTCCGCCCAGGCGGCGGAGGTGACCAACGTAGTGAAGAAGAGCAGTCCGCGTAGCGACTGCGTCAGGAGCGTGCTCAGAGTCCGCTCTCGATCTTCCAGGCGCCGTTCTCGAGCGAGAAGTCGAGGCGGTTGAAGTCGTTCAACGCTTGCCATCGGTCGCGACCCCCTTCGGAGTACAGGAAGCGCGCCACGAACTCGAACTCGGCGAACGCACGGTCACCCGAGATGGCCACGCGGCGCAGTTGAACGCGGTACTGGATGTCCTTGATGTTGTCATGCAGCTTCGGGAGGACGCGCTGGGTCAGCGCTTCGTAGCCATAGTCATCGTCGGAGGTGTCAGTGGTCGACCCGTTCTCGACGTAACGTCGAGAGATGAGGCGGAGAAGCGTCACTTCGTCGCGCTCTTCGAGCGCTTTCCGGTAGGACTCCACCACGCCCACGATCTCCCGGTTAGCCGGGGTGTCCTCGATCTCCGTGCCCTGGATGTACGTCGGGGCGCAGGCAACGAGGCCAGCGGCCAGTAGGAACGAGATCGCGAAACGACGGGGCATCATCTCTCCGAGAGGCGTGTGGCAGTGGCCTTCCGCCCGGTGGCCGAAGGGCGGGGTCGGGCGCCGAACCGCGGGAGCCTAAAGGTCGCGCGGGAGAGGGTCAACTTCGACTCCAACGTGCGGTGCGATGCGCCGTGTTCAGAACTCGAATTCGGCACCTACGCCGACGTCCCAGTCGTTGATGGTCTCGTACTCGCCGAAGGAGCCCGAGAGCGGGTCCTTGTCGAGCCGCCACTCTCGCGAGTAGGTCGCGAACGCGAACATCGGGCCCCAGAACTTGTATCGGATGTCGGCGACGAAGAGGCCGCGGTCGAGATCGAAGGCCTCGGAGGCTTCATTGAAGTTTCGCTTCGAGTAGTAGATCTGCGCCCGGACACCGGCGATGTAGGGGAGCGTGACGCCCATGGTCAGGTTCGAGTTGTCGGGGCCCTGGTAGTCCTCGAGCAGCGCCCAGAAGGAGATGGCCTTCATGATCGTGAGGTCGAGGCTCGCGTGCCAGCCATGGCGTGCGTCCTCTTCGCCCGCATCGTCGAGGAGCGTGTAGTACTTCAGCTTGCTGACGCGATCACGGTTCGGACCCACTGGCGCGGGGAGATAGTCGACCCGCTCGATCTCGTACCAGGAGTTGACCCACGACGGCGCGTAATCGGCGGTCACGACTCGATACTCGACGCGGGTGCCCAAGGTGACGGCGCCCGCGATGTCGAAGGCGGCGGCGATGCCCGTGTGGAAGCCCGTACCGCCGGTCGCTGCCAAGAAGTTCACATCGGTGTACGGGCGGAACGCGAACCAGTCGACGGGGCGCCAGAGCCAGCCCAGGTCGAAGCCCACCAGCACGGCGGCTTCTGAGGTGACGACCAGCTCGCCGTCTTCGTTGACTTGCTTGACGACCTCGAAGCCGCCACCCGTCACCGGCCTCTGAACGGTCTCGTATTGCATCGGCGCCACGCCGTCCGTGACGAGCGTGAAGCCGACCTCGAAGGCCTTGGCGAGCTCCGGCGCACCGCTCCAGAGCTGTAGGGGCCGCATGAAGGCGCGCATGCCGAAGATCTCCGGGTCGATCAGGTTATCGAGGAAGAGCTCGCCACCAGCGACGTCCATGTCGAGCTTGAATTGCAGGCCGGTCTGGTAGTGATCAGCGTCGATGACGTTCATGTAGCGGTCGACGATGGTGCCATGTCCGATCGTCGTGCCTTCGAGGACGCCGATGCGGGCGTAGAGCCACTCGTCCGGCGTGCCCCACGAGATGAAACGTACGACGCGGGTCCAATCGCTGACTTCGTCCCAATCCTCCTTTCGGAGTGCGCCGTCATTTTGTGGGTCCTCGTCCATGACCCGAAAGCGAAGCGGGACCTGAATGCCGACGCCGAGCTTCCACCACGTGAGGACGGTACCGATGTTGACGGAGAGGAAGAGATCTTCGTCGACCTGACCGATCCCGACACGGCCGTCGACGAGCCCGCCGAACTTCTTCTCGGCTTCGCCTGCAGCAGCCGGGCCCTCGGGGATCTCCGCGCGAGCGGCCCCGACCGCGAGCACGGACGTCAGAGCAACCGCGACGAGCGAAGCGACTCGCCGTTGCGGCCGCTCATGATGGGAGATTGTCATCGCAGTATTCCTTGGGCCCCAGCGGGCCAGACGGCTCTAGGGCGACGTTGTCATGCTCGCGCTCTGACGTGCCAAGGCCGAGAGCATTCAATAGCCCGCCCGCCCGCCCGCCACTCGTGAGAGACGGGCTTGCCCGTCGGCATGAAACTCCCGAGCACTCAGCGCCGCAAGAAACGCGTCTTCGTGGCGCCGTGGCCTGTGCTTCGTTTTCGATGGTTACGGCGTCGGGGTGCTTGCCTACCACGGAACGACTACTCCTAAATCGTCGGCGGGAGGTGCCGCGAAATCGCCCTTGCCTCGCGATGGCCACGGCGTTTCCGGTGGCGAAAGCGGGCTCATCTCGCAGATTGG
>CANMLD010000319.1 GCA_947498315.1 Pseudomonadota bacterium | reverse complement strand
GGCCATTTTCTAGCATCGAGTTGCTCTCGCTCAAAGGCGGGCGATGCAGCCCGCGTTCGTCGCTCGAGTACGCGCCTATCGGCGCCCAGTCGAAGCAAGAGGGCGGCTGCGTCGGCAGTGCGTGCGCTTGCGGGTGGGGGACGCCCCCCACACCCCCGACGTGCGTGGCGATCGCTCAATCTCCATTTTGTCCGACCCACTCAGCCGGAGCTGACGCCGGGCTATCAGCGGTCAGCGGTCAGCCCCAGCGCCGGCGTCGCCTGCTTCAGCCGGAGCTAACGTTCCGGCCGGCCGGCTGGGGCGCCGCCCCAGACCCCGCACGGGCTGTCGCCCGTGACCCTCGCGGCGCTGCCGCGCCGCCATGATTGGGAGCGCAAGCTCCTGGAGAAACGAGCGCGAAGCCTCGGGCTCATACTCGTTGAACCCAAGTCCGAGGTCTCCGTGAGTCCGAGTTAGTCACGAGCGGTCGGCGGTCAGCTTCGGTCGGCCGGCCGGGCTGCATGTCTCGCACCGCGCGGCGCTTCCGTGGCCTCGCCGGGCTGACCGCTGAACGCTGAGCGCTGATAGCCCGGCGTCAGCTCCGGCTGAAGCCGGCGGCGCCGGCGCTGGGCTGAAGGCTGATCGCTGAACGCCTTCGGTGAAGATCGGGATATGCACCCTTCTCACATCGCCGATACGCCAAGCCACCGACGCGCGAGGCGACTAGCTCAGCCGCCGAGGAACTTCCGGTAGGCGGGGTTGGCGATCTCCGGCTCCACCCTTCCTTTGCGTCGTCTCGTCGCCTTCTTCCCGTAGAGTTCCACTTTCCGTAGAGGCCCGCGCCGTGTTAGTCCGCGGCGGATGCGAATGCGAGTCATTACCGTCTCCTCTCTTGTGGGCTTTCTGGGTCTTGGGTGCAACAGCACGACGCCGAATGCACCGATCGCTACGGCGGCGGCACCTCTGGCCGCAGCACCGGGTGCGGCCCAGGCACCTGAGGCGGATCCGGAGGCGATCTGCACCGACGAGACGCCGCTGGCGCCCGGCGTCCCAGGCAGCCCTGGACACCCGATCGCGTCCATCATCAACCCGAACGGCCAAAGCGAGCTCGCGTCGCTCATGCGCACGATGTTGGGCGACCTCAAGGCCGCTCGGGCTGACATCGAGGCTGGGCGCCCTGTGAAGCCCATGCGCGTGGTCCACCACCGGATCCGCTGCGCCTGGCCGACCGTCATGAAGGACCGAGACCCGCCCTTCGACGCGATGGCGCTCAGCTACCTCGGCGGGCTCAGCGCCCTCGAAGCCGCGCCGCCCGCCGCAGCCAAGAAGGTCTTCAACGCAGCGCTCGAGGGCTGTCGTGCGTGCCACGAGAAGACCTGCTCGAGCGCGATGGCGGCCATCAACGGCCTGCCGTTTCCGGACTAAGGCGAGAGCGCCCCGTCGAGAAGGCCCGAAGCGTCTCTCACGCTGCGTCGACGCTCGTAACGATTGCCCTCCTCGGAGTGGGTCGGACAAAATGAAGATTGAGCGATCGCCGCGCACGCCGGAGGTGTGGGGGTCGTCCCCCACCCGCAAGCGCACGCACTGCCGACGCAGCCGCCTTCTTGCTTCGACTGGGCGCCGATAGGCGCGTACTCGAGCGACGAAGGCGGGCTGCATCGACCGCCTTTGAGCGAGAGCAACTCGATGCTAGAAAATTGCCGGTGGACGCCAATCGGAGTTTTGTCCGACCCACGGGGTGAGAGCAACTCGGAGAGCGCCGATCGCCGGCGTGCGTCCAACGAAGCACTGAGCTACTCGCTCAGTCCTTGCAGCACAACGCGCCGCCAGAGCCCGCGAGCTTGGTGACGTTGTCGGCTTCGCTGTAACCGTCGCCGCCGCAGGACCAGTCCGACGTGAGCGCGCCGCACAGGTTGTTGGAGAAGCGGTCGAAGGGGCTGCAGTTGGTGTCGGGGGCGGCGCCCAGCGTGCCGCACCCGAAGAGGTCGTTGGACCCTCCACCGCAGATGGCATTGCCGGGGCTGCTCTGGCGGCTGGCGAAGAACTGCGAGCCGGAGTTCCCGATCGGAGCGCAGCCCGAAGGGGAGTTGGCGGCGAAGTCTGCCGAGGAGGTGCACACATGCCACCCCGTGGCGCAGAGGTCCGCTACGTTACAGCCGGATCCGGAGGGGTTGCTGGAGTCGTCTCCCGAGCCGCGGCCGCAGGCGGGAGCATAGGTCGACGACGCCACGACGCCCGGGATGGTAAAGCCGCCGGCACACGCGGCGACCCTCGGATGAGCGAGGACGTCGATGAAGCCCTCGCGTCCACCGTCCGAGCACCCGGTTGGGCACACGGAGCCTTCGTCGATCGCACCGTCACAGTCATCGTCGCTTTGGTTGCAGAGCTCGGCTGCGAACTTCGAGCGGGTCGCATCATAAGGAGCACAGTCGTCCACATCGAAGTCGCCGTCGGCGTCATCGTCTGAGTCACAATCGTCACCGAGACCGTCGCCGTCGAAGTTCTTCTGAGTGGCGTTGGCAAGCGTGGGGCAGTTGTCTACCCCATCTTGGACTCCATCGCCGTCATCATCGGGGTCGCAGGCATCGCCGACGTCATCTCCGTCGAGGTCAGCCTGATTGGGGTTCGCGATCCGTGGGCAGTTATCACTCGGGTCCAAAGCGCCGTCACTATCGTCATCGGGGTCGCAGGCATCGCCCGACGCGTCTGCGTCCAGGTTCTCCTGTAGGGGGTTCGAGACCAGCGGACAATTGTCCGAGACATCGCCTACGAGATCTCCGTCATCATCGCCGTCGACACAATCGGCGAGCGTGTCTCCATCGAGGTTCGGGAAGCCCTCGTCCACGCCTCCGTTGCAGTTGTCGTCGAGTCCGTTGCAGGCGTCGAAGGCACCCGGGTAGATGGCCGCGTTTAGAGGCGCGCAATCCGAACCATCCACGACGCCATCGCCGTCGACATCGGTGTCGCAAAGGTCGCCCTGCCCGTCCTGGTCCATATCCGCTTGGTTCGAGTTCGACCGGTCTGGGCAGTTGTCGCTGATGTTGATCGCGCCGTCACCGTCACGGTCGGAGTCACACGCATCACCGAAGAGGTCGCCGTCCAGGTTGGCCTGTGACGGGTTGGGCGTCTTCGTGCAGTTGTCCGAACCGTTGCCGATCCCATCGCCATCGACGTCGTTGTCGCAAAGGTCCCCAAGACTATCGCCGTCCAGATCAACCTGCTGCGGGTCGAAGACCAACGGGCAGTCGTCGTCAGGGTCGACGATCCCGTCATTGTCGTCGTCCGAATCGACGCAGTCTCCGAGCCCATCTCCGTCGGTGTCCGCAGAGCCTGGATCGATGACCCCGTTGCAGTCGTTGTCGATGCCGTCACACGGCTCGGCCGCACCCGGGTGAATGTTAGGGTCGAAGGGTGCGCAGTCCGCTGAATCGAGCGAGAGATCGGCGTCGTCGTCCGGGTCGCACAGGTCCCCGCTCCCGTCCGAGTCGAAGTCCTGCTGTGCGTCGTTGGGCACAAGCGCGCAGTT
>CANMLD010000318.1 GCA_947498315.1 Pseudomonadota bacterium | reverse complement strand
CCGCTGGGGCGGCCTCGGGAGCGGCGGGGGCGACCGGCGGCGCGGCAGGCACCGCTGGGGCGGCCTCGGGAGCGGCGGGGGCGGAAACAGGAGCAGCAGTTGCCTCAGCGAACACCAAGGAGCCCATACGCTCCAAGTTGTGGAAGTCGGCGCGGGCATCGTCGCTGACGGGCGACCAGGCAGCGAGGTGGGCGAAGTCGCCGGGTAGATCTTTGCGGAAGAAGTTGGCGCGGAACAGCGCACCCGGCTTCGGAGCCCCGGTGACGCCGGCTTTCGCGAGGCCAGACCATGGGATCGCGATCTCAGTCACCCAGCCGTCCACTGTGGGGCGCGTCTGGCCGAAGTTCGGGAGCGCGCCAGCCGCGACGGCCGTCTCCAGACCGGGGAGGTCGAAGCCGCGAGCGACCTTCCAATCCGGGGTGCGACGGGACGCAAACAGTGCGTCGAAGATGACGTTCTTTGGCGAGACTTGAAGCTCGAGGTAGTCCTTACCGTCGCCGTCGGGGTCGAGGTAAACCTCGACGACGTCGTCGTTCCAAAGCTCATCGTCCCGCTTGTCATAGCGGGTCTGCATGCTCGAATCGGCCGACAGGAACGCGACGTAGAGGGCCTTGTCGTCCCAGGTCGTGCGGACCCGGGTCGCCATCGTCGCGGCGAGGGGCTTGCCATCTGGACGGGGTAGCACGATCGATTCGGCGGCGGCGGCCCACGAGGCCTCGTCCAGCTTGCCGTCGACGGTGATGGCGCCGCTGGCCTTACGGACCTCGAGACGAGGCAGACGGGGCGGGATCTTGGGCTGCACACGCCCGATCTGCATCACGCCGGCGTCAAGGCGGCCTCGATCGTCATGGCGGACTTCGTTCTTGTTCACGAGCTCGAGGCGGACGTTCTCGTTCTTGGTTCGATAGGCTTCATCGTCATAGATGCCCAGCCAAACGCGAAGCTCGCCGGGGCCGACCTTCTGACCTCGTGGGTCAACGAGGTCGATGGTCTTTGTGTCCTTGATGATCTCGCCTTTACGCCACTCGCGCGGTGGGTAAAGCCCGGCGCCGCCCGGCCCGTCTTCGACGGCGTAATGATCGGCGATGACCCGGGTGAGCTTGCCCTCGGTGGTCGGGCCTTCGGCGTGGACGAAGATCTTCCAGTCGCCCTCTCCAACCGCGTCGTCGGCGCGCCAATAGAAGTCGACCGTGACCTTGCTGCCGGGTTCGGGGTTGTTGGGTTCGATGTCCATACCCAGGAAGGTAATCTTGCCACCGAAGTTGGCGTTGGACGGCAGCTCGGGCGCAGGCGCTGTCGTCAACACAGACGCCGCGACGCGCTCCTCCTGAGCCTTCGTACGGACGAACTTCCGCGGCTTCTTGCACCCTGAGAAGGCCGTAAGCGCTGCCATGGAGAGCACTACAGCGAGACCGGCGATGGCCGTTTTTGCGAGACGAGCGTGACCGTGCATGAAGCGGGAGACCTCCAGAACTCACTTGGATTTACTCGGAATCGTGTGGAGTGTCACGCCGAGTCCGCTCAGGCACCGAGCCGGCGGTCCTCGCCCGCCAGAGTGAACGTGCGGCAGCGCTCCATGAGCCGTGAGTAGACGCGGGCACCCACGCGGCGGTCGAGTGTCTCGCGCAACGTCGCCTCTGCGAGAGACATGGGCTTGTCGAGCGGGGTCCCTGCCTTGGCGAGCGGGTAGTTGGTCGCGGCAAGGGTCGTGAGGCCGGCGTCGTAGCGTCGGCTCACGATGGTGTCGAGGACGTCATGTTGCCAGCCGTCGGTGCGGGTTTTGCCGACTTCGTCGAGGACGAGCACGGGCACAGTGCAGATCTCTTCGAGCAAGACCGCAGAGTTACCTCCCTCATCGAAAGCGACCTTCAGGTCTTGGAGCACTTGGAAGGAGTCGGCGAAGCGGCACATGATGCCACGCTCGAGGGTCAAAAAGCGGAGGATGGCGCAGAGCAGGTGAGTCTTGCCGACGCCGGGGCCGCCGACGAGGAGGATGCCGCGGTCTCCGGGCTTGCCCTTCTCCTGAAACCCCAGCGCCCACTGCTTTACGGCCTGCTCGTCGCGCGTCTTGGTGTCCCAGCGCTCGACGGTCTTGCCGTGAAAGAAGGCCGGGAGCTTGGCGTCGTCGAAGCGTGCCACACGGTATCGCAGTTGGCCGCATTCGCATGGCACCGCCCAGACGCGACCGTCGGGGCGCCGCTCCATGCGGGAGAGACGGTCCTGGCAGGAGGGACAAGGGGACATGCACGCCCGGCACAGCCGCGCGGTCGCGTGTCGATCTTCGCCGTGGGTCGTGTAGCCCATCCCCTGGCAGGTGCGGCAGTCGGGGTTCGCCATGGGGTTCGTCTAGCCGGAAGGCGCGGGTGACGCAAGCGAGACCTGCAGCGAGGCCGTTCGGCGGAACGCGATTCTCGGTTGCACGGGCACGGCTCCGTCCGATATGAGGCGCCGCCCATGGCAACTCTGCTCCTCGCGCTCACTTTCGTCTCTGCCGCCACTGTCGTCGCGATGCCCGCGCGCGCCGACGAAGCGAACGTCAGCGCCCGGGTTATCGGCGTTCAGGCCTGTCCCACGAGCGATGCACCGAAGCGTCGCTGCCTGCGTATCCTCGTCACCGCCGGGCGCCGCGCCGAGACCGAAGCCACCTTCATCGCGGACGAGGGGCTCGAGAAGTCGGTGCGCGACCGTTTCGGCGCACGCAGCGGCGGCGTCTTCGACGCGCTGGTCGCTCCGATCGGCCGTGCGCGCTCGAAGGGACGCTACAAGCGAGAGGCTGCTCACGCCGTTCAGGCGCTGGTGGACACGGGTGCCGCCCGTTTCTATACCCTCGGCGACGACGTCTCTTTGAACTCAGCCAGCGAAGCCAAGGTCTCGCGAATCGCTGCGCGTTACTTCGCGGTGACGGGTCAGCCGCTCTTCATCACGTCAGGAACCCGAGACGCTCACAGTCAGGCCGGAGCGATGGTCGACAAGCTTCGTTATGGAGGGAGCCTCAGCCTCTATCGCGACCGAGTCGCCGCGCGCGCGATTCGCGACGCTATAAGGCAGGCGCGGAAGGCCGGCAAGGGGCGCGCCGAGATGGTCGCCGCCGCTCAGCGACTCATCGAAGACCAGATGAAGCGCGGAATCTTAATCTCACGCCACCTGCAGTCGGGTGCCATCGACGTGCGCTCCATCGGGATGAGCAGCAAAGCCCGCAGCGCGTTCAAGCGCGCCGCAATGGCGGAGCCGGGGGTCAAGGTGCTGTACGAGCGCCGCCCGCCGCACTTTCACGTCACGCTTTGAATTCCGGCTGTAGGCTCAGTCGTCGTCCTGAGCGGCCTTGGCGGCTTCGATGTCGTTCAGGAGCTTCCGGGCTTCCTGGTAACGCCCGTCATCAGGCGGCAGCAGCCCGATGATGGCCTTCAGCGCCTTCTCGGCCGAGTTGCCCTTGCCGGCGCGGCCTGTCGCGAGGAGCGAATCGACCTTGCCCTGAATGCGCTCGAGGATGAAGGTCGCGCTCGAGTCCCCT
>CANMLD010000317.1 GCA_947498315.1 Pseudomonadota bacterium | reverse complement strand
CAGTGGCAAGCAGAGCACCGACCGGAGCCGTAGCGCATGAACGCTGGCGGCGTCCCGAAAGCGCGCGTCTTCGCCGGCGTCGACCGTCAAGATGGGCTCGCCACCCTCGATGACGTCCCGCAAGACCGAGGTCGAGATCTTGGCGCGCTGCTTCCGAAGGCTCTCTTGATCGATGTTGCGCGCGGCGCACACGTCGTAGTGGCGAGCGTCGTACGGCGCGCCCGCTTCGATGTCGGCTTCGAGCAGGATGATGAAGCCGCGCTCAGCCCCGGTGAGCGCGACAGCGGAGTCGAGGATGTACTCGAGCAAGCGTTGCAGGTCGCGCTCGGTCACGAGCCGGCGGTTGACTTCGAGGACGCGCAGAAGGCGCTCGACCTGCTCCCGACTGCCACGGGCGGGTTCACCGCCGCGGTCCATGTCGAGGGCCATGGCCAGTCGCGCTTCTTCGAGCACCCGGGCCCGCTCCGGCTCCGACAGATAGAGCTCTCGTTCGCGCCCAGTCAGCTCGGCTGCCTGGGCCGCCAGCCGCTCGGAACAGACGCCAAAGCGGGTTCGTGCTTCAAGGAGGTTACCCTGCTCGCGGAAGACCCGAGCGAGCCCAACCTCCGCCAACCACGAAAGTTCGAAGAGATGCTGTCGTTCGGCGTCAGCGCTGGATTCGCGCAGGAGCGTCCGAGCGACGTCGAGCTCGCCTCGAAGCCGCGCTGCTTCGCCGCGGAGGTAGGCGCAATACGCGCGCAGCCGCTCCGTGCCCGATTCGGTCACCTGCTGTTCGGCGACGCGTGCGAAGTGCTCCATTCCGTTTGGGTCGGAGGAGGTGCGAGCGACGAGACCAAGCTCGATGCTCAGGTCAACGGCTTCCCCGATGCTGCCCATCTCACGCAAGCGGTCGAGGGCGGCGTGAAGCGCGCGCCGAGCCATCTCGAGATCGCCCCGGCGGTGGTAGAGCTTGCCTCGGAGCGCTTCGTTGTACGCGAGGAGCAGCGAGCTCCCTTGCCGTTCGGCGATGCGGTCCGAGCGCTGGAGCCAGTAGCCGGCCTCGGGCAGCCGATGCAGGACGATGAGACCGTTGGCCAGGTTGTTGGCGCTGCGGGCGAAGCCTGCGTCGTCGCCGATGAGCTCGGCCTCCGCAAGCGCCTCCCGGTACCGCTCAGCAGCAGCGGCAGTGCGTCCGTTCTCCTGAAGCACAGTGCCTACGTTCATCGCGGCGGTAGCGACGCGCTTGCGGTCGCCGCCTTTTACCGCGAGCTGACGGCTGCGCTCATAGGCGTCGAGCGCCGCATCGAGATCGCCCTTTCGGTGGGCGACGAGCCCGACGCCGTTGACGGCGGCCGCTTCACCAGCGGGGTCGCCAGCCAACGCGAAGGCCTCGGCTGAGCTGGTAAAGAGCCTCGCCGCGTCTTCAGGCCGGTTCGAGTAGTAGGCCACCAACGCTTCCGATTGCCGAAGGCGCGCCAGGGCGAGGCCTGCAGCGCGGGGAAGCGCCTCGGCGACGACGGCCGCGGCCTCGTCGTAACGCCCCGACAGGACGTAGGCTCGCGCAAGGACCGCCGCTGCGAGCGGCGTGGTGGCCGGCGAGCCCGCACGTTGAGCGGACAGAGCCTGGGCGATTGCGGACGGGAGATCACCGCGATCGAGCGCGACCTCGGCGAGACAGAGATGCCCCGAGGCGGGATCGAGCTCGGTCAGCGTGGTCGCGGCACGTGCAGCGTCATCGAAGCGCCCAAGGCGGCGCAACCCTTCGCACAGGGGCTCGAGCGCCCGAAGCCGCGAGCTCGAGTCTCTCGACAGCGTCGCCGCGATCTCGAGCGCGGCCACTTCGCGCTCCGGATCGCGCCGCGCTCTCGCCTGATCCGCCGCTGCCATCGCCGCTCGACTGCCAACAACGGCCAGGCTGGCATCCCCGAGCAACGTCGCTTGCTGCACGTGAACGGCCGCCCCGAGGAGGCCCAGCTCCCCTCCGTCGCGTCGGGCGAGCAGCGCGCGGGCAAGACGAGCGTGAAGGTTCCGGGCCACGCGGGGGTCGACCGCCGCAGGATCGGCGACGTAACGCGGCGCGTCTTGGCCGCTCCCGCCGGCTGGGGCCGTGCTGACCGACGAGCCGGTGCCGCGCGCGAGGCCGGCCATTCCCCTCGCCACCAGCGTGCGGAGGAGGCCCTCGGTGGTCTCGACAGGGAGCCCAAGGACATCGGCGAGGAGCGGCGGTGAGGCCGGTCCGTAAGCGAGGCGGAGCAGCACGAGCAGGGTCTGAGCGTCTGCCGAGAGAGTGGCTTCTCGAATCGCCACCGCGTCGGCGACGGTCGTCGGCAGGACCACCTCGACCAGGGACTTCATCACTCGTAGCCCCGAGTGTGGGGCTGTCGGGCCCGCGAGGCGCCCATCGCCGGGCGCGATGCCCCGACTGCGGGCAACAACGCCCTGTGACACCAGCGCTGCCACCAGCAGCGCGATCGATTTGGGTCGGCCTTCACCAACCCGAACCAGCATGTCGATGACGCTGGCGGACCGTGGCCGATCGGGCAAAAGCCGGCCGAGCCACGTCTCGACATTGCCGGGTGTCAAGGGAGCGAGCTCTTCGTGCCGTACTCGCTGGCCGGAGGGCGCAGGGGACTCCGACGCGACCAACACGGCGATGCGAGGCGCTGCGACGACGAGGCGCCCACCCATCGACTCGTCATGAGAGAGCCGGGACAGAAGCACGCGAAGGACGTCTTTGGACCCCTCGTCGAGCGCGTGAGCGTCATCGACGACGAGGAGGGCCGCACGCACATGTTGAGGACTCGAAGCGGCACCGGCTCCCGTCTCGAGCAGGGCCGTCACCGAGCGGTCGACCGCAGCCCACCGATCAGTCGCGTCGTCGAGTGATGCCGTCCCGCACTCGAGGGCGATGAGCCACGCGCGAACGGCATCGAAAGACGAGCTGATGCCCCCCCGAGCGCTGGCGACTCGAATACCGAGGCCCATCGCCTCGAACGACATGTCCTCGAGGAGACGACTTCGTCCGGCTCCGGGGCCACCTTCGATCCAGACGCAGCGGGCTTCTGCCGGCTCATTCGCGAGCGGCGGCAATGTGGGCCCACGCGACGCTAGCGACCCGATGAGCGATCGACACGCAGCGATCGCGGACTCGCGCCCTTCGAGTGGCGACGTGGCGAGGAACGACGAGACGTAGTGACCATCTCCATCAGCGCCGAGGAGCGCTCGCAGTCCGTCGAAGTCCGCACCACCGTCACCAAGGCAACTAGCGAGGCTCACGAGGGCCTGAGTCGCCGTCCTTGGCCTGTCCTGCGGCTGCTTCTCGAGGAGTCGCAAGAGCCAGACGTCGAAGAGCGGCGACAGGCCCGGCTTTCCGCGAGCGGTGAGACGTTCGGACGGGCTCTCCGGTGTTCGCGTGGCGTGCGCTTCGAGCAGCGTCGCGAGCGCACGCGGGTCATCGGTGTCATCCAAGGCCCCGAACGGGTGGCTCCCGGTCAGGAGCTCGTACGCCATGATGCCCACGGCGTAGACGTCGAGCGTCGGGGCGAGAGGATCGCCGTGGAAACCTTCAGGGGCGAGATAGGCTGGCGTTCCAGAGACGCCGGAACGACGAAACCCCGCGGGCCGGCAAAGGCCGAAGTCGACGAGGACGG
>CANMLD010000316.1 GCA_947498315.1 Pseudomonadota bacterium | reverse complement strand
CTCCGACCGGGTAGGCGGACGTCCGCCAGAGCGGCTGAAACGAACCGGGTGCGAGGTCGATCTGATGGTGCGTCAGATTTCCGGACGATTGTTCGGTAGCGGGAGGGGACTCGAGCTCAGCCTGGTTTCAGAGCCTTGCCTATTTGGTTCGGATCGAAGCCCGGGAACATCCTGCCGTTGACCCAGATGACCGGCACGCCGGTGAGTGAGCGGGGATCGAGCCCAGCTTCCGTCGCGCGGCGGCGCATCTCTTCTGCGGCGCCGGCCTCTTCTTCAACGTCACGTTCGACGTAGGCGATGCCCTTGTTCTTGAAGTAGCGCCGGGCCTGTGTGCAGACGCCGCACCACGAGGTCGAGAACATGATGACCTCGTTTTTGCCGGACGACTGAGCGCTGGCCGAGCTCGGGCCGGGAGAGCGGGGCGCCGGCGCCTTTCCCCCGGCCGTCGTCGCTCCAGGCGGCGGGTCAGCAGGCTGGGCAGCCGCGATCGCGGCGTCGAACTCGCCCTGCGTCAGCACTTTGACGGGGTAGGTGCCGTCAGCGGCGGCCTGTCGCAGGTCGGCGACGTACGCGAGGCCAGGCGGCACGTCCACGCTGTCGGGGATGACGAGCACGGTCTCGCGCGACGCCGTCGGGACGTCTTCGAGCGAGTTCGCGGTCTTCAGAGCGGTCCCGCCCGCAGGGAAGTACCGATAGAGGTGCTTCTCGCCGGCTTTCACCGTGATGGCGGGCGCTGCTGCCGCTGGGGACGCCGCCGGTGCGGCGGGGGCAGCGTCCTCCTTGCCGCACGCGAGGGCCAGGAGGGTCGAGCTGAGGATGGAGAGGGCGACGCGAGCGGACAAACGCATGTCGCGTAGAGTAGCGGCCGACTTTCGCGGCGCAAGTCAGCTCGCAATCGTCTCTTCGGTCGCGGGGGCTCTCGCGCGTGCTCCCTGGCCTTCGAGCGTCACCCAGAAGGACCCGAAGGCGAGGTGGTCGAGCTTGCCGAGGCGGAAGCAGCGCAG
This sequence comes from Pseudomonadota bacterium, assembly GCA_947498315.1. Lineage (GTDB taxonomy): Bacteria > Myxococcota_A > UBA9042 > SXOO01. The sequence goes on along the minus strand of CANMLD010000316.1, from coordinate 2,652 downwards.
CGCGTCGGCGGGGGAGCACACGATGGGTTCGCCGTGCATGTTGAAGCTGGTGTTGACGACGGTCGGGACGCCGGTGAGCTCGTGGAAGCGGCGCAGGATGGCAGCGTAGCCGGGGTTGTCTTGATCGCGGAGGAGCTGCGGTCGGGCGGTGCCGTCGAGGTGGACGACCCCCGGCGACTCGCGGCGCAAGGCGTCTTTCACTTTGAACGTGATGGTCATGTAGCGGGCGGCCAGCTCGCCCCCAGCGAGGCCTTCGTAGCGGTCCTCGGCATGGTCGTGCAGCGTCACGGGCGCGAAGGGCATGAACTCGCTGCGAGCCAGGCGCGCGTTGAGCCAGTCGTTCACGCTGGGGTCGTCGGTGCGGTACATGACGGAGCGGTTCCCGAGCGCGCGGGGGCCGTACTCCATGCGGCCGTCGAAGCGGGCGACGACGCGCTTCTCGGCGAGCGCGCGTGCGGCGGTGGTAGCGAGGTCTTTTGGGCGATCGTAGCGGAGGCCGCTCTGTTCGAGCGCTTGACCGAGCGCCTCCTCCGAGTAGCCGGGGCCGAGGAAGGGCGTCGCGAGCGGCGCGTTGGTCACGCCCGCGCCTTGTTCGGCGAGGTAGCAGAGGCCGGCGCCCATGCTGATACCCTGGTCGGTCATGGCGGGGTGGACGTAGACGGCGTCGACCTCGGCGAGCTCGAGGATCTTCTGGTTTACGACGACGTTCGCAAAACAGCCGCCGGCGAGGACGACTCGGCGGCGCCCGGTCTCGCGCACGGCTTGGCGCACGTAGCTGGTCATCACGTCTTCGAAGCGGCGCTGGGCGGCGGCAGCGATCTCGGCCGGAGTGTGGCGGGAGAGGTCCGAGTAGGGCGGTGCGGTGCGGCGGCGCCACCAGAAGTCCGAGCTGGTGAAGTGGCGGCCCTCGGCGTCGAGGCCGAACATCTTCTCGATGATCGGGTAGGCGATGGCCGGATCGGCGTGCGCCGCGAGCCCCGTGACTTTGCCGGCGTTCAGGTTGTGAAAGCCGAGTAACTGCGCGATCTCGCCGTAGAACTGGCCGGGCGAATGGCGGGCCGACGAGCCGTATTGGTAGTGGCAGCGCCCGCCGTGGCAGTCGAAGACCTTGGACGAGAAGCCGTCCCCGAAGTTGTCGGCCGTTACCGCGACGGCGTCTTCATAGCCCGAGGTCAAGTAGGCTGAGTACGCGTGCGCCGTGTGGTGATCGACGAAGTTCGCTAGCGTCGGGCCTTTGCCGTTCTGCGGGAAGCGGCGCCGGGCGCCAAAGCGCGAGAGCTGTTCGGTGAGGCTCGTGAGGACGCCGCCGCGGGATAGGACGTGCTGAAAGTAGAGCCACGCCTTGTGTTTGCCGCCGAAGTAGTCGTGCTCTTCGTCCGGGAGCAGGTCGCGCGCAATGCGGGGCAGGAAGTGCGTGCGGTTGGCAGGCAGGATGACGTCGACATCGTCGAGCGTGATGCCGGCGAAGTCGAGGCACGCCTGCATCGACAGTGCCGGAAAGCCGCCTTGAAACTTAACTCGGGACAGCCGCTCCTCCGCGACCGCGTAGACGGGGACGCCGTCCTCGAAGAGCGTGGCGTTCGCCTGGGAGTCCTCGTGGACACTGAGCAAGTACCGAGGGTTGGCGTTCACGTCGCGTTGACCTTCCGGAGGCGGGACCGAAGCGCAATGCCGCCAGCGGCGCCCGCCAGTAGAGTCAGTCCGACGGCAGCGATGAGGCCCCGGCTGATGTGCGTGGCGGCAAGGACCGCGACCGAATAGCTGAGGAGCGGCACGAGGAAGAGCCCCAGTGTGGCACCACCGGCCCAGCGTTCGAGCGCGGAGGCGCCGGCAGGGCTGGCGGCGTGCCACAGGGCGACGCCAGGCGCGAGCACCGTGAGCAGAAAGAGGGCGAGATTGATGACCACGACCGTACTCTAGCCGTTTGGCTCTGGGGCTTCCACCGGGGGTGGCTATCTCGAGTCACATCAGGGAGCGGCGTCCTCGAGGCTGACGACGCCGAGGAGCACACCGAGGAAGGCTTCGCCGCCCCTTCCGAGTGCGAGGCCCCCGTAGTTGTTGTTGAATATGGGACCGACCCCAGTGAGACGGCGGAACGCCACGTCGCCGTTACGCGCGTCGACCCCCGTCCAATACCAGCCATCGGAATCGTCGGCTTTTGTGAAGGTGTAGATGAGCCCAGTGGCACGCGAGAGCTTCGGGACCACGGATGGCGCCGACACGGCTGCGGTGCTAGGGGAGGAGACGCTGCGAGCGCCGGCCCGGACCTCAGCGGCAGCACCGTCGCGGGCTCACAGCGCTCAGGTGCCGGGTCGCCATCCGTGTTCTCGTCGCACGCGGCGATGTCGACGAGACGGGCCGATGCATCTGCTTCCGAGGGTGCCAGCAGGGCCAAGGCCGAGTTGCCGTCGGTGATCTTGAGCCACCGGCCATCTGGGCTGATGGACGGACTCGACGCGCTCCCGTCCACGAGACGGACTCGCCATGCGGGGGATCAGCGCTGGGCCCGCGCTGACCTTGACCTTGACCTTGACCTTGACCTTGACCTTGACCTTGACCTTGACCTTGACCTTGACCTTGACCTTGACCTTGACCTTGACCTTGACCTTGACCTTGACCTTGACCTTGACCTTGACCTTGACCTTGACCTTG
>CANMLD010000315.1 GCA_947498315.1 Pseudomonadota bacterium | reverse complement strand
GGGACGAAGTTGTTCGTGAACTCGTGGTCGTCCCAGGTGTGGGTGTAGGGCAGGGCGGCCCTGACCTCGGCGAGGTTGCCCTCCTGCCAGTTCTCCCGGTACTTCTCCCGATAGTCCTCGAGGTTCTCAGAGCCGTCGGCGTAGACGGTGTCACCGTTGAAGATCCAGAACGCGGCGCCTTCCTCGCCCGCCATGAAGGGGCCCATCTCGTACGGCGCGTAGGCCTCCTTCGCGTCGCCCGTGTGGAGTATGCGCACCGGGCCAAGCGCACCATCCGGGGGCGCGGTTCGGAAGTGGCCGACCGGGCTGCGGCCCGTCTTATCGCCGCTCAGGAAGAAGGCGTAGTGATAGCCGCGGTCGGGCGTCAAGCCGGTGAGGGTCACCTGGAGGATGCCGTCCTCGGCGGGCGTCACCGGCCCTTCCCACGCCGGCGCGTCGGTGCCGTCTTCCACGACCTTCAACGTGACGGTCGCCGGGCCTTCGTAGCGGCCCCAGACGACGGCGCCGTCCGGAGCGGGGTCGCCGCTCGAGACCCCTTCTGCAAACGAGCCCGGGAGCTCGACCTCCGCCTGAAAGGACGGCGGGGGCTCGACGATCGGCCCAGGGAGCTCGAAGGTGGTCGGGAGGAGCGGACCCGTGTCGGCCGCGTCCGGGACGTCCGTGCCGAGCGCGTCATCGTCGGACGTATCGAGAGCCACCAGCACGTCGGCGGCGTCTTCGGTCGCGTCGTTCAGCGACTCCGCATCCGCCTTCTCCGCGACGTCGACCGAAGTGACGTCGGGGGCGCTGCTGAGCACGTCCTCATCGAGGTCGAGGATGACCGTGGTGTCGCTTGCGACGTCCTTCGACAAGGAGACCTCGAACGCGCCGACATCGCTCAAGGGCAGGTCCGAGGCCTCGCTGCATCCGCAGAGGGCGGCCGCGATGAACAATCGTCGCATGTCTACTCCAGCGTCTCGACAGCCACCCAGTGCAGACGCTCGAGCGAGGCGTCGTCCATGCGGTACTGAAAGCCTTGCGTGGTGGTGTTCGAGACGCGCACCCAAGTCGGGCCGCTGTTGTTCGTGTCGTGCATTGTCAGCAGCACGAAGGGCGCAGTCGTGAACGCCGTCGGGTACGTAAACGAGCAGGGATTCGAGCAGTTACCCGGCGGGGTCAAGACGCCAGCGGTCCAACGGAAGCGGCCACGGGTGTAGGTGCCCGGATCCATCGCGATCCAGTGAAGCGAGTCGGCCCCGCCGTTGGCCCAAACTTGAAAGCCGCTGGTCGCCTGCTGACCGATGAGGCGCACCAGCGACATCCCGTTGTCGTCGCCAGTCTCGTCCGGCATCACGATGACGACGGGGTTGTTCGCGAAGATGTGGTTGAAGAACACCGAGCCGTTGTTCCCGATGCCGAGCGTCTTGCCCGCGACCACGGTCTTGCCACTGATGGAGTGTACCCCCGGGTCGATGGCCATCCAGCCGATGGCGTCGGTGATGGCGTCACAGCGAAGACCGAAGCGGTTCGGCTGCAGGTAGCGGAGACGGCGCCACGTCGCGCCGTTGTTGTTCAGCGACTCGTCGTTGGTCGCGACGACGATGGGATTGCCCGAGAACGCCGCTGGGAACTCTTGGAACCCGTAGAAGGTGTCGCCATAGCTGGCCACGCACAACTCCGGGGTGAAGCCGAAGAGGACTCGTGGCGACTTGGGGTAGCCGAGGGAGCCGCCCGTCGCGGTGATGGACCCCGTCACGACGACGTCGCCCGTGACCGTGCCGCCCGCGAGCCCGTCGAGGCTCGTGCGGGGCTCTCCCGGGTCGCCCTTCTGACCCACCGGGCCTTCGGGCCCTTCTGGCCCGGCCGGGCCGACGAGGTCGGACCAGCCACTCGCCGAGCAGACGTAAGGCTTACCGTCCTGCGCCTCGAGGTACATCCAGCCGCGCGTGGTCGCGTCACAGGCGGCCGGCGCGCCCGTCCGAGACGGCATCGCCCTAGCGACGTCAGCGTGGTGAGAACGCATCGCATAAGCCACGGACGCTAGCGGGATGGGCTGCCCGAGCTGCGAGCCGCCAACAGAGACCGTGAGCCAGAGCGCGTCGGCCTCTGCGACCACGGCGGGGTCGAGCGGCGCGGCGGTGCCGAGCAGCGTGCCGAAGACGCCGTCACCGTCGGCGATGACGGCTGCCGTCTCGCTGTGGAGGACGTCGAGCCCGCTCACGTCCTCAGAGAGCACCAGCTTTAGCGTCGCCGGACCGGGGACGGGCCCACCATCGAGGCCGGTCAAACGGCCCTGAACGGCGAGCGTCGGGGGGACAGCGGCCAGTGCGACCGGAGCCGCGAAGAGGCCCATGATCGCGAGACAGCGGAGCAGACGGGTCACGTTCATAGTCTCTCTCTCAGTCGTCGAGCCCCAGGATGAACCCGGCGTTGGCGTCGAACACGAGGCCGATGGAGACGGCGTCTTTGGTGCCGTCGCCGTTGGTGTCGATGTCGTTGGCGAGCAAGAAGCCGAGCAGGCCCTTGATGGAGTCCTTGGTGAGACCGGCTGGGAAGCTCGACGGGTCCACCGCGTCGATGGCCGCCATGATGGCTTCCTTCGCGATGGCGCCGCCGAGGACCCCGGTCATCGACGTGATCTTGCCGCCTGCGACCGTCACCGTGGCGTCGATGCTCGCGTTCGAGAGCGTGAGGGCGAGCTCGAGCCCATCCTGCACCGGCGCTGAGAACGGGAAGGTCGAGCCGGGTCCACCCGCCGTGAACTTGTTGCCCACGATCTTGGCGTTGTTGAACGCGACCACGGGCTTACACGTCGTCTGGTTCAGCGCTGACTTCTCGACGTAGTAGCCACAGCTCTGCGTCTGGCCATCGCAGCCGCCCGGGTCGTTGCCAGGGTAGAAGTTCATAACGAAGGTCTGGCCGTTCGTCTTCATCGCGACGTGTTCATAGAGCAGCGTGAGCGACCCACTCGCGAAGGACTTCTCGAGCTCCGGGTTGGCGATGTCAGCCAGCAGCGAAAAGGCGTTGTCGATGCCGCCAGAGCAGCTTCCTTCCGGGGTGCAGGTGTTCGCCTTCTTGTCCACGTCGAGGCCCTGCCCGGGGACGCCGCTCGTCCCCATCAGCAGCTTCTTCACGTGGCTGACGTTGTCGGAGAAGACGGGCTGACAGCCGCACTTGGACTTGTCCGCAGAGCACACGCCGTTCTTGCACGCGTCGCCCGTGCTGCAGGAGAGGCCGTCATCGCAACTGCCCGCGATCGCTTGATAAGCGCACCCGGTGAGCGGGTTGCACGAGTCGTTCGTACACGGGTTGCCGTCGCTACAAGCGGTCGGGACACCGACGCACCCTGCGGGCGTGCAGACGGTCTTGTCCGTACACGCATTGCCGTCGTTGCACGTGCCGGTGAGGGCGACCGTCGTGCAGCCCGTGAGGGGGTTACAGGAGTCCTGCGTGCAGATCTGACCGTCATTGCAGCTCAGCGGGTTGCCGGCGCACGTGCCGCCGACGCACTTGTCTTCTTTCGTACAGGCGTTGTTGTCGGTGCAGGTGCCTGGGATGGCGACGCTCTGGCAACCGCCGAGCGACGCGGCGCAGCTGTCTTCGGTGCAGCTGTTTCCGTCGTTGCAGTCGAGCACCGGCCCCGAACAGACGAGGCTGCTGCACACGTCCGGACCGCTGCAGGCGTTGCCATCGTCGCACGCTGCCGTGTTCGGCGTATG
>CANMLD010000314.1 GCA_947498315.1 Pseudomonadota bacterium | reverse complement strand
AGCTGCTCGCGTCCGTGCGCGCATGGCTCCGACCGACCGACGCCGATTTGGCCGCGCTGAAGAAGACCAAACGCCAGGTCAAGGGTCAGGAGGAGATGTTGCGTCTGGTCGGCTCGCTCGAGCTCATCGATCCCGCCGCCAAGGCGGACTGGGGCGAGTGGCTGCTGGGAGAGATCGAGGGCGGTCGTGCGTTGACGACCACGATGTGGACCCTCGCCCGTCTGGGAGCGCGCGCCCCGTTCACGGGGGCAGCCCTCAACACCGTCGATCCCGAGATCGCAGAAGCTTGGCTGGAGCGCCTCATGAAGCTGTCCTGGAAGAAGGTGGACGGCGCGGCGTTCGCAGCCGCTCACATCGCCCGGCGAACGGACGACCGCCTCCGTGACGTCTCGACGGAGTGGCAAGACCGAGTAGCTCGGCAGCTCGACGCGATGGGAGACAAGGAGCTTGCCGGGATCGTTCGACAGGCCGTGGCGCTCGAGCGCGAGAGTGAGGCCCGCTTCGTCGGAGACGCGCTCCCGCCTGGCCTCATCCTGTGATGGCCGCGTTACGTGGAAAGGACGTCAATCTCGGCGAACGGATCGGCACCGGGCGGGCTGGCTTCTCCGGAGTGGACCCCGACGAGGCGTTCGGTGCGCTGCTCGAGTGGGCCGAAGACCGGAAGCTCGAGCTCTACCCTGCTCAGGAGCAGGCGATCATGGAGCTCTTCGCCGGGCGTCACGTCCTGCTGAAGACCCCGACGGGATCGGGCAAGTCCCTCGTAGCGACGGCGATGCACCTCCATGCCCTCGCGCGCAATGAGAAGTCGGTCTACACCTCCCCAATCAAAGCACTCGTAAGCGAGAAGTTCTTTGCGCTCTGCAAGGACTTCGGCGCGGAGCAAGTGGGCATGATGACGGGCGACGCGACCGTGAACCGCGACGCGCCAATCTTGTGCTGCACCGCCGAGATCCTGTCGTCGATGGCGCTTCGGGAGGGCCGCGAGCTCCCCGTCAAGCACGTGGTGATGGACGAGTTTCACTACTACGGCGACCGTGACCGCGGGATCGCGTGGCAAATCCCACTGCTGACGCTGTCCAGGGCGACCTTCTTGCTGATGTCGGCCACGCTCGGCGACACCTCGAACATCGAGAAGGATCTCGAGACGTTCACCGGTAGGACGGTCGCCGTCGTGGCCTCGTCGCTGCGGCCGGTTCCACTCGAGTTCGATTATCGGCTCTCGGCCTTGCAGGAGACGGTTCAGGGCCTTCTGAACCAGAACAAGGCCCCGATCTACATCGTGAACTTCTCGCAGCGAGAAGCCGCCGAAGAGGCACAGTCGCTCACCTCGATCCCGATCACGGACAAGGAGGGCCGTGCCGCCATCGGCGACGCGCTCGGCCACTTCCGCTTCGACAGCCCCTACGGCAAAGACGTGCAGCGGTTCGTGCGCCATGGGATCGGCGTCCACCACGCGGGGTTGCTCCCAAAGTACCGGTTGCTCGTCGAGAAGCTCGCTCAGAAGGGGCTGCTGAAGGTCGTCAGCGGGACGGATACGCTCGGCGTCGGGGTGAACGTCCCGATACGCAGCGTCCTGTTCACCAAGCTCTGCAAATACGACGGCGAGAAGACACGAATCCTGAGCGTGCGCGACTTTCAGCAGATCTCGGGGCGCGCGGGCCGTAAAGGCTACGACGACCAAGGCTGGGTCGTGTGTCAGGCGCCGGCTCACGTAATCGAGAACCTCAAGTCCGAGGCCAAAGCCGACGGCAAGAAGTTCAAGAAGCAAGGTCCGCCGGAGAAGGGCTATGTCCCTTGGGATCAAAAGACCTTCGAGAGCCTCATCCACGGTCAGCCGGAAGCGCTGACGTCGGTGTTCAAGATCAGTCACGGCATGTTGCTGTCACTGCTGCAAAGCGCCGAAGAGAGGGGCGACACGTCGAGACACGGCGGCTACAAAGATCTCGTCGACCTCATCGAGCGATCTCACGAGCGGGCGGGCAAGAAGAGCCTGCTCCGCAAGGAGGCTCGTCGGCTCTTCAAGAGCCTCGTCAAAGCCGGGGTCATCGACCTCGTGCATCGCGAGCCGGATCGGCTGAAGCGACTTCAAGGGCGCCACGGCCGAGACGTGCGAATCAGTGCGGAGCTGCAAGCCGATTTCTCGCTGCACCACACGCTCTCGTTGTTCTTGATCTTCTCGCTACATCGGCTCGATCCCGCCTCCGAGAACTACGCGCTCGACGCGCTCACGCTCGTCGAGTCCATCCTCGAGTCACCGCGCGGCATCCTCGACAAGCAAGTCGACAAAGCGAAGTCGGAGCTCATCGCGCAACTGAAGGCCGACGGCGTGCCCTACGAAGAGCGTATCGAGCGGCTCGAGACGGTCAGCTATCCGAAGCCGATGGCCGACGCCATCTACGAGACCTTCGACCTCTTCGTGGCGAGCCATCCGTGGGCGGAGGGGGAGCCCGTCCGGGTCAAGTCGATCGCCCGCGACATGGTCGAGCGTTTCCTTGGCTTCAACGAATACGTGCGCGAATACGGGCTCGAGCGCATCGAGGGCGTCCTGCTTCGATACTTGTCAGACGTTTACAAGACACTTCTCCAAAATGTCCCGGAAGAGCTCAAGTCCGACGCCTTCTTCGACATGATGGAGTTCCTCCGTGCTGCCATCGCGCGCACCGACTCGTCGCTGATCACGGAGTGGGAAGGCATGCGACAGGGGATCCTGCCGGCGAACCTCCCGGCGATGCCCGAGCGACAAGCGCCGGAGCCGATAGACCTCGACAAAGACAAGCGGGCGTTCGCGGCCCGGATCCGCGCGGAGGTCCATGCGCTCCTCAAGGCGCTCTCGCTCCGCGACTACGAGGCGGCAGCGGCGCTCGTGAACCCGCAGGGTCGCCTCTCGACCCCCGAGGCCTTCGAGGCCGCCGCCGCGCGCCTCGAGCTGAACGCGGGTGGGCGAATACGCTTCGATCATGCCGCCCGCCTTGCGGACAAGACCCGTCTCGTGGCGACGGGAGACCACCGATGGGAGTTGGCGCAGAGCCTGGTCCTCGGCGAGCCGCCCGCGCAGCGCTACGACGTCGAGGGGGCCGAAGCCGCCGAGGACGACATCGACAACACGACCGAGCCCGCGAGCCTCATCGCGGAGATCGACCTCGGTGCGCTCGACGATGTGACGACGCCGCTGCTGATGGTGGTGGCGCTCGAGGTGGGGTAACTCCCCTGACAGCCCACTGCTTTTTTCCCGCCGCATGCCTGCGCGCTTCCCTGCGAGGCGCCCCTGTGATTTCGGCTGGGCTTGCCGTGACTCACTTCACAAATGGACCTCCGGATCTGTAGGGTAGGCCCGCTCTCGGGCGGCGTCTCGCTGGGGCCGCACTAGCCCCCGCCGATGACCCGACTCGCCGGCGCGCACAGGGCCAGTCACGCGTCACTCGCAGCCCCCCGGAGGCGGGCAAAGCGAAGCGCCCGGCGAGGAGGGCGAGGGGGACGCTTGACTGGACCGCGCACGCCAGAACGCTGCCCATGGAGGGCTGCCTCAGCCACGCCCTCCTGATTGATGCGCGGATCCGTGAGCGCAGATCGAAGCCGTGTTCATGGCCCCACCTGGGATCGACGCATCCGATTGGAGCCGGCCAACCCCTTGTTTTCTTGACGCAAGACCTACGAGTTCTCGAAGGACCTGCTCGTACACGTCTCCGTCTCGTGGTGGGTGATGTTCTGCTACAACGTCCATCACCTCCACCGCCGCTTACGACTCATGCGGTCC
>CANMLD010000313.1 GCA_947498315.1 Pseudomonadota bacterium | reverse complement strand
GCCCATCATCGTCTTCCCGCTGGTGACGCCCGTGCTCGTGTCGGGCGTCCAGGGCACGCGCGCCGCGCTCTCGGGCGAGGCTGCCATCCACTGGCTGAGCGTCCTCGGCGCCTTCGACCTCATCTACCTTGCGCTCGCGCTGGTGCTCTTTCCGCTGATGATTCGGGAGTAGGCGCCAACCAACGTCGTCACTACGGGAGGCCCGCTCTTCGCGACAGAACCACTTGTACGCCTTCCGGGAAATCCGCGCCGGATTGTCTTTCACTGAGTGGTCCCTTGACGCTGCACCCATCGCGGTGTCAGATTCTGGGTCATTCAACCGTCTTGGCCTTGGTCGTTGGGTTTCGCCCTCGATGTAACGTCACGCAGCATCGCAGAAGGTCTGCGAGCAAGAGGGTAAAGCATGTTTCCAAGACTCCTTCAGAGCCCGATCTGGATTGTTTCGAGCATCGTCTCTATCGCCGTACCAGCCTGTACATCAACGTCCAGTGGTGGTGGTGGTCAACGCGACACAACGAGTGGAGCCGGCACTTCCGATGCGGACAACGTTGGGGATTCGGCTGGACCACCACGAAAGCCGACCACGCCTCTCGACCTTCCCGGGCAAGACGATGGCCTGGGCGGTTCGGCGGCCTTACCACCCGCGGACTGCGTCCCTTCTTGCGGGACCGGCTATCGATGCGTCGACCGAGACTGCATACCTCTGGAATCACCGGGGTGCGTGGGAGGCTGTGCCTCAGGCTGGGTCTGCGACGTCGACCTTTGCGTCCCGGCCGACGCCTCGGCGACTCACGAGGACAGCGGCGAAAGCTGGACTGTGTTGGTCTACATGGCCGCAGACAACGACTTGGAGCCGTTCGCTCTCCTGGACCTACTTGAGATGATGGAGGTAGGCGCCACAACGAACTTCCGGTTCGTTGTCCAACTCGACCGAGCTGACGGTTGCCTTGCTGAGGGGAAGGAGCTTTGCGACCTCGACCGCCGTGGGTCCTTCGGCAATGATCCTGGGTCTCGAAGAGTACTCGTGACCAAACAGGGACTGGAGCTAATCGACGACCTTGGCGAAGTGGACATGGGTAGTCCAGACACCCTAGCGGAGTTCATCGCGTGGGGCATCGGAACGTATCCCGCGGACCGTTTTGCGCTCGTGTTTTGGGACCATGGTGGTGGCTGGACTGGATTCGGACAGGATGTCGACCCGAAGTCGTGGATGAATCTGGACAGCATCCGCCAGGGCGTCTCCGCAGGGTTGCAAACAGCAGGGCGAGACCGGTTCGAGCTCCTCGGTTTCGACGCCTGCCTAATGGCTGCATTCGAAGTGGCGATGTCGCTACGACCGTTCGGCGAGTACTTCTTGGCTTCGGAGGAACTTGAACCCGGGCACGGTTGGGATTGGCGGTCTTTCGCGACGATGCGAGACAAGCCGTCCGCCCCCGTCCCTGAAGTCACGACGTCGATAGCAAAGGGATTCCTTCAACAGGCGACCCAACTGAAGACGTCGGGAGTCACACTCTCGACCCTCGACCTTCTGGCCCTTGGTGAGGTGGAGGCCGCTGTCATTCAGCTCAGGACGGCAGTTGAGTCGGGTGGTATTGGCGCACGCCTCGCCTTGGGCCGCGCCCGCGCTCACGTACAGCGCTTCGCAGCGAACCCGGATCCAGCCAAAGACCAGCATGTCATCGACCTCGGTCACCTGGCCTCGCTTCTGGTCGCGGAGGGGGTATCGGAGGCTAGTCAGCTCGAGCAGGCCATCTCTGAGGTCGTGGTCGAGTCCATTGCGGACGGGAAGAGCCCGAATGCGAAAGGCATATCCGTCTACTTTCCGTCGCACGCGCAGTACTATCGGCCCGACTACGACGCTATCGCCTCGGCAGCGCCGTGGCGCGGCGTACTCCGTTCCTACTATCAGCTTGCTGCCGAGGAAGCAGTTGCTCCAGCCTTCGTGGGGGATGCGACATGGGACTTCGCAACCTCACCAAGCGTCGTAAGGGCCACGCTTACACCGTCGTCCACTGATTCCATAGTCGAAATCAAAGGGTACTTTGGGATCAAAGTCGACGAGAGCTACGTCCTGGTGCTCGATGAACTCGGGCTCCTCGACGGTGACACAATCAGTTCACCTTGGAGCGGTGACGCTGTTTGGGTGAGCCAGGGAACCGCGGAATCGCTCGTCTTCGGCTCAGCCGCCCTGGACATTTCCGGCCAACCCTCTGGACTCATTCCTTTTCAAACCCAACTCGGCGATACGGCGCAGCTTCGGTTCTTCTTCAACTCCCAAGGTGGCCTCGAGTCAACTTGGTACATCGAGGACTCGAACGGTGGCTTCGGAGAGTGGTCACCGGGAAGTGGAGACACCGTTCGCCCACTGCTGTTGGTGGCTGACCAGACCGGCGACCGGTGGGAAGCCGTCGACACAGAGTTCGACGCCTCGATGCCATTGGTACTCGAGGCTCGTTCTCTCTTCTCACCATCGACGCCAATCACGTTGGTGGCTCTCGTATGCGCGACCAGCCTCGGGGGCGTATCAAGTTGCGCGGGAGCCCTCGCCGACGCGGTCCCGGAAGGCAGCGACGGCGTGGACGCCACGGACGGGGTGGATGGCTTCGAAGGCGTCGAGGGGCAAGACGGCATCGAGTCGAGCGACGGTATCGACGGGGACGATGGCATCGACGGCGGCGATGGTGTCGAGGGAACGCCGCTTGGATGCACGTCAGAGGACCTCATCGGGTCGTGCATCGGCGACACACTCCTGTCGTGCGACGCCGACGGGCCTTACTCCATCGACTGCGGCCCCGATGGTTCCTGCGAGTTCGACCCGTTGGCCAACGGCGGACAGGGAGTTCACTTCTGCGCCGAAGCCAGTAGTTGTCCACCGGAGTCCGCGCTGCGCGAGTGCATCGGTAACACCCTGTTCTACTGCGAAGACGGAGAGGAGAAGAGCCTCGATTGCGGGGATGGGTTCACATGCGACTTCGATCCCGAGGGAAACGAGGGGACCGGCTGGTTCGATTGCATGGAAGATACGAGTACTGACGGTTCTTGTACTCTGGAGGAGACTGCGGGCATCTGCGACGGGCCCACGACCTTGACCTACTGTGAGGACGGCGTGACGCAAACCTATGAATGCGCTGACGGTGAGACGTGCCAGTGGGACCCCTCTGGCAACGGCGGCTTAGGCTGGTTCAACTGTATCCCGTAGTTCCTGCCGAGTAGACCGCCTCCCGGCCCCGAGCCAGGTCCCCGAGCGCGCGGCGTCCGGCATCGCTAGCCTCTTCGTGGGTGCAGCGATCATCTCGGAGTAGCGATTCTGTTCTTCGACGTCTTCGCGCTGACGGACGCCACTGGCCTCCTCCGCTACCCGGATCACTTGGGCGTCCGCGCTCGCCTCGAGAACCCACACCGCGCTCTCTCGGGCCGCGAAGGCACGATGGTTCGCCTCGACCTCGTCCCAAACGTGCGCCTGAACGCGGGTGACCCACTCGTCATCGAGATCGACCGCCTCCCAGCCCCGAGCCAGGTCCCCGAACGCGCCGCGTCCGGTGTCGTCATCGTCATCCTCTTCGTGGGCGCCGCCATCATCTCCGGATTGCGCCGCCGGCAGACGAGCCCCCGGGCCGCACCGCCGCCTCCCTCGGCCTGAGCGCGTGACCACGCCACGCCCCTCCCTCGGCCGCATCGCCGGCCAGGGCCTCTCGAAGTCATACGGTCGCCGTTTCGCGTTGCGTGACGTGGACTTCCACGTCGCGGCGGGCCGTGCCCTCGCGCTCGTCGGCCACAACGGCGCCGGCAAGAGCACCCTCTTTCA
>CANMLD010000312.1 GCA_947498315.1 Pseudomonadota bacterium | reverse complement strand
CAGCCCCTCGGCGTAAGTCGTCACTGATAGCTCGTCGAGTGCGCCCTGGTTCTCGAAGAGCTTATCGTGCATTTCCCAGAACTTGCCTTGGCGCTGTGCTGCAAGACCGGCGGCCGCCGCCGTCGCTGCGTTGCGGTGCATCTCGAGTGCGTGATTCCAGAAAACTACTCGCACTTCACCTGGGAACTCTTCGGCGATCTGGTGCGTTGCGTCGACGGCGCGCTTACACACCGGGCATTGGTAGTCGCTGATTATGAGGACGTCGACGAGGGCATCGGAGGGGCCGAACGCCGGCGCCGCATCGGGATTGGTGCTGGCCGTGACTTTGCCGCTCACCGTCCGGGTCGGGGCGTCGTCCGGGTTCTTGCCGGCGATGGAAGGTGGCGGTGGCGAGACCGGACTAGGTGCTGCGGCTGGGACTGCTGGGGCAGCTGGCATGGCGGACTCTGTCGGAGGCGCCACTGGCGCGGCGGGGGCGACGGGGACGGCCTGGGCGGGAGGCGGAGCCGTTACGGGCACTGCTGGCGCCACGATCGGCGCCACGTCAACCGCGCTAGCAGGAACGGCCATCGGCGCAGGCGCCACTATGGGGGGTGGCGCCGAAGCCGCAGAGAGCTGCGGACCTTCGGTGGCCGACTTCGGCGTCAGCCCGCGTGCGAACCAGATGAGTCCCCCGGCGACCCCGAGCAGCACCAAGGACGGGACGGCGTTCTTCAGCTCCACGATTACTCTCCTCACCCTACGGCGACAGGCCGCTTTCCGGCGCTCGTCACACGTAACCCAATCACGCTAAACCGAGCTCATCAATAGTCATTACCATCGACTGAGCGGCACCGAATGGCTTTAGGGACCTCTCTGAAGAGAGGTTAGACTGGACGCAGCCAGCTGTAGCGGTCCGGCATCGTGCCCCGCTGAATCCCGGTCAACTCCGCGAGCAGGGCGCTGGTCACCGGTCCCGGTTCATCGCCATAGTTGAAGGACCGCCCGCGCCATTCGATGCGCCCCACGGGCGCGATCCCGGCACCCGTGCCGACGGCCCCGGCTTCCGAGAAGGAGCCGAGCTCCGACACGTCGATGGGGCGATGTTCGACCTTGAAGCCGAGATCCTTGGCGAGGATCATCAAGCTCTTGTTGGTAATCGACGCCAAGATGGAGCGACTTTTGGGCGTGACGTACGTGCTGCCGCCCGGTCCGCTGAGCACGCCGTAGAAGTTCGTCGCGCCGGTCTCGTCGATGTAGCGGCCCTCTCGCGCATCGAGATAGATGACGTTGTCGAATCCATCTCGTTGAGCCGCAGAGACCGCTCGCATCCCGGCGGCGTAGTTGCCGGCGGCCTTTACGTCACCCACCCCGAGCGGTGCAGCGCGGTGCACTTCTTCATCGACGCGGAGCTGAATGGTGCGCTTCGCGCCCTTGAAGTAGGGGCCGACGGGCGTCACGAAGATCGCGAACAGGTAGTCAACAGCCGGCCTCACGCCAACCTGAGGGCTCACGCCGAGCAAGAAGGGCCGCAAGTAGAGAGACGCTCCCGATTCATGCGGGGGGACGAATCGGCGATTTCGGCGCACGATCTCGACGCAGGCCTCGAGGAAGAGTTCCTCGGGTGGAGCCTCCATGAGGAGCTTCTTCGCGCCGTTCTGCATACGACTAGCGTTCTCGTCTGGCCGGAAGATGGCGACTCGGCCATCCGCGAGTTCGAAGGCCTTCAGCCCCTCGAAGATGGCTTGGCCGTAGTGCAGGGCGGTCGCTGCCATCGAGAGGTTCAGGTCGAAGTTCTCTCGAAACTCCGGTGCGCTCCATACACCGTCACTCCACCGATAGACGACGTTTACGTCCGTCGGGACGAGAGCAAAGCCAAGGTTGTTCCAATCGAGATTTGCGCGTTCCACCATGGCCTCCAGTGGTCGGCCTCCAGCAGATGGCCTCCAGATGATGTCGCGAGCCCCGACGACGGGCGCTTCACGACTGGCGCGAAACACTACCGGACCTTAGGTGCCCTGTCGATGCGCCGGAGCGCCGTAGCCCCTGAGACCGAATCGGCGCTAACTCACACCCGCCATATGGGCGTTGGGCGCTCCGCCCAGATGTCGATGAGCTGCCCCGGCTGAAGGGGCTCGGGTTCAAAGTCCACGTTCCAGGTGCCACCGTCAGTGTCGAAGGCTACCGCGACCTGTATCGCGTCGCCATCCCACAGCGCTGGCGTAGGAACCACGAGCGCGACGCTGTGCGACATGCTCCGTGGCCAGAACTTCGCGCTAATCGCGCCGTCGTCAGTATGCGTTGCGAGGGCAGCGATCCGGTGACCGTTGAACTCGAGCCAGAGCTCAAGCAGAGAGTCGGCCGCTCCCGTCTGGATCGGAGCGACTGCCGCGCGTTCAGCCCGCTGGCGTCGAAGGGTGACTGAGAGAGACTCGATTCGAGGCATGTGCAGCAGACTCCGAAGGGGGTAGGGCCGCGAACCTTCGCGACACCGCGATGAGGTCGATCGGGCCGGTCTCGTGACACGGAAACCACTTCCAGGCTAGGATCTCATTATGACCTTTTTCACGCTACGCCTGTTCGCGCCTGCGGTCTCCGCTCGAGCGCTATGGCCCATCCTGTCTGTGGCGCTAGTCGTCCTCCATCCTTCTGCTGCTGTGGCCGTCGATCAAAGGACGCTCGAGACTGCCAGCCGGTGCCCCACCTTTACCCCAGAGTCCTGTGCTCCGCTTGCTGAGCTCATGGAGGCTGGCGAGGCGGGAGTTGGTGTCGCCGTGGCTGCCCTGAACGACGATGATGGGGGCGTCCGCCTCGCAGCGCGTCGGCTCCTCGTGCTCTCGGGCGGGGACGCGGCGGACCGTTCACGCGCGGTCAGCGAGGCGCTGCCCATGATCTCCGCCGAAAAACGCGGCGAGGCCCTCCTCGCGCTGGGCGAGCTCGGCCAACCTGAAGTGGAGGGCATACTCGCTGCTGCTGTTGACGACGACACCCTCGCCGTCCGAACCCGAATTCATGCTGCCGCTGGGCTGGTGAAGTTCAAGGGCGAGGCTGCTCGCCTTGCCCTCGTCAAGGCGCTCTTCTCGACGGAGCCTCGCCTTCAGGAGACTGCCGCGGTGACACTCGGTCGAGGCTACATGCCAGACGCTGCCGGAGCCCTCGCCAATCGCGCCCTTGCCGAGATGACTCCGAGCTTCGTACGCATCGCGGCTGCACGAGCGCTGGCTGGGGCCAAGGACGCTCGGGCAGTGCCTGTCCTCGGACTCCTGCTGGGTGTTCCTCAGGCAGACGTTCAGGAGGCAGCGGTCCTCGGTCTCGGCTATCTCCGGTCGGAGTCCGCAATCCCTGCGCTCATCGCCATGCTCCCCAAACTCGAATCGGGTCGAGACACAGCGGGTCGAGTTGCGGCCATTGCCGATGTGCTGGGCAGCCTCGGAGCCACCGGCGCTTCGAGCGCGCTGGCCGCATCGCTCGGTCGTGCTGGTCATGAGCCACAGGCCCAGCTGGCGCTCATCGGTGCACTCGCCGCGCTCAAGGTGAAGGTCGCTGCGCCGCTCATCGCCCAGCGACTCTCCGAGACCGATGTGAGGGTCGCCATCGCCGCTGCCGAGGCGCTCGGACAACTCGCTGATCCCAATGTGATCCCCGCCTTGCAGGCCACCGCCGAACGGGGCGATGCCGCCCTCGCCAAGGCGCTCGCGTGGGCCATCGAGAAGTGCACCGAGGATGCTGCTCCCGTAGTACCGCCGGGTCCCGTGCGCACGGGCGAACCCACGGTCGAAGTACCGGACCGCGAAGTACCGGACCGCGAAGTACCGGACCGCGAAGTACCGGACCGCGAAGTACCGGACCGCGAAGTACCGGACCGCGAAGTACCGGACCGCGAAGTACCGGACCGCGAA
>CANMLD010000311.1 GCA_947498315.1 Pseudomonadota bacterium | reverse complement strand
GTTCCTCAACAAACAGGCGTCACCTGAGAAGAAGACGGCCGCGATGGCGCTCGCGCGATTCCTAGTGAGCGACGCGTCAGCACGCATTCGTTTCGACGTCGGTAAGCAGCCTGTGGCGAACCAGACTATCTGGGCGAGCGGCAACATCGACCCGGCGATGCAGGCCTTTCGCGATCAGGCGGACCAATCGGTCGTCATGCCGTCGAGCCCGCGCATGCAGCAGATCTGGACGCCTTACAACGACGCTCTCCTCTCCGTGATCTCGGGCGACACGTCGCCGGCGGACGCGATGAAGGCGGCGCAGAAGAAGATCGACGCCGACATGACGCGCGCCGCGGGTGGAGCCGGCACCCCGTGAGCCCAGTCGCGACCGCGCGCAAGGGGGAGGACCATCCGCTCCCGGGGCCCATCACTCGTATGCTGGTCGTGGGGGTCCTCTCGCTCATGGTCGCCGGGGCCGGCGCCTGGTCCATTCAGCGCATGAGTCGTGGGCTGCTCGAAGATCGGGCGCTCCTGCAGGCGCTCGGGGTCGCGCGCGGGGCCGCCAGGCTCGCGGAGTCCAGCCGCGGTACGCGAAGCCCCGCCATCGTCGCGTACGGCGTCGCCCTCGCCGAAGCTCACCCCGAGCTGCACCGGCTCGTGGTCGTCGACGCCGGCCGCCCCGACGCATTCGGCGTCCGGCGCAAGGCATCGACAATCTACGCCCTCGACGGCGGCGCGGCCTCTGGGGGCGCGCCGGGCGCCATCGCGGACATGGACCGGCCGGTGCTCGACCGGACCAATCACCTCCAAGCGCGCTTCGCGTCTGACGCCGAACGGGCCCGTCCGCTCCGCCTCGCGGAGCTCACCGAGGTCTCCGACGTCGAACCCGGCGTGCTCCGCCTGGCCGCCTACGCGCCGGTACGCGCCCAGGATGGGCAGAGTCTCATTGGTCTGGCGGCGGCGCTCCTTCGGGTACCGGCGCCGACGGCCCCGTTGCCGCTCTGGCCCTTTCTCGCCGCGCTCCTCGTGACGGCTCTCTTTGCGTTCCTCGACCACCATCTCTCGGTGCGACCGAGAGGCACACTGAACTCCCTCCTCGGCGCGCTGGTGCCGCTCGCCATCGCGGCGCCTTTCCTCTCGGCGACGACGGTGCGAGTCGCCGTTCAGGCCCAGATCGAAGCACGGGGTCAGGACCTGCTCGCCGTCCAGAAGGCGGCCGACGCCGGTGGAGAGTGGGCGCTGGTCTCGCCGATCCCCGGGCGCGAGGTCTGGAGCCCAGACGGTGCGCTACGGCTCACGCGCGACCATCTCGGCCTCGGGCCGGATGCGCTCCCGGGCAACGTCGCGGCTCTCGCGGACGTGCGCGCGACCGTCGAGCTCCATCCGCAGGTGGCCGATGCCCTCGTCGCGCCTTACGACTGGGACGCTCTGCCATGGTCGTTCGGCCTCTCGCTGCTCTTTGCGGCGCTCGTGCTGCCGATACTGCGGCTGCTCTACAATGTGCGACGCGACCCCGGCGTCTACGCCTATGTGACCCCGGCCGTCGTCGGCCTCGTGGTCCTCGTGGTCGCGCCGTTCACCATGGGGATCGGCCTCGCCTTCTACCACTACCACCTCGAGGGAAACGCCTATGAGTTCATCGGGTTTGGGAACTTCGTGGAGATCGTGGCGCCCTCGGACACCGCCGATATCCACTTCTGGCGCACGCTCGGCGTCACGGTCTTCTGGACGGTCGCCAACGTCTTCCTGCACGTCGCCATCGGCCTCGGGCTCGCGCTCCTCCTGAACCGCCCCGGCCTCGCTGGTCGTCGCATCTACCGGGTGCTGCTGGTGCTCCCCTGGGCCGTTCCCAGCTACATCACGGCGCTCCTCTGGCGCAGCCTCTTCCTCGGTGAGGACGGCCCTATCAACAGCCTGCTCGGCACCATCGGGATCCCGCCCGTCGGCTGGCTCGGCGACCACTTCTGGACCAACTTCATCCCGAACCTCGTGACGAACACCTGGCTTGGCTTCCCGTTCATGATGGTGGTCTCGCTCGGGGCTTTGCAGTCGATCCCCGGCGATCTCTACGAGGCGGCGTCTCTCGACGGCGCGTCGGCGTGGCAGCGCTTCCGCTCCATCACGTTGCCGCTCCTGAAGCCCGCGCTCTTGCCGGCCATCATCCTCGGCACCATCTGGACCTTCAATCTGTTCAACGTCATCTACCTCGTGTCGATGGGCGCCGGAAACACCGAGATCCTCATCACCGAGGCCTACCGGACCTTCCACGAACAGCACCGCCACGGCTACGCGGCGGCCTACTCGGTCCTCATCTTCTTCATCCTGCTGGCCTACACCTGGGTGACGACCCGCGTGACCAAAGCCAGCGAAGGGGCGATCTCGTGAGTCACACCGACGGCGCCGTGCTGAAGGAGTCCCGGTGGTCGCGCATCTGGCCGCACCTCGTCCTCGTTCCGGTCACCGCCCTCATCCTCTTTCCCGTGCTCCTGGTCCTCCGAAAGGCGCTCGCGCCCGGCCAGGGTTTTCAGACCGAGCTGAACCCCTTCGAGGGCGGCTGGACCCTCGAACACTTCAAAGAAGTGACCTCGGCGACCACCTCGGAGGGCGAGTGGCTCTTCGGCCCCCAGCTGTGGAACAGCATCATCGTGAGCCTCGCGACTACGGTCGTGGGCGTCGCGCTCGCGACCACCGCCGCCTACGCCTTCAGCCGTTTCCGCTTCTATGGGCGCAACGGCGGCATGACGATGTTCCTCGTTACGCAGATGTTCCCCGGCGTCCTGATGCTCATCCCGCTCTTCGTGATCATGAACGAGCTCGGGCTCCTCGACGGCCTCCTCGGCCTCATCATCGTCTACTCGACGACGGCCATCCCCTTCTGCGTCTGGATGCTGAAAGGCTACTTCGACACCATCCCGAGAGAGCTCGAAGAGTCGGCCATCATGGACGGCGCCGGCCGCTTCACCATCTTCGTCCGCATCATCTTGCCGCTCGCCGCGCCTGCGATCGCGGTGACGGCGCTCTTCTCGTTCATGACCGCGTGGAACGAGTTCGTGCTCGCGTTCACCTTCAACAACGACCCGCTCGCTCAGACCCTCCCGGTCACCATTCAACGTTACGCGGACCCCAAGTCGACGCTCTGGGGCAGCTTCGCCGCCGCCTCCATCATCGTGTCGATCCCGGTCATGGCGCTCTTCTACCGCCTCCAGAACTTCCTCGTGAGCGGGCTCACGGCGGGGAGTGTGAAGGGCTGAGGCCGTGGTGCTACAATGACCCCAGCGGCGCTCATCTTCGACTGCGACGGCACCCTCGTCGACACCATGCCCGGCCACTTCCGGGCCTGGACCGAGGCGCTCGTCCGCTACGGGCTCGTGCTGCCAGAGGCGCGCTTCTACGCGCTCGGCGGCGTCCCGACCCGCGACATCATCGCGCTGCTATCTCGAGAGGCTGGCCTTCATGTCGACATCAAGGAGGTCGCCGCGCTGAAGGAGGCGCTGACGGAGCACCACCTTGCGTCCCCGTCGCCCATCCCCGAAGTCGTCGCCATCGCCGCCGCGGCCCGAGGGAGACTGCCGATGGCCGTCGCGACCGGCAGCCTCCGTGCTCTGGCGGACCGGGCGCTGCGGGCCATCGAGATCCGGGACTGGTTCTCGGCGCTCGTCGCCGCGGAAGACGTCACTCGCCCGAAGCCGTCGCCCGACACGTACCTGCTCGCCGCCGAGCTCCTAAAGGTGGACCCGCGCCGCTGCCGCGCGTTCGAGGACACCGACCTCGGCCTCGAGAGCGCGCGGGCGGCGGGGATGGAGGCCATCGATATACGGCTGCTGCGTCGCGGTGGGCGCTGAGAGAGTCAGACAAAACTCCGATTGGCGTCCGCCGGCAATTTTCGAGCATCGAGTTGCTCTCGCTCCTAGAAGGGCTATGAGCCCGTCTTCGTCGCTCAAGTACGCGCCTATCGGCGCCAACTC
>CANMLD010000310.1 GCA_947498315.1 Pseudomonadota bacterium | reverse complement strand
GTGACGCCGCACCTCTTCGTCCTGACCGGGGCAGGGCCCCGCCCTACCCTTCGGCCCTCCTTTGAAGTTCAAGAGTCGCTGTGGGTCCCCGTCTCCCACCTTCTCACCCCCGAGCACCAGCGTGAGAGAGTGTACGACGTCGAGGGCGTCTCAATGCGGCTCCCGGCATGGGACTACCAAGGCCGTCAGATCTGGGGGCTCACCCACCATATGCTGAGCGGGGTCTTGCGCCTCGCTGGGGAATCAACCTGACTCGCGAGGGTTGATAAGGACGCGGCGCGACCGCATCGCGATTGCGGCCGGTTGCTCAGACCGTTACCCTCTTCGCGGGCTCGTCTTTCGCCTCGGAGGAATCATGGCTACCGGTGGATTTCTGACTCGCACCGCCCTCGCGTTTGCCGTGGGCATCCCGGCCATCGCTGGCGCCCGCTTCCCTGGCGAAGAGAACTTCGTCCACACGTCGGCAGACGTCGAATCTGTCAAACTCGACGGCGCCGGGCGTGAACGCACGCGCACCCTCCAGCATTACGGTCAGGACTCGAAGTTCACGGGCCGTACCATCATCGAGACGACGTGGCGCGGTGATCGGCGCGAGCGGGTCG
Source organism: Pseudomonadota bacterium (assembly GCA_947498315.1). Taxonomy (GTDB): domain Bacteria; phylum Myxococcota_A; class UBA9042; genus SXOO01. Next base: position 3,354 of record CANMLD010000310.1, on the reverse strand, counting down.
TTCGACGGACGTGGAACAGCGATGGGATGCTCGGTTCGGAGACGGAGACCGTCTTTCGCCCGGGCCGCCCTGGTCTTCAAGACGAGCACGTTACGTCCTACTGGTCTGGACCTGAACGGACGCTCGCACGCACAGAGTTGACCTCGTCCGAGCGCGAAGACGACGGCGCGCTCTTGAGCACCACGACGGTCCGAGACGCGGCCGGTGAGCTGGTCGAGACACGCTACTCTTTGTCTCGCATGATTCAGCGCAAAGGTGAGATCGCCTTCAGCGCTACAGATTACTCGGTCTACGACGCGGCAGGCACTCAGAAGACGCGCTGGCTCATCGAGACGCGCGGTGACACGACGGACCGCTGGGTCTTCGATCTCGACGACGAGATCACAGAACATGAAGTCGAAGTCAGAAAGCGTAACGCGCGTGGCCAAGTCGCCTCCGTCTCTTCGGACACGACCGATGGGCGAAGTAAGGTCATCGGCGCTCGCGAGGAGTCCTTCGCGTACGAAGGTCCCGAGAGCCAACTCAGTGAGCACCAGATGACGTGGTACGACGCGGCCGGCGTTGGCACGCAACGGCGCACGTCGACGACCCTGTTCAAGGCGGGCAAGCGCAGCGGCGCCCGGGTGAGCTTCGAGCGCTGGGAGAGCCCAGCCTTGGCGCGCTGAGTCGTCTCTCCCTTGTTCGTTTCGCTCGCGTTCGCGTGCCTGTTCGCTGACAGCGCTCCTGTCACCTACATCGTGGACGGCCAGCCGGTCGTGGTGGTCGCGCCCTATGGGGCGGGGCCCTACCCTGTCGTCTTTCTCATCGCGGGCCTCGGTGAACTGAAACGCGGCGACCGTGCCTCCGCGGCGGGCTGGGTCGAGAAGTACGGGCTGACCGAAGGTGTCGCCGCCGTTGGAAGGGGCCACTTCACCGAAGCCGACTTTGGTGGCCTCCTAACGGGGCCCCTCTTCGAGAGTTACCAGCGGCGCAGGCAGTCCGGCTACGGCGGGCTCGTCTTCGTCGGGCTCCCCGCGCCGGTGAAGTGGGAGAGCCGCTTCGAACGTCGAGTGATGGACGTGTTCATCCCCTGGGCCGAGAAGAACCTGCCGGTGAAGGCCGGACCGGCCTCCCGTGGCGTGGACGGCATCTCACTGGGCGGACGCCACGCCCTCCGTCTTGCCTTGGCCTACCCTGGGCAGTTCCGAGCCATCGGGACCGAGCAGGCGTCGGTCAAGGGCTTGCTCCCGTCGTTCGTGCGGAAGCGAGACACTCTCATGGCGAAGGTCCCGTCGGTCATCAACCTGCTCACGAGCTCCCGAGACGGCTATCGGCGAGACATCGGGGCCTTTGCTCGCGATCTCACCGCGCTCGGCCTGCCGGTGCGTCATCGGGAGGTCCCTGGCGGTCACGACAAACGCTTCGCCAAAGGGCCGGGCGTCATCGACATGATCCTCTTTCATGACGCGGTCTTGAACTCGACCGTGCCTTGGCACGCACACTAACAGGGGTTCAGGGCGCGAGCGTCAGGAACTTCGCGACGATGAACTTGTCCCCGATGATGGGGAAGCGCACGGTCGCTTTGGCGTCGGGCCCCTGCCCTTCGACGGCGATGACCTTACCGGTGCCGAAGCGCGGGTGCAGAACTCGTGTCCCGGCGCGGAGGCCACCGCTCCCCTCATCGGGATCGACCTGCGAGTCGGAGTAGTCGAGGTCGGGGCGACCGCCGCGAGGGGTCGCTGAGGGACGGACGTGCGGCATGACGGGCGATGGGCGCCCTAAGGACGACGATGCGCCCGCAGCGGCTTTAGGGATCCCGGAGCCGAAGAGAGACGACTTCGACGCTGTGGCCCAGCCGAGGTTCGTGCGTCCAGAGCTGCCGGATGCGCCACCGCCCCCTGCCCCACCCGCCCACGCTGGCGCTCGGCCGCTTCCAGATCCGAGCTCGGTCTCCGTCCGAAGGACCTCCGGCGCGATCTCCCGGATGAACCGAGAGGGCGGGTTCATGTCGGTGCGACCGAAACGTTGCCGGCTACGAGCGTAGCTGAGAAAGACCCGATCGCGACCGCGCGTGATGGCGACGTAGGCCAGGCGCCGCTCCTCTTCGATGGCTTCGGTATCTTTCGAGTTGAAGTGAGGGAACACATCCTCCTCGAGCCCCGTGACGAACACGGCATCGAACTCGAGGCCCTTGGCCGCGTGGACGGTCATCAGCGTCATCGCGAGACCGCGGGCGTCCTCGTCGAGGCTCGTGAGGAGCGATACGTGGTCGATGAACGCGGTGAGCGTAGGTTCGCTCTGGCGTTTCCGCCACTCCTCGACGCTGAGCAGGAACTCCTGGAGGTTCTCGACTCGCGTCTCCGCTTCGTGGGTCTTGTCGGCCTTCAGCCAGTCTTCGAAGCCCGTCTCTTTGATGGTCGCGGTGGCCACTTCGAGCGCGTCCCGTTTGGCTTCGGCGATAGCCCGGAGCTTCAGGATCTGCGCCCGGAAGGTCTCGATGGCCTTGCGCGCTCGCGACCCGTCCGCGGACTGAGCGTAGACCTCCATCGCTTCGAAGAGCCCTAAGCCGAGGGCGTTCGCCACCTCCCCGACGCGCTCGATGGTCTTGTCGCCGATCCCACGTGGTGGGGCGTCGAGGACCCGCAGGAGCGCGATGTCGTCCGAGAGGTTGTGGATGAGCCGCAGGTAGGCGAGGACGTCCTTGATCTCTTTGCGTTCGTAGAACTTGAGACCACCCACCACATTGTAGGGGATGCCCTGGGCTCTCAGCGCGTCTTCGAAGACACGGCTTTGGGAGTGTGTTCGGTAGAAGATCGCGATCTCATTGAGCGGAGTCCCCGACTGCTTGACCTCGAGCGCCCGCTTTACGACCCAGCGTGCTTCGCCAGTCTCCGTCTCGGAGATGAAGAGTCGTAGCTGTTCGCCAGCCGCTTGTTCGGTGCGTAGCGTCTTGTCGTGGCGCTCACGGTTGTGCGCGATGAGCGAAGACGCCGCGCGAAGGATGTTGGCGGTAGAGCGATAGTTGCGTTCGAGACGGACGACGCCGACCTCGCGCCCGTCAAAGGACTGCGGGAAGTCGAGGATGTTCCTGACCTCGGCGCCTCGCCACCGGTAGATCGACTGGTCATCGTCTCCGACGACGCAGAGATTCGCGCGTTCGCCCGCCAGCAACCGGAGCAGGCGCACTTGAGCGCGGTCCGTATCCTGAAACTCGTCGACCATGATGTACCGCCACTTGTACTGCCACTCTGACAGGACCGGCGGGTGGTCTTCGAAGAGCTGCACGACCTTGACGATGAGGTCGTTGAAGTCGACCGCGTTCGAGCGGAGCTTGGCCTGTTCGTAGTGCTTATACGCCGTCGCGCAGTGGCGTTC
>CANMLD010000309.1 GCA_947498315.1 Pseudomonadota bacterium | reverse complement strand
GTCGCGATCTGTTGATCTTTCTCCTGCCAAACCCGATTTACCCACGCCTGAAAAGCCGCGCGAGCGTCAGCGTCCCCGGCGTAGTCGGAGGTCAAGATCTCAGCGGGGATGGTGACGAGCCGTGCAAGAACGGTGATGCGGGATACCTTGCCTTGGAGGAAGGTCCAGAGCGTCGGGATGCCGTCGGGGTAGACGATGGTAACGTCGAGGATCGCGCGGAACTTGTCGCCCATCGAGCTGAGAGCCATGGCGAGGCCGCCTGACTTCGGCTTGAGCAGGTAGCGAAATGGCGAGCCTTGACGCTCCTTCTTCTCCAGCGTGAAGCGGGTCCCTTCGAGGAAGTTCATGACGCTCGTTGGGTTCTCGGAGAACTTGGCGCAGGCGAGCCGCGTGGCCTCTTGATCGCGCCCCCGCATCTCCGGGTGCTTGCTCAGGTAGGCCTCACTGAAGCGCCACATGAAGGGGAACTCGAGGGCCCACCAGGCGAGGCCCATGAGGGGCACCCAGATGAGCTCCCGCTTCAAAAAGAACTTGAGGATGGGGATGCGGCGATTCAGGAGGTGCTGGAGCACCACGATGTCGACCCACGACTGATGGTTCGAGACGACCATGTACCAGCTCGCGCGGTCGAGCTGTTCGAAGCCGACAACGTCCCAGCGCGTGCGATGCATGAGCGCCATGCCCGCGCTGTTGCAGCCGACCCAGGCTTCGACGATCGCCGAGAGCACGGGCGCGATGGCGCGGCGCACGGCCCCGAAGGGCAGCACGAAGCGCACCAGCGCCACCACGAGGAGCAGCGGCACCCAAAAGAGCATGTTGAGCGCCATCAGCGCGAACGAAACAGCGCCGAGCAGAATCCTCATTACGTCCCTACGCGTCGTACCAGGCCGGCCGCCAGAGCTTGTTCACGCCGCCGAAGCCCTCGAAGACCTGTTCGCCCTGATAATGCATCATCGCCTGATTGGCGAGAACGCGCCCGATCGACGCGAAGAACCAGAGGTGCAGACGGCGCCGAATCGGGTGTGGTGAGAACATACGGCTGAAGTAGCGGAGCGGCTTCTTGGCCACGAAGTTCTGCTGGCACCAGGTGGTCCAGTGCGCGACCTCTTCCCGTGAGAGGTGCTCGGTCGGCATGACGGGGCAGAACATGTCGTACTTGGCGAAGTCGGTCTCTTCGAGCCAGCCGCTCTTGACCGCTTCGTCGTAGAGCGGCGTACCCGGGAAGGGCGTAATCGGGTGGAAGGCCGCGAAGTCGAGGTCGATCTCGTGCGCGTACGTCAGGAGGTTTCGGATGGACTCGGCGTTATCGGGACGAATCCCCGTGATGAAGGTGCCCTGGCGGAAGACCTCGGGGTACTTCGTCTTCATGATGCCGAAGGCCTTCTTGGCGACGTCATAGCCGTAGCCGTGTTTGTTGAGCCAGCCGAGGTTCGACTCGCCCGGACGCTCCACGCCAACGAGCACGTGCCGAAGCCCGGCACGGACCATCAGCTCGAAGACGCCGTCCTTCTCCTGCTGCAGCATCTGGTCGAGGCGCGTGAAGGCCCACCAGCCGAGCTTGTACTTACGACGGATGATCTCCTCGCAGTAGAGCGCGAGCCACTCGCTGTCGACGTTCCAGGTGGCGTCGACCCAGAAGAGGTAGCGCGCACCGTACTTCTCGTAGAGCAGCTCGGTCTCGTAGACCACCCGTTCGACCGACTTGGACCGGTAGTTGGGCCGATGAACGACGCTGCCGTCAGGCTGCCGCTTGTGCTTGGCCTCGATGGTGATCCACGAGCAGAACTTGCAGGTGTCCACGCACCCGCGGCTACGCTGAATGGTGGTCGCCTTGGGCCACAGGTAGCCGAAGGGGGAGTACGCCTCGAGGTTGGCGATGTCGTAGGCCGGGACCGGCAGCTCGTCGAGGTCCTCGATGTTCGGCCCGATGTGGGTCTCGACGTGCCGCCCGCTGTCCTTGTAGACGAGGTTCTGAGCCTCCTTCAGCTTACGCTTTCCAAGCAGCCCCTCGATGAGCTGAGCGAGCGGGACCTCACCCTCGTAGCGGATGCAGTAGTCGATGGCCGGGCATTGATCGAGCGAGTACTTCGGAAGGTGCGACGAGAAGTGGCCACCCGTGATGGTCACGCATTCGGGCAAGACCTCCTTGACGAGCCGGAAACCTCGGAAGGCCTCGTGAATGTAGCAGACCTTCTCACCGATGCAGACGATGTCCGGCTTCCGGATCGCGAGCTCCTCACGGAGGGACTGCCAGCCGATCTTGAGCGGGCAACAGTCGAGGATCTCGACCTGCACCTCGGGGATCTCGCGGCGAACGTAGGCCGCAAGCGACGGATACCCGAGTGGTAGCAGGAAGTTGTCCGATTCATTGAGGATCGGCCAGTAGTGCCGCGGCGGGCGCAGGAAGAGGACCTTGATTCGGTCTTTTCCAGTGAGGTCGGCGTGGTTCATGCGTAATGCCTACTCCTCGAGGGTCTCTCAGGTTCCAATGGGCCGAGCCTTCACGCGAGCGCGAGGCCGACCATCCAGAGCATCGCCGTCAGCGCGAAGCCGACGATCCAGTAGCGGGAGCGCGTGAGCGAGAAGGCGCCGTCGTCGTCGAAGCCGCGGGTGGCGAGCCCGAAGAGGCAGCCGACCCACATGACGAACGCAATGACGGCGAGGAGCGACCATCCGAGCGCTGGCGCGTGATCGCGTTCGAGCAACGCGCGGTGTCGGACTTCGTGTTCTGGCGCCATCCCGCGCGTCATGAGCCGGGCGATCCGGTCGTTCAACTCGGGCAGCAGCTCGGAGTATGGGCTCCACGTGCTGCGAATCGCGAAGATGGCGCCGCGTAGGGCTCGCGCCGCGGCGAGCGCCTGTTCCGGCGCGGCGTCGTCGCGGCTGTAGGCCATCAGTCGCGCGACGGCCTCGCCTACAGGGCCGGAGCCAGGCGAATACCAAGAGACGGCGTCTTTGTAGATGGCGATCGACAGGACCGCGTCGCCCTCTGCTTCGATGGCCTGCGCCTCGGCGAGCGAACGCCCGGCCTCGATGCGCACCTTGACCCACAGTGCACCGAACGCGACCAAGCCTACGGCGACGTAGAGCGGCCAGCGCCGTCCCGTCCGTTCCCCCTCTCGAACGCTCACACGAAGTCTCGGCGGGCAAAGAGCACGATGGCCAGAACGAGAAACACGGCGGTGAAGCTGAAGGCGTAGAGCGCGCTTGCGCCAACGTAGTCGACCGGGACGTGGATACCCAGGACGACCTCTTGCGAGACGTTGAAGGCGGAGAGATCGGGTATGATCTTGGTCACCCCCTGCGCGAGGTCACGCAGTGGCCCCTGCTCAGCGAGCGCGCCTTTACGGCCCGATAGATGCTCGTGGAGGAGGAAGACCGTCCGGCCCATCACGAAGTAACCAATCGTGAATAGCCCAGACAGGAACGGCCTCGTCCACGCCGAGAAGAGCAGCGCGACCGAGGTCATCAGCATGGCTTCGAGCACCATGAGCGCGAGCGCCTTCAAGAGCTGGGGCAAGACCGAGACGCCTCCCACGATCAAGGCGTCTTGCATAGCGAGCATCAGCACCCATGCGCCTCCGAGGAAGACGACGAGCCCGATGATGAGTGTAAGGAGGCCGAGGAACTTTCCGAGCACGATCTCGTGGCGCCACACCGGCTTCGGCAGCAGCGTGAAGATGGTCTTCCGGTCGAGCTCCTTGTAGAGCAAGATGACGCCCATCAGGATCCCGGCGATCGACGCGAGCAGACCGACTGCGAAATAGCCGAAGTCCAGAAGAACCCTGGACTTTTGAGACGTTACGGCCAAATTCGACAGCGCCCACCCAGTGCCGATGAGCGCCAGACCAAGGATGAGCAGCACGAGGAAGGCGCGGTTTCGAAACGCCTCCTTTCGAGTGTTGGAGGCGACCGCGAGGATGCGTCCGACGTTCATCCGTCACCTCTTTCGACGTCGCCGCCATTGG
>CANMLD010000308.1 GCA_947498315.1 Pseudomonadota bacterium | reverse complement strand
CCGGAGCCCTGCCCTGTTCTCCAGCGGAACAGCGCGACCTTCGCAGACTCCGCGTGCATCCGGGGAGCGCTTCAGGCGGGCCAGCCCGCGCTGCTGCGCGTCAACGGCTACTTTGGCGACCCGATCATCGAGGACTGGTTCCTCGTGGGCAAAGACGGGATCTTCTGGAGTCGCCGCAACGACGACGCGATCTGCGCCAGCGGGTGTGAGTCGTGGGGACCCGTGTCCGACCGCTGCCAGCCGGTCATGGCCTTCGACGCGTGCGAGACCCGCGCGGACGAGACGGAGGGCTGCCTCGACCCCGCAAACTGGGTGAAGGACTGCGAACCGGCCACGCCGGTTTGTGATGACTAGTTGTGAATACAACGAGTTGGTCACTGCACTCCTTTCTACTTTCCGGGCTCGCCCTGGCCGCTTCAGGATGTTCGGACGCGTCGACGGACGAGGGCACTGCGGACACGGCCGCGGGCGACAGCCACACGCCCGTTCCCGATTCGCTCGGCCCCATCGGTGCGCCCACTCGGCCCTTCTTCGTCCGCGTCGACGGCGGCCATTTCACGCAGGAGAGGTCTCCGCTGCTCACGCCCGATGCCGTGGGCGGCTTCTATGCCGCGGGCCTCGTGCGGGAGGATAGTCAGTACAACCGGGAAGAGCTGTGGACGGCACGCTTCGACGCGAGCGGAGTGCCGCTCTGGCATTCGGTTCGCGAAGGCCCGCGTACCGCGAGTGAACAGCTCCGGGACCTCGATACCCTCGACGGTGACGCCGTCGTCTTGGCGGCGCAGCTCGGTACGGGCTACGCCGACCCGCCCTTTCTCCTCCGCCGACATGACGCTGAAAGTGGCGCCGTGACGTGGGAGATCACATGCGACGTCGGTACTTCTGACGTGTGCAGTGGGCAACACCTGGACGTCGTGGACGAGCAGGTGCTGATCGCCGGCCGAACCGAAGACGGCCGCATCGTCGTGGGCTCGTGGGGCGCGGACGGCGTCATGGGAGCCGAGGTGGAGCTGAAAGGAGCCGACGGCACCTTCAAGGGCTTCGAAGCCGCTCGCGTCGGGTCCGAAGTCGTCTGGATCACCGCGTCGACCACCGACGCCGACGGCCCGCTGTCTGTGCTGGTCACGACGTGGACGCCGGATGGCGACCGCCGCTGGGCCCGCTCCACCGACATGTCGTCGTTCGAGAGTTGGGGGTACGCCGGCCTCAGTGTGGGGACCGATGGCCGGATCGCGGTGGCCGGCGAAAGAAAGGTGGGCGGCGAGGCCGGTTTTGGCTCACTTCATGTGCTCGCCGCGGACGGGACCGCACTCTGGTCCGAGGAGGCGGCTGCCGGCGCCGTGTCGGCCCTCGCCTTTGGCCGTGGCGGCGACCTCTACGTCGCCAGCCGCGAGGTCGCCCTCGATCTCCCAGGCGACTACGGCGAGCTCTACGGGGTGCGCCGCACCCGCTACGACCGCAACGGCGACGTACGCTGGAGGGAGTTGCGGCCGAACCTGCCCTACGACCGTGATGGGGCGCAGGAGATCGCATCGTCGGTCCTGGCGACAGCCTCGGGCGTTTTTGTGGCAAGTAGTGGGCCTTCGTCGGCGCTGAGCGACAGCGACGTCGTCATCGAGGCCCTGTCTTGGTCAGACCCGCTCCCGGCGGCACCCGCCACGCCGATGGGTGCGCCCGATGTGACTGACCTCACCATCCCAGACCCGCCCGCTCGCCACAGCTGGGCCGGTCCGCTCGTCTGCGCGGACTCGCCGTCGTGTCCGCGCGATTGCTTCACGGCCTGTTCAACTCAGTTTCGAATCGAGGCCATTACTGCGCCAACCGGCTTCACGGTGACGGGGACACTGCCCGTCTTTGGTGACACCGCGACCGTTCAGGACACGTTCTCCTACGCGACGTGGTTTCGCGACACGCCGGGAACGCCGTGGACGACGGTCTGGAGTACGCAGTCGCTCATCGACGAGCACCTGACGGCGCTCCCCGAGGCCGGGGGGCGGCGCCTCGTGGTCGTGGGTGACGCGCTTGTCGATGCGCGCGATCCAGGCGCACCCGAGGTGCTGGGGTGTATTCCGATTCCGGCGGGTGCGGAAGTGGTTCATCGATTGCTCGGGGAGCGCTGGCTGGTCGTGAGTTGGGAGCCGGTCTTCGCCCGAAGCGAGTCGGAGGCGCCGATCATGGAGCCGGGCGCGCTGGTAATCGATGTCGAGGCTGCAGAGCCGATCGAGTCGCTGCGCTCGATTCCGCTCTCGGGACGGGCGACGCCGGTCCTCTTCGGTGACCGATTGCTCATCGCCGACGAGACCGGGCTCTCGCTCTATGACCTCTCGGGGCCGCTCACGCCCACACCGCTCTCCCTGGGCTTCTCCCTCTCATCGTACGCGTTCGAGGCCGCCGGCTTTGCCCTCTTCCCCGACAGCCAAAAGGCGCTGGATCTGACCGTGCCCGAGCCTCTCGTGTACGTGCTCGAGCGCCGCGAATGCGGGTTCGACCTGACGCGAGACGGCGCCGGCTTCACCGTCGTGGCCGAATCGAACGAGCGGCTCCCGCTCGGCGCCGCGCTCGATTGCGCTGGACCCTACGCGGGCGTCGCGACCCTGGTCGGCGAACCGGGCGGGGACCGCTACGCCGTCATCGATGAGACGGAGGCGCACATCCGGCGCGGTGAGTCCGAGCTCACGAGCTTCTCTGTGGCACCGTTCGCCACCGCATTGTGGGTGGGCGGCCGTCTGGCGATTCGTCCCAGTCAGGAGTGCGACACCGGGTGCGGCGCAGCGCGTTTCGACTTCCACTCCGTCGAAAGTGGCGCTGTCGTGGCGTCGGCGACGATGCCAGCGGCCCTCTCTCGCACCCACTCGGACGGCCAGGCTCTCTACGTCCACACCTATCCCGACGGGGTCTTCCCGAGCGATGACTTCGTGGCGCCGGATCCCTTCGCGCACCAGCTCATCCGTGTGTCGCCCGAGACCGGAGAGCTGTTCCGGCTCCCCCTCCCAGACGACGTCGCCCTCGACGACTTCGCGGTCATTCCCGGCGCCGTCTTCGTCCTCGACGACGCCTCACGCCTCTTCAAGCTCGCCCCGGATGGCACCGTCGTCGGCTCCGCGACCTTGGGCGAGCCGAGCGGCGGCCTCCCGCTCGTCGCGGCCTCTGGCCTCGGCGTCTTCGCACAGACGAACCGGGGTCGATGGGTCTGGTTCGACGAAGATCTAGCGTCGAGCCGAAGCACCGCCGGGTGTGAAGAACACCTCGTGCGATTTGGCTTCGACGATGTGCTGGTCGGAGAGCGATATAGCCCCGGAGTCGACCTCTCGGGCTACGTCAGCCTCGAAGCCTGGCGCCCGACGCCAGCAGGCAGCGACACGTTCACGTTCGAGCTCGTGGCCTCGTTCCCGTTGCCTGGCGGGGGGGCGAACGGGGTACCCCTGGAGAGCAGCGGCGGCCCGGCGGTAGGCTTCTGGAACGGTGGCCTCATCGAGCTCCGGGTCAACGAACCATAGGGGTCAAGGGCAGCTGTTCGTCTTCCCCGGCGTGCCCGTGGCGCTGAGCACGAAGTCAGCGGCGTTGTCGTTGTTGTCGGTGCCGTCCGGGCAGCGAGAGAGTGTGCCGGCGCCGTCGTCGGTGCCCGCGTCCTGGCCTTCGGTGGCGCCCGTGACCGGGGCGTCCCAGGACACGGCGTCGATGGTAGTCGTGCCCTTTCGGATCCAGACGGCGTCGCCGAAGGTGCCGCCGTTCTGGAGGAAACCCGAGCTGGCCGAGATGAAGGCAGTGCCCGCGGGGAGCGACGCCTCGGCCGCGGCCATGCCGATGACGAGGCGCGCACCGGGCGCGAGCGTGGTGCCCGTATTTGAGAGTGTGTACGTGTTCAGCACAGCGTCATTGTCGCCGTTGATGGTCTGAACGACGATCCCCGCGAGCGGTGCCGCGACGTTCGTGGGGTTCACGATCTCAACGAACTCGAGGGTGTCGGTGCCCGTCTGGTTGTAGTCGACCTCGTTGATCACGA
>CANMLD010000307.1 GCA_947498315.1 Pseudomonadota bacterium | reverse complement strand
TCACTGCCACGGCGAATGCGGACCTCGACTGCGACGGCCTCCTCTCGACCTTCGAGCGTTACGGCTACGGCGACGAGTCCGCAACCCGCGGCGAGTGCTCGATGAAGGGCTCTTCGGCCTTCTTCAAGGAAGGCGAGACCGAGTGATCCAGAGTTCCTGAGCGGCGCCACCTCTTGGCGGTGCCGGCGGGTTCCGAGCGAAGCGGGTCCTGAAAGGGGCTCGCTTCGTTTCGTTTAAGGGCTCCTCACACAGGCTCGACACACCGGTGGCCGCCTCGGCCATGGCGATTTGGTGGGCAGCGGAGTCCATTGCGATTCCGTGCGGGTAGCCGTATCCTCCCGCCGTCCACGGAGGTCCTATGCGTCGTCGCCTCGCCTTTGTTCACTGGTTTGGAGCGGCTCTCCTACTCACAGCCTTCGTCGCCTGCGGCGAAGCTGGTGATGGTTCCGGAGAGGGTGACATCGGCGGAAGCGGAGGCGGTTCGGGCGATTCCTCGATCAACATCGACGACCCTGACGGCACTCCGGGCCCTGGCGGCGTCGATGGCCAGCCCATCGGCATCGCTCGTGAGATCATCATCCTCCACGATCAGACCGTCCCACTCGGCCTTGGTATCCAAGAGGAGCTCGTGCTTCGAGCCAAAGTCGTCGACTATGAGGTCGGTGCCCCGGCTGCCGAGCTGGCAGTCGATTGGGAGGTCATCGAGAACATTGGACCGAACGGTGCCACCGGTGACGGCAGCCTCGCCGCCAAGCAGGTCTATACCGCCGCGGACGGACTGACCGAAAACGTCTTCCGTGGCGGGATCCTCGGAGAGATCAAGTACACGGTCAGGCTCTCTGCGGAGGGTGCTGACGACCGTTTCATCGAGCTCTACGTGAGCGACAGCCCTACCGGCAGCATCGAAGTGAACCTGCTTTACTCAGGCCCGATCCCGCTCAACACCATCAAGCTTCGCCTCATGCCGAAGGGCTACTCGTGCGGCCAGTTCCTGCCGACCGGGAGCTTCTCCGGGGCCCTCTTCGAGAAGACCGTGCTCTCGGTCTCCGACAAGCCGGTCTTCGACCTCCTTGCTGCGAACACGCACTTCACTGTCGTCGCCACCGCCAAGAGCCCGACCGGTGCACTGGCCGCAGCGGGTTGCCGCGACGGCGTCTTCGTGGTCGCCAAGTCGAAGAGCCCCGTCAGCCTGGAGCTCAACGTGCTCCCGCTCATCCCGACCGGCACCTACGACGTCGACAACATCTTCGACTTCAGCAGCGCGCTCGGGGCTCTCGGGACGGTCGGCGAGGTCATCAGCGGCATTCAGACCCTGTTCAACAACCCCGGCAAGTTCCTGATAGACCAGATCAAGACGCTCGTGGCTGCTTACATTGGCGAGTTCATAACCAACGCCGCCTTTGGGCTTTTCGAGAACGAGCTTGCGGACATCATCACCGACTGGGTCAAGGACGATTCGCCTCAGTGGCTGCAAGACTTCTTCACCATCGGCGACGACCTGACGCAGATCGTCGATCGCCTGCACCTGAAGTCCACCCTGAAGATCTCCAAGCTCGAAGGCAGCTCGTTTCAAGGCACGCAGTTCTGGACCGGCATCGTGCTCACTTGGAAGTACGGATGCGATCCCGCGGCCCCCGACTACGAGACCTGCGGTGTTACCACCTACTCCATGAACGACCTCGCGAACACCGAGTTCCCGCAGAACGTCATCGAGGGATTCTTCATCGGTCAGATCGCCAACTACGACCGGCTGAGCATCGACAAGCACTCAATACAGCTCAGCTACGGCAAGCTGATCCTCTTCGTGCTGAACGACATCATCTTGAAGACCATCACCGGCACGAACAACCTGAAGGACGCGGTCCTTCAGTTCGTGGATTGCCCGAGCATCGCGTCGCTCTTCTCCAACGGCGTCCTCGACGCCCTCGGACTCACCGAGGACAAGCTCTCCGGCTTCTGTACGTCGACGATCACGCTCCTCATCATCCCGCTCGAGAACTACGTGAGCAACCTCGCCCTCGACAGCCAGCTCCGGCTCTCCGGTTCGTGCACGTTGATCGATGAGACCGAAGACCTGTACGTCGACCGCCTCGCCGACGGTGAATACGTCGGCCAGATCGAGATCGACCAGGGTGCGGGTCCGAGCTTCTCAGGCACCTTCTCAGGGACCAAGGCAGCGCCCATCCAATGAGCTCCTCGCTTCGTCGCTTCTCTAACTCGCTGTCTCTCCTGGCGCTCCCTTCCCGCGGGCTCTCCCGGGCGCTCTTCGGTGCGTCGCTCGCTGTGACTGCATGTTCCCCCGCCTTCACAATCGAACCGCTCTCGGGCGACCCCAAGGAGGTCTTCGCGCTCCTCGAGATCCCGTCCGAGCCCTTAGAGACTGCGGAGACCGTGGTCGCTGTGGAGCGTTTCCACCGCATGTTGGAGCTGGGCAACGCCGCCGGTGCTTGGCCAATGCTCACCACCGAGACGCAAGAGAGACTCGACGAGCTCGCTGTGCGCATCGGCACCTCCGGTCGCGGCATGCTCGAGCGGGGGCGTTTCCCTCGCGCGAGCTCCCAAGCGAGCACGGAGGGCCAGCCCGAGACCGTCACGGTCAGCCTCACGGCGCTCTTTCTCGTGCGACGTCCGGTGATCTTCCGGTCGGAGGGCACCGAGGGCGAGAGCGCGCGCGTCCGCGTGGAGGGCCGCTCCGGGGAGAGCCGCAATCTCGAACTCCGTCGCGAGCGCGGCGAATGGCGCATTCACCGGGTGGAGTTTAGCGACATCGCCTCGGCAACCATGATTCGCGTTGGCGAGCTAGACGCCGATCCCGTCTTTCCGTCGCCTCTCCCAGAGCCTACCCCTGAGCTTGCGCCAGAGACCGTGCCAGAGGAGGCGCCGGCGCCCGAACCTCAGCCAGAGACGACACCCGAGGAGCCTCCTGCGGCGCCGATCCTACCGCCCTCCCGCGGCACGGAGTTCTAAGGACTGGGGCCGAAAAGCCGCCCATCCGTTCAGGACTGATCGTTCGTTCACCTTTTTTCTTGACCCACGCATCGCCCGTCCGAGAGACTGAGACGGGCAGCGTGGTGTGCTCGCCGTGCCCAGTTGGGCCGGCCCTCGAGATGGATGGGAGGTGCTCATGTCCAGGGATCCAGAACGGACGGTCAGGCTCGTGATCGATTCGGACGCATCGGCAATTCACTCGGACGACATCGACGCCGCTGAGTCGCTCGATCCTGCCATCGCGGGTGCGGCGCTCAGTGCACGTGACGTGGCCTCTGCTGCGCGGAAGACGGTCACTCGCACTCGCAGTCGCCTCACGGATCGACAGAACCTGGTGTTGAAGTTCATCCGGGACTCCATCGAGCAGCGCGGCTACCCGCCCACGATCCGCGAGATCGGCATGCGGCTTGCAATCAAGTCGACCAACGGTGTCAACGACCACCTGAAAGCGCTCGAGCGGAAGGGCTACTTGAAACGCGAGGACATGAAGAGCCGCGCGCTCCGTCCTGTTGACAGCTATGGGCGTGCTGTGCTCCAGACCCGCCAAGACAACGACATGATCACCGTCCCCATCCTCGGCCGAGTGGCGGCAGGCCAGCCTCTATTGGCGGTGGAAGAAGCGCGCGACACCGTGAAGGTGGACCGCTTCATGCTCGGTGCGAGTGGCCGCGAGGTCTTTGCGCTGTCGATCGTCGGCGAGTCGATGATCGAAGATGGAATCCACGACGGTGACTACATCTTTGTGAAGAAGCAGGCGTCCGCGAACCGCGGAGACATCGTCGTGGCGCTCATCGACGATGAAGCCACCGTCAAGCGCTACTACCCCGAGGGCGACCGCATCCGGTTCCAGCCTGCCAACAGCAGCATGGCGCCCATCTACGTTCGGCGGGACCAGTTCAAGTCCACTCATCTACTTGGGGTGGTGGTCGGGCTCTACCGGAAAATGTGACCATCAGGCGCGCCGTCCATCCCTGATGGGCCGCCGTTGAGTTGTTCCACTGGGGCGCAACCGGCCGTGGGGCGCAACCGGCCGTGGGGCGCAACCGACCGTGGGGCGCAACCGACCGTGGGGCGCCGCCGGCCGTGGTGCGCAA
>CANMLD010000306.1 GCA_947498315.1 Pseudomonadota bacterium | reverse complement strand
CCGACTGCTTGTGCCAGTCGGCGGTGAGCTGCAATGACGGGAAACCATGCACCGAAGACCGGTGCGACCTCGGGACCTGCGACTACGCACTCGGCGGCGGCGCCTGCTGCATGACCGCGGTCGATTGTGATGACGGCGACGCGTCCACGACCGATGGCTGTCAGGTTGGCCTTTGCAGTCATCAGCTCGAGGGGAGCTGCGCAACCGACGTGGACTGTGTGGCGAGCAACGCTTGCGTGTCTCGTTCTTGCGTCGCGGGGACGTGCGCATCGAGCCCGGTGCCGGACTGCTGTCTCATCGACGTGGAGTGTGCCGACGCCCTGCCGGACACGGTCGACCGCTGCGCGCAAGGGCGCTGCGTCCACGACGTCGGTATCGCCAAAGCGTGTGCCTCGGGGTGTACCGCGCCAAACGTATGCTTGACGGCGACGTGCGTCAGCGGGCCCGAGCTCTGCTCGCTCGAACCCACAGAGGGTCCGGCGTGTTGCACGGCGGACTCGGACTGTGGAGCCGACACGGCCTGCACTGACAACACCTGCGTGTTGGGTCGCTGCGAGAGTCAGCCCACCGGGGCCGAAGACGTGGTCTGGAGCGAATCGTTCGACTCAGGTGCGCCGCTCTCCTTCACGGTGACCGGCGGCTCTGGGGCGGTCACGTGGCAGCTCGCACAAACGGGCGCATTGTCGAAACCCGGGGCGCTCTACTACGGTCGCTTGCCACAGCTCGACTACGACGTTGGGACCTCCGCGGGCGTCGCCTCCTCGCCCACAATATCGATCCCGCAAGGCGCCCCTTCGCTGCGTTTCACGCGAAACCTCTCCATCGAAGCCGGGCAAGCCACCGACAAGGTCTGGCTGAGCGTGACGGTGGCCGGAGGTCAGCCCGCCACAATCTGGGACAAGACCTGGAACGCCGGCCCCGGCGTCGGCTGGAAGGAAGTGAAGCTCGACCTCAGCGCCTACGCCGGAGAGACGGTGACGCTGGCGCTGCATTTCGACTCCATCGACGGGAAGAACAACGGCGAACAGCACGAAGGCGCTTGGTTCGATGACCTCCGTGTCGTCGTGCCTTGCCCCTGACGTTCGTTTCGCCTCAATGAGTGATCAGGGCCCGCGCTACTTCTCGCAGTCGTGGAGGATCTCGAGATCATCGAAGCGGTGGAAGTTCGAGTAGTACCCCGTGCTCCCAGAGAAGAAGACGTAGCCCCCTCTGAACTGAAAGTCGGGCACGTCCTTATCGAGTGCCACGGCGCCGTCGTACCAGACCGTGATTTGGGTGGCGGCGATGTCCACCCGCACGCTGTGCCAGTTGAGGTCTTCGACGTCGCCTAGGTCGTAGAAACCGAGCGAGGACTCTGGATCGAGTCCTTGTGTGAGCTCGAGGTGATCCGATGCGGTTGGGTCGCTGTGCAACTCCGAATCATTTTCAACGTTCTGCCAGGTGTCGATCTCCACCGTGAAGGCATCGCCGTCGAAGGCCCCGTAGTCGCCGCCGTTTCCGTAGCCAAGCCCGCCGCCACCATCGGCGAGCTCGATCCATCCGACCATCTCTTCGAGGGACTCCGCCTTCATGAACGAGACGGCGAAGCCATCGGCTCCCGTGAAGTCACCGCCTCCACCGGTAGCGAAGCGTAACCGGATCGAGACGCTGCCCGGCGCCACCTTGGGGGTTACGCTGTAGATAGCGCCCTGCCGCCCTTGAGAGTTGCCCGTGACCTCGAGCCAGCCACTGAGATCCCAGTAGGCATCGCCCGAGGTGAGCCATTCCATGGGATCGAGCGCCGCGTCGAAGGACTCGTCGAGGCGCTGCTCGCAGAGACGGACCGCCACCTGCCCCGGCGCGCCGTCACACTCGGCTCCGGAGCTGTGGCGAACCACGGCCTGAAGGGTGAGCGGCCCACTGATGCTGATGGCGCCGGTCCACGAAGCGGATCCGTCGGCCGACACAGCAGTCTCGCCCAGAACGGCCCCGTTCTCGAGCGTCCAGCGCACGACGTGGTCAGTAAGCGGCCACGATTCTGAGGGATCGACTACCTGGGCCTTGAACTCGATGTCGGTGCCAGTCGCGAAGAACTCGCCGGCGAGCGGCGAGAGGACCGAGGCCACGGCTGTACACGTGATCGTCGGACCCGTGTCGGGCTCGTCCACGTCTATGAGCGCAGGGACGTCGGCTGAACTGAGAGTCTCGGCTGAACCGAGGTCCTCGTCGCTCGGGTCCACGTCGAGGAAAGGCGCAGCGTCTCCACTGGCGGGCGGGGCGTCCGCAAGGGTCACGTCGGCCGATTGCGTATCGAGCAGGGGCTCCGCGATGTCCTGGGTCGCCCCGCCGTCTGGGTCGACCCTAGCGTCACTCGAACCGGCCGTGTCGATGAACGTCGGAGGCGTGTCAGCAGCGCCGGTGGTGACGTCGGTCTCCACGAGGTTGCTGGCGTCACCACTGCACGACGCGAAGCAGACAAGCCCGAATAGTGAAACGCCCGCCAGCCATGAGGGCACCACGAACCAACCGCAACGCATGAACCCTCCACTTGGCCGAGCTTCGCTACGCTAGGAGCGCTTCGGTCGGCATGATCCGTAAGATAGCCTGTCTGTTAGCCAGGAGCGAGCCGCCCGGGACCTCGGGCGCTCGGGTCCCTTTTCGGCGCTACGGATGGTAAAGCGCCTGCCGGACGGGAGCACGCCGCTCCGGCCGACTGCGCACCCGAGCTGCGCGACGACGAGCGCGTTTACGGCTTCGAGACGCGCCGCCGCGACCGGGGTTCGAGTGGCCGCGATCGCGCCCTCATACGGCCCCTCGGCAAGGGCGACGGGCTTCAGCGCCTTGGCACCGTCGCGGCCGATCTCGACGAGCGTGGTCGAGACCTGACAGGCGCCGGCGTCATCACAGGCGACACGGTCCCGGAGCACGTAGACGCGCGAGCCGTCCGCCGACCACCCGAGGCAGCTCGGACCGGTCGACGGCCAGCGGGAGAGCCGTGTCGGTGCCGACAGCGTGGGCGCGACGTCGGGCGTAGCGGCCGTGCGCGACGCTGGGACCACGGCGGCGCGCATCAGGCCGAAATTGCCGGCGCCCACGTGAAGAAAACGAACGTCTTGGACTCCGGCCGAGCGCGACACGATTCGAACGGCGAGCGACGTGCCACCGGGACGCAGGTGCACCGCTTCGAGCGTCTCGGTCACGGCCCCGGTAGAGAGCGTGTCGAGCGGCACCGCGCGCGCGCCCACGGTGACGGTGACGACACCGCCGACGACACCGAGACTCGCCGCCTGACCACCGAGCTGAAAGGTGACCCCGTCGGGGAGGTCTCGCACGAGGAATCAGCCTCCGCCGTCAACACGGCGTTGGCCTTGTCGAGGAACTTCGGTTTGACCGACGAGATGAGCGCCGCGACACCGACGTGCCCAGCCGCGTCCTTGGCGAGCCCGACGTGAGCGACCGTGCGCGCGCCACCCGTCGGGCCGAGCTTGCCGAGGTAGGCCCCGAGCGTGCAGCCGGCCTCCGGGGTGCACGTCTCCTTCTGGCGCGCTACGAACGCGCTGTCGGTCGCGGCGTCCCAGCCGAAGCAGGACGCCGTCGCGATGCCGTCTGCCGTCACGGGCGTGGGTCCAGCGCTGGCGACGCCGCACCACCCCAGGGTGAGCAGGAAGGTCCAAGTCCGAGTGTTCATGGCTCTCTCTCTAATCCAAGGTCTCGAGCAGCGCCAGCAACCTCGCGAGGACGACTTCGTGGCCCCGCGTGCTCGGATGGGCGTCGCCGTCGATGTTGAGATCGGCGTCCCGTCCAGCGAAGTCGGGGCCCGCGTCGCCGGCCACGATGCCGGCGGCGTGGGCAGCGTCCTCGAGCGCCTGCCTACGCCGGGTCCGAGAACGACAGGCGGATCGTGTCGAAGCCGTGCTCTCTCCCGAGCGCGCCGAGCCTCGTCACGGCGGCCACGGCAGGCGCGAGGTCGGGCCCGCCCCGCCCGCGTCAGTGTGGTCCTCTTCGCTCTCGCGGAAGGCCCGTTGAACCCGGCGGAAAATGGCGGAGTGACCGACGAGCCACGCCCAGGTTCGCTGGGCCTGGCTGGCGAATTCCATCGAAGATCCTATCCGCT
>CANMLD010000305.1 GCA_947498315.1 Pseudomonadota bacterium | reverse complement strand
TAGGGCTCACCTTCTAGGGCTCACCTTCTAGGGCTCACCTTCTAGGGCTCACCTTCTAGGGCTCACCTTCTAGGGCTCACCTTCTAGGGCTCACCTTCTAGGGCTCACCTTCTAACGGCGGGTCTCTGCGCTAGGGTTCGCCGATCTCGCCTGATCCTCGTCGTCAAACAGTTGACAACCTGCACCACGACCACCATGTTTCGCGGCCATGTCGCCGGAGACCCATTCGGAACGCCCTATCTCGCAAGTCCGTTGCCCCTCGCGAGGCCCTCTCGCGCGGTCGGGCACAACTCCGTCGCCCTGTGCTCCGTGGCTCCTGGCTCCGTGGCTCCTGGCTCCGTGGCTCCTGGCTCAGAGACTCCTGGCTCAGAGACTCCTGGCTCCGTGGCTCCTGGCGACGTCTCTGCTCAGCGCCAGCTGCCAAGAAGCGCCGCTTCGGGAGCCCACCATTGATCGCACGCCGGCGGCGCTCGCTGCGGAGCCCAGCGCGACGTCGGTAGAACGTGCGGACGGTGCCACGAAAGCGCGTGCCTCGGAGGCACTGGCTGACACTCCAACTGAGGCTGCAGCAAAGGCGCCACCCGCGTCTCCTCTCGCCACGGGCCCCGAGATCGCAGCCGCTGGCTCTTCAGCGGTTACAGGTGCCGCTCACGCTGAAGACCTTCTCCAGCGGCCTGCGTACGACACGGCCGCGATGGCGGCTCGGCTGCCCGAGGGCGTCGTGGTTCCGGACGTCGACGCCGAATCCGCGGACACACTACCGGCCGAGCCGGCGTCTGCGGCGGCAGGCGAACCCAGCACCGAAGGTGCCGGCACTTCCGAGACCGCCACTGACGGCGCCGCCGTCGCTGGTGCTGCCGCCCAAGTCGCCGTGCTGGCTCCGCCTCCGGGTGGTGCGGCGCCGAGCGAGATTATCCGGCCTGGGGCGCCGCCCGCCGCGATGCCGCCAGTCAGTCAAGTCCGCTCGGATGGGAGCGCGTCACCGGCCTCTGCGTCGTCGTCCATCGTCCTCGCTGGGCTCGACAAAGCCCTCCGAAAGGACGTTACGGGGCCCGCAGCGGATGCTTTCTACAGCCTCCGCGACGGGCGCTCTGCGTTCGTGGGTTCGGCGGCCGATGGCACGTGGATAACGAACGCTGACGCCGCCACCATGGTCGCCATGGTCAAAGACCTGCCGACCCATGGGCTCGAGAACACTGAGTATCACGTCGACAAGGTGACGCTGGGCGCCCTCACGACTCTCGACGCCGCGGTCGCCACCGAAGCCCGGTTGGCAGCGATGCTTGTGCGCTACGTCGCAGACTTCCGAGTCCTTCGCCGCATTCACCCGTTTCGCTTCACGCGTCCGGAAGACCTCCCAAAGTTCTTTGGCGAGGCAGCGGACCGCATTGGACAGCTCGCTGCAAAGGTCTTCCCGGACGTTGCGCAAGGGCTCGAGCGCCTCTGGCCGAATCGGCCCGAGTACGCTGTGCTTCGTTCGGCGCTGCCCATCTGGCGGCAGAAGGAGGTCGAAGAGAAGCAGAAGGGGCGCCCGCCCGCAGTGCCGATGAAGCGCATAGAGCCGTCGAAGAAGAAGAACAAGGTCGTCATCGCGCTGCAGGACCGCCTCCGCTTCGACGGGTACTACACGGGTGAATCCACAGGCTTCCTCGACGAGGCCACGATGGCAGCGGTGAGCGTGTTTCAAGCTCGCCACAACCTCACCGTCGATGGCATGCCTGGGCTCGACACCTTGCGGCGCTTCCGCGAGACCAATCAGACCAAGGTCACGGCCATCGAGCTCAGCCTGCAGCGTTGGCGCGAGTCCGAGGTCATTGACGACCAAGTGGTCGACTACATCCGCGTCAACATCCCCGGTTTCCAGCTCGAGCTCGTCGAGAACGGCGCCGTTCAGCGACGTCACCGGGTCATCGTCGGCGCCAACAAGCTCGACTTCAATCAAGAGGACTGGAAGCAAGGCTTCATCAACCGCACGCCGCTGCTCGAGACGGTCCTCTACAAGCTCATCTTGAATCCGACCTGGATCGTGCCGCCCCGGATCCGCGACGGGGAGATCCTTGTCGAAGCGGGTAAGAACCCTGGATACATGAAGAAGCAGGGCATTCACGTTCGAACCATGAAGGATGGGTCCGAAAAGTTCGTGCAGTCCGCAGGCGACCACAACGTCCTCGGTCAAGTGAAGTTCATGCTCAAGAAGACCGACGCCATTTACCTGCATGACACGAATAAGCGGAAGTTGTTCGCGAAGTCGGAGCGCGCCATGAGCCATGGGTGCATGCGACTCGATCAGGCTCGTGACTTTGCCTACCTCATCGCCGAGACCCGCGGGAACGTATCGCGCGAGAAGGTAGACGCCATCCTCGAACGTGGCGACACGACGGAAGTCGTGCTCGACCGACCGATTGCGGTCTACGTCGAATACAACTCGGTCGGCGTCGATGACGCGGGCGAGCTCATCTTCTATCTCGACGTGTACGGCTACGACGGTGCCGCCGCCACGAAGGACCTGCCGCCCTCGACCCACGCCCGCTTTGGAAGCGGGGCCATGCGCCCGCCGGGGGTTCCCCGGATCCCGGATGCAGATTACCATCGGCTGCGCAGTCAGGGCCCGGCGCCGATGCGCTGGCCTCCCGATGCCGTCGTACCTGGGGCACCGGTACCGGCCCCGGAACCCCGAACGCCGTGACGTTCACGGACCTCGACTGACCTGGAAGTGCGATTCTGACGATAGACAGGGCAGATCGCACTCCCTAAAGAACCCTGATACTCAAGCCCGCGTTGATATCGCTGTCACTCTCCCTAAAGGAAGGAACTTACATGTTGAACCGCACCATTTCGCTCGTGCTGACCGCCGCCGCCCTCGCGCTGGTGGGTTGCAAGAAGGACGCCCCGGCTGCTGGGGCCCAAGGTGGCCCGTCCGCCGCTCCCGCTCCGGCAGCCCCCGTTGCGCCCGCCGCCCCCGCGGAAGGCGCTCCGGCCGCTCCGGCCGAGAAGCCGGCCGAGGCCCCTGCTGCTGAGGCGAAGCCGGCCGAAGCTCCGACTGCCGAAGCTCCGACTGCCGAAGCTCCGACTGCTGAAGCGAAGCCGGCGGAAGGCGCGGCTCCGGCCGCCGAAGGGGCTGCTCCGGCTGCCGAAGGTGCAGCCCCCGCTGCCGAGGTCAAGCCCGCAGAGCCGGCCGCCGACTCGCCGGAAGCTCAGGCCAAGAAGCTTCAGGAGGAGATGGAGCAGCGCCGCAAGCGCATTCAGGAGATCTACACGCTGGGCCGTTCGGCCGAGCAGCCGGACAAAGACTCGCTCAAGGCCATCATCGTTGGCGCGGGTCCGGTCTACGAGCGCGCGTCCGCCATCCGTGCTCTCGGCAAGGAGAAGCGGGCCGACGTCATCGAGGACCTGAAGAAGCTCATCGAAGACCCCGCTACCGCGGTCAAGATCGAAGCGGCCATTAAGCTCTATCAGTGGAGCGAGACCGCCTTCGCGCTTCCGGTACTGAAGGACCTCCGCTCGCAGGGCGTCGCGCTCCGCCGGGCGTTCCAGACGGGCTACGACAAGGGCAAGCCGACCTACGACGACAACGCGCTTGGCTTCTTCAAGGACGGCGTCAAGAACGAGAACGTCTATGTACGTCTCGACTCGGCGGTCGGACTCATCGAGCTCGGCAAGGTCAAAGATGGCGTGCCGGTCGTGAAGGAAGTGCTGGCGAAGGAAGAGAAGTACCATATCCGCCTCGCTGCGGTGAACTACCTGACCCCGCTCAAGGCCGAAGCGCCAGTGAAGGAGCTCCTCGAGCTCGCCGCGAAAGACACCGACGAGCGCGTCAGCAAGCGTGCGCGCGACGTCCTCGGCGTCTCCGCTCCGGAAGGGGCGGCGCCGGCTCCCGAGGGTGCTGCCCCGGCGGCACCAACCGCTGCTCCCGAAGGTGCTGCTCCGGCGGCACCGGCTCCCGCGCCAGCTGCCGCTCCTGCTGAAGGCGAGAAGCCTGCTGCTGGCGGCAACCCCTAGTCTCGAGCCGGCGTGAGTGTCGTGCTCACGCCCGTTGCGCCCCGCTCGCGCCGCCCTTCGCCGCGGCCGTTCGTAGCGTCCCTGCCTCAAATCGTCGGCCTCCGGTGCGCAAAATCGCTCCGCGGATTGGCCGTT
>CANMLD010000304.1 GCA_947498315.1 Pseudomonadota bacterium | reverse complement strand
TCGCCTACCACATCGCTGACTTCAAGGGGACTGACGTCGATCAGCCACGTAACCTCGCGAAGAGCGTCACGGTAGAGTGAGGTTGCAGCCGCGCTCACATCAGGCCGCTGTCGAGACCAAGTAGGTCGATTCACCTGCCGCCGCATCTCCGCCCCGCGCGGTGAACTCTCCCACTTATTTACGATCGATCCCTTAGCGACCGGCTCTGCCTCAACTTCGCACCTTTCTTACTTGCCCCTGAGACGCGCTGTGTGCTATCAACCGCCGCCCCTCGGGGAGCCGGACGGCCCACCAGAGGGCGGTCGCCATAAAGCGACCACCGAACGATAGACCCAGGAGACCCCGTGGCTACGCATAAGTCGGCAGATAAGCGGCACCGTCAATCCCTCAAGCGCCGCGCGCGCAACCGCCACTACAAGGGTGAGGTCCGTGAGGCCGTAAAGGCCCTCCGGATCGCCATCGCCGCCAAGGCGGACGAGACCAAGATCAGCACGCTGTTCCAGACAGCGGCGGCGACTCTCCAGAAGGTCGCCAGCAAGGGCATCCTCGCGAAGGGCAACGCCTCTCGCCGGGTCGGTCGTCTCGCGAAGGCCGTCTCGAAGAAGACGACCACCTGACGCCTACGCGGGCGTTCTGACGCTCGCGTAGTGCTCCGTCGGAGGTAATCCGGGCATGCCTCGGCGCCTCGATGCGGCGAGAATCGTATGCACATCCTCATCACCGGAGCCGGTCGTGGCCTCGGGCGCTCGCTCGCGTCCGTTTCGGCGCGCTCCGGACACTCGGTGTCCATCTGCTCGCGGACTGCGCCAGCGGTCGCGTTAGAACACGGCGTCCGTCACTGGTTCGCCGATGTCGCTGATGCAGGGAGTATCGCTGCATTCGTCCTCGGTGCCGTAAGCGTCCATGGGGCCATCGATGTCTTCGTGAACAACGCGGCTGTACTCGGTGGCAAAGGCCGCATCGAGGATGCCAACGCGAACGACGTCCGGTCCACCATCGAGATCAACGTGACCGGTGCCTTCTTGGCGCTCGCTGCGGTGTTGCCGCACGTTCGTCGACCCGGCGCACGACTCCTTCATCTGTCGAGCTACGTCGGCCGCGTCGCCCTGCCCCGCTATGGCGCCTATGCGGTCAGCAAGTTCGCGATGGAGGGGCTAGCGAGGCTCGCTGCTGCCGAGAACCCGGACCTGATCTCAATCGCCGTCGATCCGGGCATGGTCGCTACAGACATGCTCACCGCCGCTCTCGAAGGACAGTCGGCAGTAGCAGGGGCTGCACCGGCGTCTGCCGAGAGCGCCGCATTACGCCTGTTGGCGCTGTCGGAACGGCTTCAGCTAGCGGACTCGGGCGCCACGCTCACCCTCGACTGACGATGGCCGTGGCTAGCTCATCGAGGTCACGTCGGTTCCCCATCGTGTTCGGCGCTGCGGGCGTGACGCTCTTGACTGGCGCTCTCTACGCTGGAGGCAGCTCGCTCGTGGCGCTTTGGCCTGGCCTCAACTTCCTGGCACTCTCCGTCATCTACGGTTTCAACCGCCCTCTCTGGCTCGGAAAGCGCCACGACGGGCGAATGAGCCGCCTTCACTCGCTGGTCCTCTTCCCGTTCTTCGGCTTCATCTGGACGATATGGCGGATCTTCTCTGTCGTCACGCCGGAGCCTTCGTCACACGAGGTCGCGCCAGGGCTGCACCTGGGTCGACGTCCCCTGGCGGGTCAGTTGCCCGTCGGGACTGACCTCATCGTCGATCTGACGGCCGAGTTTCCGTCCTATCGCAGTCCAGGCGTGACGGTGATCTCGGCGCGGGCTCTCGACGCGAGGGCCCCTACGGACGAGGACCTAGACGCCGTCGTCACTTGCGCCGCAGCGCACCCGGGTGTCGTTCTCATTCATTGCGCGGCAGGACACGGTCGTAGCGCGCTCGTAGCGGCGCTAGTCCTCGTGCGGCGCGGGCTAACACCCGACCTCGAGAGCGCCGAGCAGCTGCTCAAGTCCATCCGGCCGGCCGTGCGTCTGCACGCCCCCCAGAGACGGGCGGGTGAGGCGGCATTGGCTCGATTCGCGGCCCGCTGAAGCCCGGGAGGCTCCTAGAACCGCGCGTCGAACGTGACGAGCACCGGCAGGACGAAGGAGCTCAAGAGATCCCCAGCGTCGCCCTTACCCAGCACGACGGCCGGCTCGACGAGCATGCCGGCCGAGAAGACCGGCGCGAAACGGAAGGCCACCCCAAGCCTCGAGGCCAGGTGCGCTCCGACGCGGTCCTGTAAGCCGCCGACCCCAGCGAAGGAGGGCCCGACCAGGACGCCTGCACGGAGCTCGACTAGGTCGGCGATGAGCCAGTACCCCTCGAGCCCAGCGTCGACATCGAACACGTAGAGCGTCGATGGGTAACCTGCTTTGATGTCGCTACGGCGCGTTGTGTGGAGTGAGAAGTCCGCGCGTACGATGAGTCGAAGGTGGTCAGTCAGCCGCGCTGCGTAGTCGAGGCCGATGGTGATGCCCGGATCGAAGTCATCCGCGTCGTCTCCGACGAGCACTCGCGCACCCACAGCGAATCCGAGGACATGGGACGTGTCTTCGTTGCCGAACGGCGCGCCCGAAAGGAGGATCTCCGTAGGTGTATGCAGCGCCATGGGGAGCCGCGGCGGTACGCCGATCGGCTCCGGTAAGGCGCCACGCTGAGCTGTGAGGTCGAGGCGTGCCGACAGAAAGCGATGCCGCGCCGTCTCGTAGTGGGGATAGACCCGCGGCCCAACTACCTGCGCATCCACCCGAAACGACGGTTCGAGCTCGAGGCACCACTCGAAGGTCGAGACGGCATCGCTGGGTCTATCGACCGCCGAATAGGCAACGGCGAGCGCTTCACACCCCGGGAGCATCGCCGATCTCGGAAGGCCAGACGAGCCTGCCTTCGAGAGCGCCCGCAGGTCCGTGAACTTGGCGATCGCGCAACCGTAGTTGAGCTGCTCGTAGCAGGTCCGCCCCTGGTCGAGGAGCGCCTGCCCCGCCAGAGGAGGCGCTGCGGGCAGGAGCGCCAGACTAGCGAGCAGTAGCAGCGAGCTCATTGCGCCCCAGCGATGACGGTGAGATCAGCCGTCCCTGTCACCCGCTCTGTTCCGGTCCAGTAGACGACCCGGATGGGCAGGACGGTAGTCGCCTCGAAAGGGCCGACTTCGATCGCGACGCAGAAGAGAACGGTGCCATCGTCTTGTTCCGCAACGGTTGCGTCTCCGGACGCGACGGCCTCCGACACCGCGCTCGTCGGACACGCACCAGCGAAGAAGTCGAGCCGGTCGTACGCAAGCTTCACGTTCTGTGAACCGTCGAGGCCGTGTTCGTCGATGCTCACGGCGTCACCATCGACCCTGGCGCGGACGGCGACCCATGTGATGTTGCCGGAGTAGACCGAACTGGGTTCGAACACGGGGTCGATGGACGCGGCCTTTCGGACGTCAATGTCCGCGTAGACCTCGCCGCAGGACGCGGCCGTCGCAACCAGCGCCGCGACCCTCCAGGCTCCATTGACCATCGTGGAGAGGTCGGTCTTCACGGCGGGCCGGTTTGAAGTGGCGTCGCGCAGCACGTCTCGGGGTTTTGAGCGCACGTCGCGAGCGCCGGCGGGCATGCGGTCTCCGCGAAGGGGCGGGCGACCTTCGGAGGAGACTGCGATTGGCAGAGCAGCCCGATCGCTACCAGCCTTACTCGGCGCTCATCGACCGTCAGACGCACATCGCAACACTCGCCCGGGTAGAGGATGGGCCACGCGCCCGCGCAATTGGCGAGGCAGGGACTGAAGAAGGTGCGCGGCGTGCCCCTCCACTCCGCGCACACGGGCTCATACACGTTGGCCCCGGGTCTCGAGAGGCAAGGACACCCGTAGTCACAGAGGCCATCCGTGCCACACGTGGCCTCGCCCGGGCATTGTCCTTGCTCGCCGCAGTTCGCTGGGAGGTTAGCGCGGCAGGTCTGGAGATTGACCTTGGGGGTGCGATCGCAAATCACCTCCGCCGCCATCTCGTCGAGGCCGATGTCCGCGAGGTCCGCAGCGAGGTGGGTGCTGGCGTCGAGACAATCTGAGTTGCCGATGCAGAGCGCAGATGGGCACGCGTCGCCGAAGACGGGTTGAAATCCTTCGGATGAGGAGGCGGCCTGGTCCGAGAAAGTACGGACGGCGGCGAG
>CANMLD010000303.1 GCA_947498315.1 Pseudomonadota bacterium | reverse complement strand
GCAGGACCCGAACGTGTCCCGCCGCCACGCAGAGCTCGGTGCCGACGGCGACACCGTCTGGGTACGGGATCTCGGCTCGGCGAACGGGACGTTCGTCAACGGCCAGCGAATCGGGACCGACCCGGTCCAGCTCAATCCCGGCGTGAGCCTGGCGGTTGGGCAGACTCCCCTCACGCTCGACTGGGGCGCTGCTCGCGAACCCGCCGTGAACACCATGGTGCATGCTCCGCTGGTCGTGCCCCAGCTCAACTCGGTGCCTACCGGCGTTGGCCTCGGGGGGAGCTCGGCACCGAACCCGGCACAGTTCCCATACCGCTCCCAGGGCGCCAACAACAACGGCGTCTTTCTCATCGCGCTGCGGCAGGACACCTTCGCCAACGGCGAGGTCCTCGACGGCTACGTCGAATACACTGCCATGGACGACGAGACCATCGACCACATCTTCATCGAGCTCGTCGAACATCACGCCGACGGCGCCAGGAAGGGGCACGTCTGGGACCGCATGCTCATCAAGCAGGGCCCGTGGAAGACGCAGAAGGGGGACGTCGTCCCGATGCCCTTCAGTCTGCGCGTTCCACCCGGCACATCGCCATCGGGTCGACGTGTCCACTGGGAGATTCGCGGCTACGTCGACATCTCGTGGGGTTCGGACATCGAAGCCAAGAGCGAGCTTCGTATGCGAAACAAGGACATCGAACGCCTCCGGGATGCGCTCGGCCACCTCGACTTCCGACTCGCCGAGCTCGAACCAGCACCGCTCGGACAGAGCTTCAAAGGGGTCTTCCACCCACCCGCAAACCGAGTAAAGCAGTTCGGCGTGACCGACGTTAACATCTCGGTGCAGTACCTCGGCACCAACCTCGAGGTGGAGTTCGAAGTCGAGAAGGCGAGCTGGTTCAAGTTCGATCGAGCGACGAAGGCCGTCTTCGACTTGACGCAGCTCCGCACGGCGCCGGTCGCCGAGATCGCAGCCCACTTCGACCGCACCATCGACGCGCTCATGACCAGCTGATGCCGACCGAGCAGGGCGGTGACCGGTCACGCGACAGTGACTTCTGGAGATCCGTGCCGGTGTCGCCCGACGTCGCACGCGCGCTCGATCAGGTCCCTCTCGAGCTGAACGAGCTCGGCTACGATGCGTGGGGCTTCCACAAGGGCACGGCTGCCGTCCTTTACAGCGTGGCACAGACGCTCTCACGCTACTTCCGACCGACCGTCAGCGGCATCGAGAACATCCCTCAGGGCCGCGTCCTGATTGTCCCGAACCACTCGGGCCAATTGCCCTTCGACGGCCTCGTCGTCGCTGTGGAGACACTGCTCGGCGCGACGCCACCCCGCCTCGTCCGTCCGATGGCGGAGCGTTGGTTTCCCACCCTGCCCTTCGTGAGCGCGGCGTTCTCCCGTTCCGGCGTCGTCGTGGGCGACCCGATCAACTGCCGCAACCTCCTCGAAGCGAACAATGCCATCCTGGTCTTCCCCGAAGGCGCCCGCGGCAGCGGGAAGGTGTGGTCGAAGCGCTACCATCTCGAAGCCTTCGGCCGCGGCTTCATGCGCCTCGCGCTGCAGACCCGCACGCCGATCGTGCCGGTCTCGGTGGTCGGCGCCGAAGAGTCCATCCCGTCCATCGTGAACCTGTCCGGGCTCGCGAAGCGGCTGGGCATGCCCTATCTACCCGTGCCGCCACACCTTCCGCTGCTAGGGCCCCTCGCCTATCTCCCACTCCCCACACGCTTCTGGATCGACTTCGGGCCCCCGATGGTCTTCGATGGACCTTACGACGACGAAGACGAGGTCATCCAGCGCAAGGTGGACGTGGTGCAGGCCCAGGTCCAGGCCATGGTTGACTCGCGCCTCGCTCGGCGTGAGAGCGTGTTCGGTTGACCACCATGGGAGACCGTCTCATCGTTACGGGCGTTGCAGGCGGCCTCGCCCGCCACACCGCGCGCATGTTGCAGGCGCGCGGCCACGACGTCCTCGGTGTCGACTACCGCCCTCAACCGTCCGACCACCCGCCGTCGCTGCCCTACGTTCAGGCCAACTACAACAAGACTCGAATCGAAGACGCCATCCGGCGCCATCGGCCGCGCGTCATCCTCCACTTAGGCCGCGTAGGCAACCTGAAGATGGAGGTCGGCAAACGCTTCGACCTCAATGTGGTTGGCTCGGGCAAGATCTTCGAGCTCGCTCTCAAGTACGACGTCGAGCGCGTCATCGTACTCTCGACGTTTCACATCTACGGCGCCCACCCCGAAAACCACACCCCTATCCACGAAGACGAACCGCTGCGCTCCGGCACCGACTTCCCCGAGCTCGCCGACGCGGTACAGCTCGATAACCTCGCTGTACAGTGGTCCTATCGCCATCGCCAGCTGCGTACGGTCATCTTGCGCCCCTGCAACGTCATCGGTCCGAACGTGCAGAACGCCATCAGTCGCTACCTCCGGGAACCGATCCTTGCGTCCATACTCGGCTTCGATCCCATGTGGCAGTTCATCCACCAGACCGACATGGTGAACGCCATCGTCGCGGCGCTCGGCGGCGACGCCATTGGCGTCTTCAACGTCGCCGGCACGGGCGCCGTCCCGTTCAAACAGGCGCTTCGGCTGACCGGCAAGACCGTCGTGCCCATCCCAGCACCGGTCGCGAGCGGTCTCCTCAGACTCGCTGGCCGCTTCGCCCCGGCCCTCCCCGCGTACCTCGTCGACTTCTGCAAGTACCCCGTGGTCATCAGTGACGACGCGTTCAGACGTTCGTTCGGGTACGCTCCGACCATCGGCATCGCAGAGTCCATCGCGAGTACGCTGACCCTGCCCTCACTGGCATCAGCGCCGTAGCGCCCTCAACGCAAGGACAGATCATGCTTCAGCCTACCCACCGTCGCCTACGCCGCTCACTCGTCGCTCTGGCCACCAGCGCCGCGCTCGGATGCAGCAGCGACGAGACCGCTGATTCCCCGGCATCAGACGTGAGCGCACCGGGAGACGCCCGCGACGGGAGTGATCCCGCCGACGGCAACGACGGCACTGACACGATCGACAGCACAGATGGGAGCGATGCGACTGACGGCAGCGACGGCAGCGACGGCAGCGACGGCAGCGACGGCAGCGACGGCAGCGACGGTTCGGACGCTGCCGCGCTCCTCGCCATCGATGAGACGGCCAAGTGGACGATTGCCGGCCTTACGGACGAGGTCCACGTCATTCGAGACGACGCCGGAGTGCCGCACATCTACGCGAAGAACCGACCCGACCTCGGTCGCGCTGTCGGCTTCACGTTGGCTCGTGACCGCTTCTTCTTCATGGACTTGCAGCGACGTCTCGGCCTCGGAAAGGTCAGCGCTCTCCTCGGCGACGTTGGCCTTGGAAGTGACATGGAGTCACGCCTCACCGGCTCGCGCTACATCACAGGCAGGCTAGTGGCGGGGCTGTCCCCGGATGCGAAAGCCTACTTCGAAGGCATCGCAGTCGGGATCAATGCGTACATCGACGCGGTCAAGGCGGACAAGCTGGAAGCGCCGACCGAGTTTCAGATCGTCGGCCCGCTGCTCGGCGCGACGTTGCCCACCGACCTCATGGTGCCCTTCGCCCTGGAAGACGTCATGGCGATGGCGGCGGTCTTGATGATTCAGACCAACTTCGAGGGAGGGGACGTTGGCCAAGATGCAAAGCAGCGTTCACTCGACACGCTCTTCGAAGGCTCCCTGAAGAGCGAGTTGCGCCGCAAGGGCTTCATCGCTGACGTATGGAATGACGTCCGACCCTTCGCACCTGGCAGCGGTTCCACCGCCGGCTTTGGGACCTCCGGGCTCCCGGCTGGCAAACCCGGCGCCCCGAATACGCCCGCCGCGAAAGACCTAGAATCATCCCCAGCGCGCCGACCCATCCACGCCGCCATGATGGACCGCCTCGTACAGAAGCTGGCCGAGCGGGACGCTCGCATCGGCAAGGACGATATCGCGGCCTACGGTTCGAACGCCTGGGCCGCCGGAAAGGACGCCACGAAGGACGGCTCCGCGATCGTGTGTAGCGACGGCCACCTCCCGCTCTCCGTGCCGGCGCTCATGTACCGGATCGGCATGGACACGTCGGTCTTCGGCGGCGGCGACATCCAACAGGTCGGCGCGTTCCTCACGCCCTTCCCCATACTCGGCGTCGGAACCAACGGTTCGGTGGCCTGGGGCATGGTCAACCCGGTCGTCGACATCACCGACTGGTATCGCGAAGAGCTCGAGCTCAGCGCGACGGGTGAGCCCGCCGCCTCGAAGTTCCAGGGTGAATGGAAGGA
>CANMLD010000302.1 GCA_947498315.1 Pseudomonadota bacterium | reverse complement strand
TCAGCGTCTCTGGGCGGCTGAAGGTCGCCGTCACAACGATCGTGGGCCTGAACGCCGCGATCCCCTCGGCGTCGGCAGGCGCAGCGTCGCGACCGGCGAGTCGACTCGCGATGAGGCTGTACTTCGGGTCGAACGCGATCGCCGTCCACGCGATGACGTTGACCGCCCCGAGCTCGAGCGCGATCTCGGCACACGTCAACGTGCCGCACACGACGCGAGACCCGTCTGACGTCGTCAAGGCAGCCGACTCGCTCTTTCTGCAGCTCCCTAAGGTAGCCATTGCGAGGATGATCGTCGCGATGACGCGAATCTGGAGTGGCCAACGCACCCACTCCATCACGGCCGCCACCCAGGGGCGACGTCCTGCGTCGTCTTGAAATGCAGCTTGGCGACTTTCCTAAGCGCGTCAGGTCCTTCGGCGGCCACCAGCGCCCGGCCGGCAGCGAGTACGGGGGGGCCAGCGCCTTTCGGTAGCTCTCGCCCGAGCTCGCGCGAGAGCGCCTTCATCCGGTAGACGAACTCCGCGCGAGCCAAGATCGACGCTGCCGCGACGGCCGGGTCGGCCTCCGCTTTGGGCCGCTGAGTCCACGTGATGGACTGGGCCAGCGGCCCGAAGTGGGTCGTGATGACACGTGGATCCGCAGAGAACTGGTCCGAGAGTGCCCACGTCGCTTCGGGGCTCTTTTCAAGGACGCCTTCGAGCGCTCTCGCATGCGCCCAGCCCAGCATCTTGTTGAGATTGCGGGCCCGCTCGTAGATCTCGTTGTACTTCTCCGGGCCGATGACGACCTTGTGGTGCGCACAGGCCGCGCCGAGCTCCTTCGCTATCTCCAGGATGCGCCTGTCGGTCAGGGACTTCGAGTCGGCCACCCCGAGCTCGACCAGGAGCGGCAGGTCACTTCGGCGCACCACCGCGGCGACCACCACGAGGGGACCAAAGAAGTCGCCTTTGCCCGTCTCGTCCAGCCCCGCCCAGGCGGCAGGCGGCGGGGACGGATGGAAGTCCGCCCACGCGGAATGCCCCACCATCCGGGGTGCCGAGGGTTCGCTGTCGTCCTTCGAGGCATGGGTCGCGTCGTCGTCGCCTTCCGCCTGGTCGTCGTCTTCGTCGGTGATGAGCCCGACGTAGTCCTTCAAGGCCATCCCCTGCATCAGCACCTTCCCTTTCTCGTAGAAGGTGATGGTGACCCCTGGGGCGCGCGCTTGAAAGAAGGCGTATGGTGCCGTCGTGAAGGTGAACCCTGCTGATTCGAGTCTGGCGCGAACGGCCCGGGCCTCGGAAGCACTGAGTGGGATGGTCCGGGAAGTCTGCGTCAAGGTGGTGTCTCGGGGAGGGGGAATCCCAGGCGGAAGTGAGGCTGCAGCAAACCATCGATCGCTGGAGCTGATTTTTCAACTCAAGGTTTCACGAGGTCGTCACGATCTGCGCCTCGGGCGCGCCTTTGCGACGGGGGGGAAACCCTCGCAACCCACGTGAGGAGGTAAATTCATGGATCATGCTGCCCAATATCCGGCCACCGACTTCCCACATGCGAATGCTCAGGCTGGAGGGGGCTCGCCGCCGGACCCGCCGCATGCGACGTCGCGCGTTGGAGCGGCGTCACCGAAGGTTGCTTCTGCGGCACATGGGGACTCCCAGTCTCCCGAACCGAACACCACCATCACTGGCGGCTACAAGCTGATTCGCCTCGTCGGCCGAGGGAACTTCGCGCAGGTCTGGGAAGCGACGGACGCCCGCGGCGAGCGGGTCGCCGTGAAGATACTCCATTCGACCCATCCTCAAGCCAACAAGCGATTTCAGCGAGAGATGAAAGTCGTCCGTTCCCTCCCGGCAAACGAACATGTCATCCAGTACGTCGACCACGGCGCTCTCCCCGACGGCTCCCCGTTTTTGGTCCTCGAGTTTGTCGTGGGCTTCACGCTTGGGCAACTCATCAGCACCGGGCGTCGATTTTCCGAACAGGCGGCTTGCGCACTCATGCTGCAGCTTTGCCGCTCCTTTGCTGGGCTTCACGCGCTTGGGGTGACGCACGGCGACATCAAGCCGAACAACATCATGCTGGCAAAGTCCGCGTCGGCGCCGGCCCTCCCCGCGTCGAACAA
This sequence comes from Pseudomonadota bacterium, assembly GCA_947498315.1. Classification (GTDB taxonomy): domain Bacteria; phylum Myxococcota_A; class UBA9042; genus SXOO01. Next base: position 2,365 of record CANMLD010000302.1, on the reverse strand, counting down.
AGTCGGCAAAGAGGTCATCCACCTCGCTCAGGTCGAGCGAAGCTCCCTCCGTATCAAGCTGCTCGACTTCGGGCTCGTGCGTGATGCTCAAGGGCTCTTGAAGCTCCTTGAACAGCACGAGATGCTTCCGGGCAAGGACTTCGCGGAGGAACTCGACGTCGGCATGCTGGCCGGGACGCCAGAATACATCGCCCCTGAACAGCTGATCGACGCGCGTCGTGAAGAACACGAGCCCGCGCTCACCGACACGCCGTCAGATGTGTTCGGCCTAGGTATCGTCTTCTTTCAGCTCATCACGGGCGTGGTGCCCTGGCCCTTCGAGCCAGATAGCCGCGACCCGGAAGCGTACCGCCACTCAATCAAGGAGTACCTGGCGCAGCGTGCGAGCGGTCAACGGACCGAGTGTCCCCAGGGGACGTCGCAAGCCCTCTGGAGCATCATCGCTCGGGCTCTCGATCCGGATCCGAAGAAGCGGCAAGGCGACGCGCTCGCGCTCTTCCGAGACATCGAACGCTTCGTCGAGTACGGCGTCGGCGTGCCGGCCAACCTCGATACCGAGGAGACCGTGCTCGCTTACTTCGATGCGGCCAGCGCCGACTCCGATAGGGGGAGCGCCGCCGCCACTGAGCTCAATTCCTTCCCCCTCCCCCCGTCGGCGTCAGCGACCTCCTCCGCGCCATCCCGCTCCGCTCCCGCATCGCTCATCTCAGCGTCCGCGCCCCAAGGGAGCCGAAACACCACTCTGTTCGTCATTGTCGCGGCCTGTGTCGCGGCAGGAGTGGCGGCCGCGTTTCTCTTCTGAGCCGATGCCCAGCCTCCGTCACTCGACAATCGGAGCTCCTTTACCCATCCTTAGCTCGTGAACACGCACGCCCGCTACCTCTCTCGTCTCAGTCTAGCCGTCGGCTCGGCCGTAGCCCTCAACTCGTTCCCGTCGGGATGTGCGGACTCTGCAACCGCGCCCCTCGCCCTAACCGACGCGGACGAAGCCGACGTAGACCCATCTGGCGGCGACGACGCAGGTTCTTCGGAGTTGCCCGACGTTGACGGGGTCGACGCGACCGCGCTTCCAGATGCCAGCTTGCAGGATACCGACGGGGCGGATTCGGCATCTGGTGACGTCGATGCGGCTGACGACGGCACGGTAGACGACGTGGCAGCCACCGACAGTGTTGGCACCGACAGTGTTGGCACCGACAGTGACGATGTCGAGTCCGACATGCAGGGGTCCACGGACGGTGTCGATGCGAGCGACTCAGGCGACGGTGCCCCCGACACGCTCGAGGACGCCGTTTCAGATGCATCCGACGGCGACCTCGACGACGCAGGGGAGCCCGAGGACGTAGATACGCCAGTGGATGTTGGCCCGCTCTACGACGCCCCGTTAGGCATCTGGTCGGTAGCGGCGTCCTTACTCGACGGCCGAGAGCGTGCCGCGTTCGGAGCCCACGGCGGCGCACTTTGGGTCGCGGGCGGCTCCGACTCGCTCGGGGCCGCCAAACAAGACTTCTACGTCTACTCAGTATCAGGGGGCGTTTGGGGCGTCGGAAAGCCCTTGCCAACGGCACGTCACTCGGCACTCGCGGCCGTCGCTAGCGGCCGGCTTTACGTCGCGGGAGGCCGTGAAACGCTCGGGACCACTCTCCAACTCGTCGAACGGTACAACCCCGGCGACCAGACCTGGGTATCGCCTCCGCTCCCTCAATTGCCGACCGCGGCGTGTTGTGGAGCCTCCGCTGGCGTGGGCAAAGCACTCTGGACGGTCGGGGGTGACAGTGGCGCGCCGCTCGTTCGATCATTCGAGCCGGCCGATGGCGTCTGGAGCACGGAAGCCCCCATGGCCCATGGACGCAGCTATCCGGCGGTGGCCCATCTCCCCGGCCTTGACGGCTTCGGCGGCGAACTGGTCGTCTTCGGTGGGGCCAGCACGTCGACACCAGTGTCTGGCGACCCCCTCGTCACGATCGTAGAGAGATACTCGCTGGAGACCGGGGTTTGGACGGAGGCCGGGGACGCGCCTTTCGCACGCTATGGGCTGGCGGCTGCCACGTGGGGCGGGCGCATCTGGATCTTCGGTGGGACGGACGAGTCCGGTCTCGTGCGCGATACCGCCTGGGTCTGGGATCCAGTGTTGGGCTTCGCGGCTGGACAGACGATACCTCGTCCACGTTCGTTCCACGGGGCACTGGCCACAGTCGAGGGGATTTGGCTCGTCGGTGGGCGATACGCCACGCCATCGAGCGCCGGAGCGAACGCGGCATTGGAGCTGCAGGTCGACCGGCTCACCTTCTAGGGCTCACCTTCTAGGGCTCACCTTCTAGGGCTCACCTTCTAGGGCTCACCTTCTAGGGCTCACCTTCTAGGG
>CANMLD010000301.1 GCA_947498315.1 Pseudomonadota bacterium | reverse complement strand
CACGGCTTCGGAGCCCACGGTTTAGGAGCCCACGGCTTCGGAGCCCACGGCTTCGGAGCCCACGGCATCGGAGCCCACTGCTCGGGAGGGCCCCGTTGCCGTCACTTGGCGGCCCGAGCTCGCGCCTTGACTTGGAAGTTCTTCCAGGCGTCGTCCATCAGCTTCGTCCATTCGCCCTCGAACTTGACGTCGCCGTCCTTCTTGGCCTTCTCGAGGAGGGCTTGGTACCAGGCGCGGTAGTTTTCGCGCTGGCGACCAGCGAGCACCTGACGGCGGATTTCGCTCTTTTGCGCAGCGACGTCGTCGCCCTCCGGCATGCGACGCTCCTTGAAGCGGATGACGAAGTGACGCTTACCGTCTTCGGACGCGAAGACTTGGCCGGCCAGCTTGTTCTGGTCGTTCAGGCTACCGATCGCCTTGAAGAGGGCCTCGTTCTTGCCGATGCCAGGCACGTTCGTCCACGCGTCGTCTTCTGCCGTGGCGGGGGTCTCGTCGTCCTTGTCGGTGTAAACGCTGTCCTTGTTGCGCGGGTACTCGAAGCGCGGGCCGGGGTAGCGACCCCGCTCGAGGGCAGAGACCGGCGGGCTCGTGTTGACGACGAGCATGCCGTCGAAGGTCTTCGGGGCAACAGGTGCGGCAGGCTCGACTGGGGCGACGAAGACTGGAGCAGCCGGCGCGGCGTTCGGGTCTGCGGGAGCCGCGGCCGGAGCAATTGGAGCGGGAGCCGCGGTCGGCTCCGCGGGAGCCGCGGTCGGCTCCGCGGGAGCCGCGGTCGGCTCCGCTGGGGCAACAGGAGCGGCCGCCGGGTCCGCGAGCTTCACTTCGGCAGCGGGCGGCGGATCAGCAGTCGGTGGCGGCGCGAGGTCAGGGCCACCCGGGGTCGTCGTGGTGCCCGGCCGATTGCGCTCGTTCCAATCGTCCACGATTGCCTGGAGCTCCTTCTCGGGGCTGGCGGCGGCGGCCTTGAGGAGACCCTCAGCGACGTCCTTGGCCCACGGTCCGGCCTTCGTCTGCTGGGCCAAGAACTTCGCGATGTCTCCGCGCGCCTGCTCCAGGGTCTTGTTCTCAGCCGGAATGGCTTCGTCCGCAAAGACCAGCCAGAAGCCCGAGTCGCCCGTAACGACGTCGGAGAGTTGTCCAGCCGCGAGCGTTGCGGCGGCGTCGGCAACGGCCTTCTCGAAGATGGCCTCGGTGAGCGCGGCATTGGCGAGCTCGTCTTGCAGGCCCCCGGCGACCTTCGTCGGCTCGTGTGCGCTGTTGGCCTTAGCGAGCTCGGCGAACTTGTCTCGTTTCGCCGCGATAGGGTCGGCCGCGCCGGTCTCGGCGGCGGCGATCTGGGTTTTCAGGTCAGCGATCTTGGTCTGCGCGTCCGCACGGGTCTTCTCGAGGTCCGCTTTGTTGGTCGTGGCGTCGTCGATGTCAGCCTGTTTCGGGGCGGATACGAGCAGCGCGCGGACCTTGGCCTTGGCATCCTTCGAGAACGAGGCCTTGTTGGCCTCGTAGTACGCGGTGATGGCCTTGTCGTCCTTACCGGCCTCGGCGATCTCCGCCGCGGTCACGGGGACGAGCGGCGTGATCTTCTCAGGGTCCACTGCGATGTAATCGAAGCGGGTACCCTCGTTCATGGCCTTGTATAGACCGTCGACCTCGCTCTCGGGGACCGTCGTGATGGCAGCGACGAGGTCGACGACCTTCTCGCGGAGGAGCTCGCGCCGAACCATCTCTTGGTATTGCTCGCGGGTGACGCCGAGGTTCCGGAGGAAGTTACGGAACGCGTCTTCGACGAATTTGCCGTCTTTGTCGAACCACTGCTCACCGAGGATGCGGTCGTTGACTTCGCGATCGCTCACTGCGAAGCCGAGGCGACCGGCTTCCTCAGCGACGAGGAAGCTCTCGACGAGCTCGCCCATCACGAGGGCGTTCGAGAGCTGCTGTTCCTCGAAAGACTTGCCGCGCGTAAACCCGGCGTAGCGGAGTCCGGGCTCGTCGGCGAAGGCCGGGCTGTCAGATGGAAACTGCGACGCGGAGAGAAGTCCGATGGCGCTGGTGTTTCGGCTCAGACCGTAAAAGTGGGCGAACTCGCTGATGAGCGCCGCGTTGTCCGGAACGATGTTCCGGCCGACCTGTAGGAGCGCCAGATCGATCTCTTCCCCACCCGACTTCGCCAACAGTGGGTTGTTCGCGGCGCGACCGAAACAACCCTGACCCGTGTTGAAAGTGAAGACGAAGGTCACGATGAGCCCCGCGAAGACCAGGAAAACGAAGGTCGAGCGTTCGCGGAAACCTTGGAGCATGCTGTCCACCTCACCGTCGCCTGCGGCGCACGGCGTCGAAGCCGGGGACGCCGTGCGGGCGACCTCCGGGTGCTGATCGGTCGCGAAAGGGCTCGCGCACGCGGTTCAAGAGACCGTGCTCACAGCGAACGGCCGCTCGAAGGGCGCGGAGTCTACGCCTTGCAGCGAGCGCCGGCAAGCAGAACCTACGTCGAGACTTCGAACCGGCCCGAGGACGCGGTGGGCCGCTCAGTTCGGCGGACTCCGGGAGCAGAAAGACGAGCAATCGCCGTGCTCTAGCGGACAGGATTGACAAACGAGACGAGGACCGCCAGATTCCGCGGCATCGTGCAGTTCTCTATAGAGCGCTGCGACTAGACGATAGCGCGCCCAGGCCGGAAGAAGTGGCCGGGCCGGAGACTGCTGCCCTCGTGAGGCCGGCTAGCGATGACCCACCAGCGACGGTTCGCCACCAAGCGACCCGCTCACGGGGCGGTGGCGCGAACCGGGTGATATTCGCGTCGGCACGGTGGGAGTGGCCACTCTGGCTCCACCGTAATGCGGTCCCTAAGCGGTGAGCCTGCGAGGTCCACCGCCACTGAACCTGCGGTGATGAGTTCACCGCCACTGAGAGGCGGCCGGGCGCAGATCCCAGCCCCCCTACGAAATGAGGAACATCCCATGAAGAGCCGTCCGCGCCGCACGATGAACCTCGAGGTGGCCAGCGAACAACGCGCCACTCTCGACCGCATCGTTGCCGCGCTGCCCCGAGATGCCGTCAGCGAAGATACCGATTCGCCGACCGAGCTCCCCTCCCTGTTTTATCACCCGAACACCTCTGCTCGAGTCCTCGCCCTAACGTTGAGCGCAGGCTTTGACGCCGCGTCTCAAAAGTCGGACTCCGCTGGCAAGAAGCTCGAACGAGCTCTTCAGCTCGTCACGCTCGCCTCGGGCGAAGGACAGGGCAGCAAGCATCTGGAGGAGCTCAAGGGTCGCCTCGTGAACGACCTGGGGTCCTTCCTGTCGTACGCGCACGACTCCGCCGTCCCTTACCTCATCCGCGCGATGGACAACGTCATGCTGTCGGCCCCCGCCCCTGTGGCGCCGCCGATGCCGCGTGTCGTGGAAGACCCGAACTCGCCGCCCGAGGAGCGTCGAGCCGGTCGCTCCGGCGACACGCGTCCCGCCCGTACGCCGCGGTCACGCCGGGAAGACGAGACACTCGACGCCCCTGTGGAGACGAAGGAAACGCGCTCTGAGCGCCGGCGGCCTCGTCGAGACATGGACGAGGCTGCTTCGGAGCAGGGGCCCGTACACGACAGCCACGCAGACGAGGGCCTCGACAGTGCTGCTGCCGCTGAGGCGGCCGCCGCCATTGTGGAAGCACGTCCGCCGCGTGAACGTCGCAACCGCGCCCGAGCCCAGACTGCGGAGCTCGACGTGAGCGCCGACGAAGCGGCTGCAGCAGCCGCCGCGGCTCAAGCGGCCATCGAATCGGCCTACGAGGACGTCGTAGAAGACGACGCGAAGCGCCGCTTCGATCCCGACCGAGACGTCGACCCGAACGACGGGCCTCGTGGCCGCCGTCGTCGCGCTCGCGGGCCCGAAGGGCTCGAGCGCCCACGTCCGGACCAAGTCCGTGACGGCGAGGCGGGTGAAGAAGCCTCTTCGAACGAACGTCGCCCACGGGACGAGGCCCGTCGAGATGAACCTCGTCGAGATGAACCTCGACGCGAAGACGGCCGACGCGAAGACGGCCGACGCGAAGACGGCCGACGGGACGATGCGCGTCGAGATGGGGCGCGCCCCGCAGCGCCGGCCGGCGGAGCGAAGGTCGCAATCAGCCGCTTCGGCCCGACGCCGGAGTTCGCAGAGACGGTGCTCGAGCTCGTGCGCCAAGCTCTGCGGCAGGTCCGCGAAGGGAGCTTCGGCCCACGTGTGAAGGTCGAACTGACCGTCACGCCAGCGGGCGACCGCCCTGAGCGCACGGACCGGCCAGAGCGCGGCGACCGACCGGACCGCGGTGATCGACCGGACCGTGGCGACCGACCGGACCGTGGCGACCGACCGGACCGTGGCGAGCATCACCGCCCTGCGGAAGAAGGTGCAGAGAGCGCTGCGGCGCCTGCCGGCAGTGAAGAAGCTCCCACGGAGGGCCGTCGCCGCCGACGGCGCCGCCGTGGCCGGAGCGACGCGTGATGGTGGAGCGGCCCGGGCGCCCGGC
>CANMLD010000300.1 GCA_947498315.1 Pseudomonadota bacterium | reverse complement strand
GACGATTTCGGCGGACGTGACCACGAGGTCGTCCACCGTGCCCGGCTCGTCGTCCGGACCCGCGGAGACCACCTTGAACGCGATGACCTTATCGCCCTGCCCTTCGATGGCGATCTGATAGACGCGCCCCCACGGGTCCCGAAGGCCCTGGGGCTTGCCGAGCTGGGCCCAGAGCTTATTCTCGAAGTCCTGCAGCGTGTACTTGCCCGCCAGCGCGACGTAGGCGCCATGAATGGTGGAGGCGTCCGCGAAGACCTTGGGCCGGAACGCGGCCACGACGGCCTCGCGGGTACCCTTGGCCGTGTCGATGCTCGCCCCGGCCGTCCAGCTCACGTTCGCGGCAGCGCCGAGGACACGGGTGCTGTCGATGCGCCGCGTGTCGTCGCCGAAGTCGCGCTCGTCGAAGGCGTGGACCTCGATCTTGGGCGTGAGCAGCTCCTTCTCGAGCGCGAAGAAGAGCTTCAGGAGGCCCGGCTCAGCGTCGGCGAGCGCGAAGAGCGCCTCGTCGACGATGGCGACGCCCAGCGCGGCGTTCTCGACCGGTTTGCCCGCCGCGTCGGCGACGGCCAGGACCAGCTTGGCCTCGTCGCCCGGTTTGTACTTCTCGCCAGCGGTCTGCTCGAGCGTGACCCCGAGCCCCTGCGCCTGCGTGACGAGCACCGGTCGCGCGTCGCGGACGACCGTCATTTCCCTGCCGATGTGGTAGGCCTGCACGATGAGAGTCCCGACGTGATCCGGCGACAGCGTGAGGCTGAACTTGCCGCCAGTAGGCCCGAGGACGACGGTCTTGGTGAGGATGGCCTGCTGGTCGCGGATGACGTCGACGAACACGCGGTCGAGGCCGCCACTGGCGTGGATCTCGGCCTCGAGCACGTCGCCGACGATGAGCGCGGGAGTACGGATGGCTACGACCACCGCCGGGCCGCCGTCCGCGGTGACCTCGATGTTTCGAAGCACCGTCTCGCCGCTCGGGAGCTGCACCGTGACGGCGAGCCCCGTGCTGCCGGCCGTGCCGACGAGGCCCGTGAAGTCCGCGATGCCGCTCTGGCCGGTCGCGGCTTCCTTGCTGGCGCCGGCGTAGGCCAAGGTCACGCGCGCGCCAGGGATCGGCTTCTGGTCCGGCGACGTGACGAGCACGAAGACCTCGTTCGGGACGCCCGGCACGACGCGGTTGCCCGGTACGACGACCTCGACGCGCGCCGGTCCCGGCGCGACGGGCACCTGCGCGCTCGCGACCTCATCCTGCCCAGCGCTGTCGACGACAGTCGCTGTAAGTCGCGCCATCGCCTTCCAGTCCGCGAGCGGCTGGCCAACCAGCGACGAGGGCAGCGCGAGCGTGAAGTTGAAGCGTCCCGAGGGGTCGACGGCGCCTTCCGCGGTCGCCACTTGCGACCAGCCAATGTCGAAGGTCTCGAGCGACACCGCGACCTTGCCCTTCACGGTCTCGCCGAAGAAGTAACGCGCCTCGACCGAGCCTTCGATGGTGTCGCCAGGGCGGTAGAAGGCCTTGCCGGGGGTGACCGCGACCTTGAACTTCGGCAGCGTGTAGCGCTTGATCTCGACCGTCCGCTCGGCCTCCGAGTCCCCGACCGTGATCTTGATGCGATAGGTGCCGAGGATGAGCTCGCTGGCCAGCACGAAGGTGGCATGCGCAACGCCTTGAGCGGTCGTCGGCATCCGCTGGCGGAAGACCTTGTTTCCTTTGGGATCTTGGACCTCGAACACGGCCTCCTCGCCGGCTACGGGCGAGTTCTGCGGTCGCTTCACGGCGAGCGCGCGCACGTGGATGGTCTGCCCGGGCTGATAGAGCGGCTTGTCCGTCGTGAGCAGGATGCGGCGTTCGCGCCGCACCTCGACCTCGGTGCTGGCGTCGGCACCGCCGGTCGCGGTGCGGGCAGAGACGACGAGGGAGCCCGTCTTGGCGTCCTCCGGCACCATGAGCGTGCCGTCGACGGTGCCGTTGGCGTCGGTCTCGGCTTCGAGGAGTGTGCGCCCGTCGAGCGAGACCTTCACCTTGGCCCCCGGCACCACGGCCTCACCGGACCGCGCGATGAGGCGCACCGCGGCAGGACCGCCCGCCAGCACGCGCGACGGCGCAAGCACTTCGAGCCCGATGACCTGACGGAGCCGCTGGAGGCCGACGAGCTCAGGGCTGGCCCCCTGCGGCGTCACGCGGAGCCGGTGCAGTGGGAAGTCGCTGGTCGCGACCGCGAAGCCGAGCGGGACCGTGATGGGCTCGCTCCCGAGCTGCCCTTCGATGCGTTTGTCCTTCTTAACGGCGTCGGTCTCGTCGAGCAGCTCGACGAGGAGGCTGAACGTCCCCTGGCCGGACGGTGGCGCGACCTTCAGGGCGAGCGCGAGCGGCGTCGTCGTGACCGTGTCGTCGAAGAGCTGGAGCTTGTAGCCCGCCGACGTGGTGACGGTCGGCGCGGAACCCCACTCCACCGCGGGCGCCACCGGGGGGGCCTCGGGCGGCGCGACCGGCGGTGCTTCGGGCGGTGGCGTCGCGGGCGGTGGCGTCGGCGCGGCGGGCGGCGCGACCGATGGCGACACGGTGGGCGGCGGGGTCGACTTCCCGCACGCAAACAAGGAGGTGCTGATGGCGGCGAGCGCGAGGACGCGGCAGACGGCTGAAGTTCGCATGATGACTCCGTGTCATGGCCCTCGGCTGGCGTCAATTTTCCGCAGCGGCGACGGGTTTCATGAGGCACGAGGACGGCGGGACAACGCGCCCAGAGCCCAGCGCGTTCAACCCGCGGCGGGCAATAGGCGAAGAGAACCCGATGCTTGCATCGCCCAATAGTGTGCTACGCTCGAGGCGTGCGACTCACCCCGTCCCCATCACGCCAGCTCCTGACGGCCTTCGCCTTCGCGATGCTCTTCGCGGGCTGCCGTGCCACGACGCCCGACGTACGCGAGTCCCCCGGCGGCGGCCCTACCGGCGAGACCGCGGAAGGCGTGGAGCTGGTCGACCAGTCGAAGCTCACGCGCGAGCTCCAAGAGACGGCCGAGAAGCTGGCTGACAACGAGACCCAACTCGACGACCAGAAGCGCCGACTCCAGCGCATCTGCGCCGACTTCCCCGACCACGAGGTCTGCCAGCCCCAGACCGCCGCCGCGTATGCCAAGAAGGCGTTCTGCAAGGAAGCGGAGTTTACGAAGCACGTCGACGAGATCGTGGACGCCTGCCATCAGGGCCAATGCAAACAGATCGACCAGGCGACACTCCTGAGCCGCACGCAGTACATGACGCTGGTGCAGAGCCTGCCGCACTCGCTCGTGCTGTTCCCAAACGCGGGCACGAACCTCGACACCGCCGACCAGAAGCAGCTCCAGCGCTTCATCGAGCTCATTCAGGCCGAAGACGGCTTCGTCATCATCGTGGGCCGCGCCAGCCGTGACGGCGCCTGGAAGAAGAACCTGCGCCTCGCGCTCGACCGCGCCGAGCAAACGCGAGAGTTCTTGGTCGACAAGCTGGGCCTCTCTGACAAGCAGGTCGGCTACATCACCTACGGCCACGACAAGATGTATCTAACGGCGCTCGACGTGCAGCGCCTCACGACGCGTAAGGTCTCGCCGACACAGGGCAATCGCAGCGCGTTGGTCTTCGCTTATCCGTGCCGTTCGTCCAAGACGCCCGCCGCGGGCGGGGCTCCGGCTGGCAGTGCCCCGGCGCGCGGCAATGGCACAAACTAGACGGGACTTCGGTCTGACCCTCGCAGGGACGGCGGCGCTGCTGGGCGCTGGCACGGCCCGAGCGGACGAGCCCGAAGGCGCTGCCCTCGACGACGCACGGCGCAAAGCTGAAGCACTACAAGCCCGAGTCGAAGCGCTCGAAGCCGAGGCCAGTGACCGCGAAGCGCTCCTCGCAATGGCGGTCGGCGCGGCCCCTTTCAAGCCAAAGACCCTCGCGCCCGGCGCCCCCGGTGAACGACTGGCCCTGCCGTCAGCCACCCGAATCAGCGCCCGGGGCGACCGAGGGCGAAAGGCCAAGATGGCGGACGCCGTGGCAGGCCGAAGCGCTGCCGTACTGGTGTTCTGGGCGACCTGGTGCAAGCCGTGCACGTCGGACGCCGAGCTGAAGTACGTCGCGGACCTCTCCGCGCGCCTCGAGTCGCGCAACGCCACGCTCCTGAACCTCTCGACGGACGCTCTCCCCACCGTCCTCGCTGACCCCCGAGCCCCGAAGTGGGTCTACCCCTATTGGCAGCTCGAAGACGGCCACCTCGAGCTCTTGCCGCGTGCCTTCATCGAACGCCGCGGCGTGGGGCTGCCGCTCATCCTTGTGCTCGCGCCGGATGGCACAATCCGTTGGGTGCGCGACGGGGCGCTCGATGAGCGGGTGATGGCGGAGCTCGTGATTGCGGTGGGGCTTCGCGGGACCTGACCACCACCGCCGCCCTCTGAGTTCACGCCGCCGTATCGACCTCAGCCGGCGGGCCCGATGCGATGCGAGCGAGGGCCTTCCCGACTTCACCTGCCCGCTGATAGCGGTCGCCGCGGTCCT
>CANMLD010000299.1 GCA_947498315.1 Pseudomonadota bacterium | reverse complement strand
TCGCGGGCAACGGCCTCAAAGCCATGACCGCTGGTCAGACCTATTCGCTCACGCTCTCAGCGAGCGAGGTCCTCCACCTCGAAGCGCCAGCCGGCGTCGACCTGAGCGGGACTCGCGTCGAGACGTCGCGTCCGGTGGCCGTGTTCGCGGGGAGCGCGTCCACCTCCTGGTCTGAGCGCTGCTGCAACGACATGGTGGCCGAGGCCATGCCGCCCCTGACGGCGCTCGGGACTGACACCGTCGTTTCGCCTGGGCCGCCGCGCGGGCTGGCCAAGGACGTGTTGCACGTGGTCGCCGTCGACGCGGCGACCGATGTCACCGTGGAGACCGAGACGCCGCTCCAGGTCACGCTCGCCGCGGGTGGCGTCTTGACCCTCCCGATCTCGGCGGCGACGCGAGTGACCTCATCGCGTCCCGTGCTAGTCGCCTTGAGGCTCGCCGAGGGCCATGCCCGTACAGCGCAAGGCGATGTGTGCCAGGGCGATAGCGACTGCCCGCCGTCCCAGCTGTGTTCGCGCCCTCCCGGGGCGACGGCTGGCCTCTGCATCGCGGCGTGCAAACCGGCCCAGGACGATTGCCCGTCGGCGTCGCATGTGTGCCTAGACCGCTTTGGCGCCATCCCCGCCGTCGAGACGCCGGGTATTTGTTATCGGCGGTCGTGCAGTTCCGTCGATGGCGGGTGCGGGGACGGTGCGGTCTGCGATGCGACGTCGCGCTGTCGGCAGCCTTGTACAGCGAGCTCCGCGTGCGATGACGTTTCCGAGTTCTGCGGGCTCTTCGGGGTCTCGCTGATGTGTGGCGCCGAGGTCTGTACGCCGAGCGGTGACGGCTGCACCGGCGGTGGCTTCTGCGTCGTCGCTACTGATGGGTCGTCCTCCTGCACGAGCGGTTGCACGCCGGCCCCGAAGTGTGAAACCGCCGGTTATCGCTGCGTTTCGAGTGATCTCTATTCATCAGGCGCGGCCCCCTTTGATGGCGCGTATTGCGTGCCGCCCACCTGCAGCGTCGACGCAACGGGTGCGGCTCAGGATTGCCCAGCTGGCTTCGACTGCCTCGAGGGCACCTGTGTTCCTTTCGGTGACCCAGGATTTGTCATTTTTCCATCTGTGGAACGCCATTCGAACGAAGTCCCCGTCGTCGTGCCGCCCGCCGATGCGCGTCAGTGGCTCGCCATCGTGGCTCCGGATGGCGCGGTCGTGACGCTCGACGGCGAGCCGATAGCCGGGGTCCCCTTCAAACCCGGATCGGGCGGCTGGGTCTCGGCGCTCGTCCCGGTGGAGCCCGGCTTGTACCGCGTATCGGCGACCGCTCCCATCGGCGTGGTCGTTATCGGAATGGGGGCCGAGACGGGCTTCGCGACGTCAGGGGTCTCTCCGCTCGGCTTGGTCGGTGAGGACGACTGGGCCCCGACCGAAGACACGGGCGGCGATACGCCTGACGCTGGCACGCCCGACATCGAGGAGCCTGACGCGACCCCGCTCGACACGGACGAGCCACCGCCGACGTGGACCAACGACGTCGGGCCGCTGCTGGCGCTCCGGTGCGCTCCTTGCCACACCGGCGGCAGCAAGCTCGGGGGACTCAGCGTCGAGACGTGGCCCGCCACTCAGGCGCCGAGCGCGGCGTGCGTCGGCTTCAACAAGGGGGCCGCCACCTACTTGAAATCCCTTGGTGATCCGGCGTGTACTGGGGCCTTCATGCCGCCGACCGAGCCCCATCTGACGCCCGACGAACTCGCGACACTCAAGGCCTGGATCGACGCCGGTCAGCCCGAGTAGCCCACGCCGAACTAGCCCACGCCGAACTAGCCCACGCCGAACTAGCCCACGCCGAACTAGCCCACGCCGGTCTAGCCCACGCCGAACTAGCCCACGCCGGTCTAGCCCACGCCGAACTAGCCCACGCCGGTCTAGCCCACGCCGTTCTAGCCCACGCCGGTCTAGCCCACGCCCATCTAGACCACGCACGTCATCACAGCGGCGATACGTCCGCCGTCACTGGGCCCGTGAGCCAGGTGATGTTGTCGATGAGCGCTTGTGAGTCGTTCAGGGCGTCGCCGACGTCCACGAGTCGGAAGGTGAGTGTCATGGTCTCGCCGCCGACGGCCGGGTGCGTCAGGCGCAGCCAGCCGGTGCTGCCGCCGTCGGCGCTGCAGGCGTAAGGCGTGCCGGCGAGGCTCGTGGCCGCGGAGCCCGAGCACGGTTCGACGAAGACGGAGTTGACGCCGATGAAGCAGGCAGGCGCGCTGCCGTCCGTCGTCTCGGCGACCACGAGATCGGGCGTACACGCGGCGAGTCCGATGGGCTCGGGTTCCCCGGCGGTGGTCACGCTCGCGTCGAGGAGCACGTAGAGCCGGTCTGCTTCCGGCTTGCCGGCGTCTTCCGGAAGCTCCGTCGACATGAAGAGCGTGTCGAAGGAGAAGCCGGTCGCCGCGTCGGGGACCACCATCGTGAGCACCACCTCAGCGACGTCCCATGCCTTGAACGGAAAGTCCGGGAGTGGGTCCACTGTCGACGTCGTGCCGGCGGCGACGTCCGTGTTGGAGTCACCGACCTTGCCCGTCGACAGCACCAGGGTCGAGGTGCCAGTGCGAGGGGCGAGCCCATTGCTCGCCACGCCTAGCTGACCGGACGCGGCGATGAGGTTCTTGGGCGAGCCGCCGTTCGGCGCGAGCAGCTTAAGATCGGTCACTACGTCGGGGCCGTAGCAGATATCGAGCGCACACACGATGGCGGAGTGAGTCGGGCCCACGCAATTGAGCCCGCTGCAATCGGAGATTGGGAGCGTGGTCGAGAGGGTGTCAATGAGACCATCGCAGTCGTCGTCGAGACTGTTCGTGAAGATCTCGGGCGCGCCCGGGTTCACCGCCGCGGCCGTGTCGACGCAATCGCCCAGCCCGAGCGCGCAGATCCCTTCGGTCATCGTGACGATCGCGTCATCGGCGCACCAACCATCGCTGTCGGCGTCACATCCTTCGTCGACCACGTCGTCGCAGTCGTCGTCGACGCCGTTGCAGATCTCGAGGACGAGCGGGCCGAGGTATGGGTTCTGATCGTCACAATCGCCCGAGAAGGGGACGGCCACGGCCGTCGGTGCTGCACACACGCAGCCGGAGAGGCTCTGGCTCCCGCTGCCGTCGCCGTCACCGTCACTGAACCAGGTGATGCAGCCCAAGGCGCCCTCTTCGTCCGTAGCGCCATCGCAGTCGTCGTCGATTGCGTTGCATCCTTCCGAGGCGCTGGGATTAATGGCCGAGTTCGACGGGGCGCAGTCGTCCCCGTCGGCGACCCCATCGCCGTCAGAGTCATTTTCAGACTTCGCGACCGCGTCTGCCGGCTTACCGGCCAACGATGAGACCAGCACCGTCGAGGCGGAGCCGCCGCAGCGCTCGGTCAGCACGGAGCCGCTCCAGACGCCCTTGGTCGCTTCGACGGCGTGCGTGCCGGGGGTGAGGGCCACCAAGGCGTGACGGAACGGCGCCGTCACCTGCCAGGTCGGGGCGACCCCATCGACGAGCACTTCGGCATCGGACTCCGGCACGTACAGGGACAGCACGGTGACGCCCTCGCCCTCCGCGACGGCGATACGCGCCTGCCGGGCGAGGTCGCTGAGAGGCGGGACCCAGGCGAGAGACGGTCCCCCGATCCCTTTGCCGCTACACTCGGTCCCGTGGCCGAGGAAGGTCGCTCCGGCGCTCAGATGGGTGAGGAGGACCCGCCCACTCGCCGACACCCGCACTCGCTGGCTGCTCGACCACGTCATCGACGCACCTCGCTCCAAGACGGCGGGCGGTGACAGCGGCGGGGTGAGCTCGACGAGGACGTCATCGTCGATGGCCACGAGGCGGAAGGTGTCGGGCTGCGCGGCGGCACGAGGGGGCCACGGCAACGCCAGAAGCTCGCCGCCGAGACGGTCGACCGGAGGGACCTGTTCGAGCAGCGGGCCGCAGGGCGACACGCCAGCCGGAACAGAGGCGCAGTCGTGAGAATAGAAGACCCCGATCGGGGCCGAGGCGGTCACGCGCGTGCCGGTGAGGTCGTCGCCCGGGACCGTGGTGGTGAGGTCGAGCTGCGAGGTGAGCGGGATCGTCAGCGTCTTGGCCGTCCCGCGCGCGATCGTCGCGATGACCGTGTCCCCACCGCTCACCACCATGAGCGGCGTCGTCGCAGCGACGGTGACATGGGTGCCCGAGCCGGCGGAGACCAGTCGCACCCGAGAGGTGCCCCCGAGCGCCGCCGCAGGCCACCCAGAGACCACATGGTCGTAGCCCCACGCCGGTGGCGGAAGCGCTTGTGCGACGTCACCCGGGCCGGCGTCGACCGCGAGCTGTACCGTGACGGGCGCGGAGGCCACGAGGATGTGAGCGCCGGACGTGTCCGGTGCCGCCAGCAAGGTGAGCCCGGCTGAGTCGAGCAGGCCCGCGTCGACTCCGTCTAGCGTCAGGGAGGCGCCGGCCTCGCCCGTGATTCGGAGTTCGCCTGAGGGGAGGACGAAGCGGCAGCCGAGAGCGCCGCGGTCGAAGGCGGCGGCCTCGCACGGCGTCAAGCAACGGTCGGCGTCGCAGCGAGCGGGGGCGGGGCAGGGCGACGGCTGCAGGAAAGCGCTCCCGATCGCGTTGCACTGCTTCGTCTCGGAGTCGCTCGCACAGACGCTGTCACCAGGGACGCACATCACCGTCAC
>CANMLD010000298.1 GCA_947498315.1 Pseudomonadota bacterium | reverse complement strand
GGGTCACTGTGAGGACGAGCCGACCTTTTGCCTGCCTACCGACTCGCCAGTGTGCCGCTGTGACGGTCTCACCAGCCCGAACGCGTGCACCGCCGCCGCAGCCAGTGCGTCGGTCAGCGGTCCAGGCGCGTGTCCTTGCGATGGACCTTGTGGTCCGGGCGGCACAGGGCTCTGTGAGCGACCGGCTGGCGACTGCGCCGGTGTCGGCGTTTGCGTGGATCGCCCACCCACGTGTGATTTGAGCGAAGGCGACTCCGCGAGCGGCGTCTGCGGCTGTGACGGCGGGACCTGGTCGACCGACTGCAGCCGGCGCTTGTCTGGGGTCGCCAAGGCCTCGGACGGGCCGTGCGAGTGCCCGCCGCTCCTCTGCCCTCCTGCCACGTTCCCAGTCACTGCGTCCTCGGCGACGCCCCCGGGCCTGACGTGCCCGACCGCTTGCGAGCCCTGCCCCGCGCTCTCGTGCCCACCCGGATCCGCCGCTGTGATGGGAGAGACCTCTGTCTCTGCTGCCGTATCCGCGAACTGCCCGACGAGTTGCGCGGCGGTCGCGTGCTCTGCCACGTCCGAGGACTGCCCAGCGGGTTCCGAATGCGTCCCAGCGGGTTGTGGCAGCGACGCGGGACTCTGCATGCCCGTCGCGGTGACCTGCCCACCAGCGACGGCGGCCGTCTGTGGCTGCGACGGCGTCACGAGAGCGAGCGCGTGTGCGGCACGGCTCGCCGGGGTGACCGTGGACTACCTTGGTGCGTGCGTCGTGGCGTGTGGCGGGCAGTTCGGCCTCGCGTGCCCGCCCGGATCGGTCTGTGATGGTGTGACGTGCGGGGGTGAGGGCGGCCTCTGCGTCCCGGCGAACGAGTGTGGGGGGCCGGTTTGTGGCTGTGACGGCCTCACCTACGGTAGCGATTGCGACCGGCGCGCCGCGAGCATCGCTCGACACCATGTGGGTGCATGTGGCTGCGCTGTGCTCGATTGCGACGCCGGCTCCAGGCCAACGGACGACAACGACGACGGGTGCCCAGATCGGTGCGACAGGGTGGCCTGCGGTCCCGGCGAGCCCTGTCCTTCCGGAGCGTGGTGCGAGATCGATGACGGGAGTCCCGCATGCAGCGGTTCTGGCCTCTGCGCTCCTGTCAGCGCCGCGTGCGGCACGCCGTCGCCACCGGCCTGTAGCTGCGACGGAGTCCTGTATCTCAGCGCTTGCGCAGCAGCCATCGAAGGTGTGGCGTGGCAAGACGCGTCCGCTTGCGGCCCGCCTGAGACGCCATGCAAACGCAACGAGGACTGCGCGTCGGCCGAGTTCTGTGCCGCGCCGGCGCCGAGTCTCTGTGGGGTCTCAGGCATTTGCCAGCTCAGGCCTGTCGCGTGTGACGACGTGGCACCGGTAGCGGTGTGCGGGTGCGACGGTCAGACGTGGGCCAGCGACTGTGAACGTCGCCGCGCCGGCGTCGCCGCTGCAACTCCAGCCGCATGCGCCTGCAGCGGCGCCGAGGACTGCACGAACGGCCAGTGGTGCGATCAGCCATCATGCGACGCGGTAGGTACCTGCGCGCCGCGGCCGACCGACTGCCCTGGGGTCGCCACCTCGCCCGTCTGCGGTTGCGATGGCGAGACGTGGTCGAGCGCATGTCATGCACACGCTGCAGGGACGGCCGTCGGCGACTGCGCCGCGACGTGCACGCCAGGGTCCAACGACTGCGGCCTACTCGCCTTCTGCGATGGCTGCGAAGGAGGGCTCGGCGTATGCCAACCCCTGACGCCCTTCTGCGCTATCACCTCTGAGCCCTCCTGCGGTTGTGACGGCGTGCGCTATGCCAGCGACTGCGAACGCGCCGAGGCAGGCATCGGAGAAGCACCCGCCGAACGCTGTGGCTGTGAAGATGTGTCGTGTGCTCTGCCCAGCATCGCCGTTGACCTCACGAGCGACGGGTGCCCCGACGAGTGCGCTCTTTGTCCCCCCATCAGTTGTAGCGACGACGAGACCGCCGTAGACACGGACGCCAACGGTTGCGTCGATCTCTGCGTACCGAAGTGCAAAGGTCCGCCGGTGTGCGAGGGCGAGCGGATCCTCGTCGACACCGATCTCGATGGCTGTGCGGATTCGTGCCGATGCGAGGCGACCCCGCTATGCGCTGGGGCCACGGTCGCCTTCGATTCGAACGAGGACGGATGCGCGGACGCCTGTGCGTGTCCGTACCCGCCCAAGTGCTCTCCGCCCCGTATCCTGAGTGACAACGACGGTGACGGCTGCGTCGACGACTGCCGCTGCCCAAAGTTCGACGGCTGCAGCGCACCGCGGGTAGCCATCGATACCGGCAGCGATGGGTGCGTCGACGCGTGCCGCTGTCCCCTCCTCGCCTGTTCGGAAGGCCTCCTGAGCTACGACTCCGATGGCGACAACTGCCACGACGCCTGCGCCTGCGAGTTCACAGCGGTGTGCGGCCCGAACGCGCTGACAACGGACGACGACGGAGACGGCTGCGCCGAGCGATGCGAGTGCAAGAGCGTGGCGGCCTGCGCGACCGACCGCGTCGCTTCGGACCCGGACGGCGACGGATGCGACGACGCCTGCCTCTGCAAGCCACTCACCTGCGCTGCAGGGAAACTCCCTGTCATCACCGACGCGTCCGGTTGCCCAGATTCCTGCAAGTAGAGATGGCGCGATTCCGCTGGAGCGCCCGGTCTGCTGCGACCCTTGGGACGCTTGGGGACCGGTCGAGCCGTCTGTAGCCGCGCGTTACCGAGAGCGTCAAAGAAATTTACACGCCCGCGCCGCTGCAAAATAGTCTCACCCCGGAATTCACGTCGATTCGGGGCTCAATAACGCATGCAGGCACCTGTAATAACTAGGCTTTCACTTAATAGAACCGCCACCGATCCAGCCCTTCGCCTGGGGGAGTTGGCTCTGCTCGAACGCGGCACTGACAGCGATGTCATGGTCGGCGAGCGCTTAGTGAGAGGGAGCCTACGGAATAGCGGGCGGCGACCACACAGGAATATTCGTAACTGACTGAACTTACTAACATCATCCGCTAGCGACGGCAGCGCCATCGATGGTGGCCCGGTGCTTGCAGCGGCAAAAGCGGTCCTCGTGGTGCCGTTCGGCGTGGGAGCAAGAACACACATGATGGTTGAAGCGCAGAATCATCGTAGCGACGAAAGCGACGAAGCCGAACTCGTAACTCCACCTGGCGATGAAGACGCCAAGGGGAGTGGAGACCGGGAGGTCGGGACTGATCCGCTGCTCGTCTACCTCCGTAAAATTGGCAAAGTCGACCTGCTCACCAAGAACGGTGAACAGGACGTCGCACAACGGATCGAGCTGGCAAGCCAGCGCGTCTTCCGTGTGCTTCTATCGACAAAGCTCGGTCGCTCCGAGCTGCTCTCGATGCCGGAAGATATCGCCGCAGGGCGCCGTCCATTCACGGACATGTTCCCTGACAGTTCCTCCGAGTCGAGCGAAGAGGAGGAGGACCTCGGCCGCGAACTCTCTCGCTACCGCAAAGCGACATCGGAAGGTCTTGCGGCCTTCCAACGGGTGGAGACCGAGTCGCCCAACGCGGAGACGTACGGGTACGCCTTGGTGAAGCTGTACCGCGCGATCTGGAATGCGCCCGGCGGCGACCGCGTCATCCGGAGTGCCATCGAGGCTGTCCGGTCCGCATTGGCCGATTATCGGGAAGCGCGAGGAACCGTAGAGGAAGCGGTCGCAGCGGGCCTCATGACCCGGGCTCGGCTCCTCTCTCGCTTCCGCCGGATGCGCGGTCGTTACGACGAAGACATGCCGAAGCGGCGCGCGAAGGACCTCGGCGGCGAAGCCGTCCGCTGTCGGCTTCGAATGGACCAACTCGAGCGCGAACTGGGTCTCGAAGAAGACCAGATCCTGGGCCTTGAGCTCGAGCTCTCGCGCGCTGAAGCGGAAGCACGCCGCTTCCGCGCTGCGATGATCAAGGCCAACCTGCGGCTCGTCGTGTCGATCGCCAAGCGCTACACGAACCGCGGACTCCACTTCCTTGACCTCATTCAGGAAGGCAACATCGGGCTCATGAAGGCCGTCGAGAAGTTCGAGTGGCAACGGGGCCACAAGTTCTCGACGTACGCAACCTGGTGGATTCGTCAGTCGATCACCCGATCCATCGCCGATCAGGCGCGCACCATCCGCATCCCGGTGCATCTCGTCGAGACGTTGAACCGCTTGACCCGGATCAAAGCTCGTCTCGAGCAGACGCTCTGTCGGGAGCCGACGGACGCTGAGATCGGTCGTGAAGCCGAGCTCGACCCTGCGTCCGTGTCTCGCACGATGCGCCTCGCTCGCACCGCGCTGTCGCTCGAGACCCCCGTGGGTGACGATGACGCCCGAATGGGAGACTTCATCGAGGACCACACCTTCGACTCGCCGCTACGGGTGGCGATCGACTCGAATCTGCGCGACGTCACGAAGAAGGTCCTAAAGTCCCTCTCTCGGCGCGAGGAGCTGGTGCTCCGCAAGCGCTTCGGGATCGGGGAGACGCGGAACTACACGCTCGAGGAAGTCGGTAAGGACTGCCAGCTGACTCGCGAGCGTATTCGGCAGATTGAGGCCAAGGCGCTTCGCAAGCTGCGGTGCCCGCAGCGCTACGGGCCGCTCGCGACCTTTGCGACTGGCACCGACGACTGACCAGCCGCGACGGACGAAGACGGCTCGGCGCGG
>CANMLD010000297.1 GCA_947498315.1 Pseudomonadota bacterium | reverse complement strand
CACCGCGAGAGCCGAGGACCACCCGAGAGCGACCGCGCTGACTCCAAGGCGCCACTGCGTCCAGGCTCGCTACCCCGAGGGGCCTGAGACGGGTTCGGAGCCAACTCGTCATCGTTGTGGTTCAGAAGTTGCCCCGAACGGCACTCACCCGCCCTCCCGAACCCCAGCCCTCCTCCAGCGAAGTCGTCCAAGTACACCCGACGGCCGATCTGGCGAGCCTTCGCGCCCCACGTTTTGCGGGGTCTGCCTGCCGAAATCAATCGAAGATCCTATCTGCCCGCGAGCAGCCTCTTCACGCTGTATTCTCCCGGGGTCTGGCTGCTCGGGCTCGTCGTCGCCGTCAGCGCCGCGTGGGCCAGCCGCAATGCCGCGAACCGGGCCCTCCTCGTCCCGGCGCTCGCCTTCCTCGGCCTCACAGCCCTTCTCTTCTCGGTACAGCACGACTTCATGGTCTGGCCGCTGCGCGTCTTCGTGGTCCCCGCCGGGCTCGCCGCCGTCCTCATCGCGGCCCGAGTCGGCCCCGTTCTGCAGTCGCTGGCCGGAGCGGCCATCGCGCTCTCGGTCGGCATGACCGCCGGCGCCATCGCGGACGTGAAGCTCCCCGCCCCGGGCCGCTCAGTGGACCACCTCGGCTTCCACGCGACGGTCGGCTGGGCCGACGCCCAAGACGCCCTGACCTGGACCCTGAACCAGCCCCCGGAGTCCGGCTGGATCCTCGTCAACCACATGAACGCGAACTTGCTCCGCGCCGACACCACCTGCGGACTGTGGGACCGCGACCTCTGGATCGGCGGGCCGCAGCTCGCGCTCTCCCGCCGCTTCGAGCCGACCTTCGGCCTCCCGCTGGGGCCGGGGCTCGTGGTCTTTCACACGCTGCCCTTCGGCACCGAGCACTGCGTGGAGGCGTTACGTTTTCCGAGTGGTCAGACGGTGATGCGGTGTGCGGCGAGGGGTGAGTAGGGCTTCGCTGAAACGCTGAGGCCCTATGGGTTCTCGACCTCCTCTACGGGCACATCGCAGTCTGTGCTTCGGCAGCTCGGATCGCTGTAGCCGGGCCAAGTGGGGTACTTCTCGGGGTGTTTGGTACAAGCTATCTTCGCGTCTTGCGCCTTTCGCGCCTCCGTCATGCGAGCTTCGGCGGTCGTCGCGATCTCCTCAAGCGTGAGCGTCGTAGAATCCGCTTGATAAACGAGGCCATCGTCGACTGCGAAAACGGCTGTGAGAATGTATCGAATCTCGCGTGGTACATCAGCCTGCCACAATTGCGGATAGTAATAGGCGTCGAGGAGCAAGAGCACCTGCCCACCCGTCATGACCCCTTTGGGCACCGCTGGTTCGGTCCAACTGACCTCATTCGCGTAGATGGGGTGGGGCTCACCGCCTGCGTCAATGACTTGGGTGTTCCCCCAGTGGACCGAGACTTTGGAAATTGTCGCAGCATCGCTCGTGCCTAGAATCGTGGGATCCGTCAGACTGCAGCGGGTGACTGCGAGCGATGGGAACGCAAGGCTAAGCTCTCGATCTGGTATGAAGTCATAGTCGGTAAAGCCAACCACTTCGAATGCGTTGGTCATGTATTTCGGGCCGAGAGTTGACTCCGAGAACGAACTGCTGCCGGTGAAGTGCCCCGTAACGACGTGCGACGCGAGCCAACCATCGAGGAAGACTTGGTCGGGGCGAACATAGCCCTCGTCACCCCCGTCCCCAGAATTGCCTGGACTTCCGCTGGGACCCACCTGCTTTGGTTGAGGCACGCCAGATGGTTCACTAACATCGACGTCAGCTCCGGGCTTGGTTTCGTTGCTCTGGTCCCCGGCGCCGCCATCCCCGCCTTGGCCCGACTGCTCGGTCGTCGGGGAATCGGATGACGTGCCGCGAGAGCAGGAGCAACACACGACAAGGACCACTGATGCTTGCATTAGAAGTAGATATTTCACATGGCACTCCATCAGGGATTGCTGAGGTAGAATAGAAGGAACTCGTTCGAGTCACCCTTTGTCGCGGCGCTCACCCCGTCGGAGGTCAACTCGCCGGTCGTGGCCGAATTCGAAAGAGAGGTCGACGCCGTAACAGAAGTGAGATCGCGAGAATCGAGTCTGTGGTTTACCGAGGAGAGTCCACGCGGCACCGCGAACAAGAAGTCTGCGGTGCCGGACGAATACGCAACACCATTCTCGTTCCGAGATTGCTCGCCACTGTTGTGATACGAGAAGCCGGTAAATGAGAACGCGCCTCCGGACCACCGGATATTAGCTCGACGCCAAGCCCAGACCGTCTGAGAGCCGGACGTGTAGTCGTTATTGAACGCTAGGAGACAATCACTAGAGCCAGGGTCACAGGCGACGGCAAGCCCCGACTGAGCGCGGAAGTCCGAACTGGTCGCAACCACATTGCCGTCCCACGTGGTTCCGAGGTCCGGCCGATCAGACCAAGCAATGCGAAGGAAGTCCGTCACACGGTCCGACCAGAGCAGCACAAATTGTCCGGCGTTGGCGCTGTACGCGAGTGCCGGCGCGTGATGCGTCGAGAAGTTGTTCGTGCCGTCCGTCAGGAGTCCGGGCGACGTCCACGAAACCCCGTCGTCGGACGTCTGCTGCCACAAGACCCGTGAGTTATCAGCCGCCTGATGCACCATCACCCAGAGATGGTCCGAGGCAGGGTCTCCGTACGCGATCGCAGGCTTGATGTTCGTTCGGGCGCTGCCGGGCGCGGCGCCGCCCAGGCCCGCTCCGCCCCACACGTACCCTTCCGCGACTCGCGTGTAGAGCGTGCTCCCGAGTGAATTTCCACCCGAGCTCGTTGCAGCGAACGCAACCACGAACTGCGGACAGTCGGGGTCTCCGTTCGAGCACCAGCTCGGAACCGTGCTGGTCCCCGTGTAGTCGCCATAGCCCCACGCCGCGGCCGGCGCGGCATTCGAGGTGTCGTAGTTGGTTGCCGCAGGCCACCATGTCCGAGGGGAGGTGGAGGCGTAGGAACGTTCGGCGTCGATCTGTCGCGCCGTCGAGACCCCATATCCGGCGGGGCGCCCATTGAGCACCGTGGCAGTACGTGGCGCGCCGGCCTCGTCACAGCTTCCCCCGCCTGTTAGCCGTATTCTAAATCGACCACCGTAAGGCGCAGCAAGCGCCGATGAGTGTCGAATCGCAATCGTGTCCCACGTCCACATGTGCCGAGTGTTGTTGGGGAACGCGAGGCCAAGTGAGTTTGTCGTGCTCCCTACGACGGAGTCCCCAAAGGGCCCCGAACATCCGCTTCCCGCGTAGCTGCAGAAGCTGGAAACGCATGTGTACGGAGAGGTGCAATTCGCGTTGGAGGTACAGGGAATTGCTGTGACGGTTGCCACGTCGCACTGATTCGAGTGCGCGAGGCCAAGTACGTGTCCAAACTCGTGAGTGAGTCCTGCCTGGCCATCAGTCGCGGAGGCGTTAGACCATGACCCATCGTAGGTGAAGTTCGAGGCACCGAAGTTCACATCCAGAAGAGTATCATTGTCTTTAGTCTGACATTCAGACTCCACGCATGTTGTATCACTGAAGCATTGGCTATTCGATGAGCATGCCACATTCCTTCTGCATTTGCCTGAAGAGCATACGCCCAAATTTGCGGCGCCGTAGATCGAATCGCACTCCGGCTGAGCTCCCGTCCCGGTGCAGGGCGTCCAGCCAAAGCCACAGATTCTAGGGTCACCTAGTTCGGTGACCACATGAGTCTTGTCAAGACCCGAGTTACAGACCGCCCGAACGTTAACCCTCGCAGTTGGGTTAGGGGTTGAGAGACCGACATAGACCATCCTCACGGCAGAGCCCGTTTCGCGGTTCCAGGTATCTATGGCCCGCTGAATCAGTCCCTCCAGTTCAACCTCGGTGTACTTCATCCTTCCGCCGCAAGCGCCAACCGACACCGGCGGATTGGTGAAAGTGTCCCAATCCAGAGCGACGGTCACCTCCGTCGTCCCCACCGGCCACTGACAACGCCAGCAGGGAGGAACAGCGACGGTTTGAGCGCTAGCGACGTTCGCCGCCGTGGCGAGCGCCCAGCAAGCCAACGTCAGGAGACGCCGTGAAAACGGGAAAGGGGGGGGGGCTCAAGGTCATAAGCGGACGCTACTCCCTGCTATGCAGCTTGCGCAAGAGTGATCCTTTCAATTCGCCAAATATTATCGTCCATCGCCAAATCAACCCTGGTAGGAACCCGTGTTAACGCACAACGAACGATGACGAGTATGGAAGTCGGTAGGTCATGCCCGGCGACAACCCACCCAGCGCCATCGACGACATCGATGTCCAGCTTCGATCACCTCGGCCTCCACGCCACGGTGTCTACGCGCTCACCCGCACCGATCCCGCCGTCGCCTGCAAGCTCCTCTGGTGCTTCGTGCTGAACCTGTCGGACCGCGTGCGCGACCTCACGGACAGCCTCGCCCAGCGCCTGCCCGGCGCCCTCGACGGCACCCCGCCTCGGTGACGCCTTCGACGTCGGCACGCAGCGCCTCCGCCGTGACGCCCGAGCGCGCCGCCCTCCTCTACGGCGCCGTATTGGCCGCCCTCGCCGTCCTCGTGAGCGACCCGGAGACCGGCCTTCGGCTCTTCCGCGGGATCTTCATCCAAGACGGCGACGAGATCATCCGCGCCTGGTACGGCCGCTGCTCGTGGGACAACCCCGCGATAATCCCGTTCAGCCACCTCTCGATGCCC
>CANMLD010000296.1 GCA_947498315.1 Pseudomonadota bacterium | reverse complement strand
TAGGCCTGCGAGCTCGGCAGGAGCCACGCCATCGCCATCCCGATGGACGAGAGCATGACCGAGGTGAGGAAGAGGCCAGCGATGAGGGCCGGCCAGTGGATCTGGCTGTAGCTGATGTCCGCGATCGGTGAGAGCAATACGAAGAGGGTGGCCTGGAGCATGACCACGGTCGTGATCCCCGCGATCTTGCCCATCACCAGGGCGGCTCGCGATCCGGGGGCGACGAGGACGCCCTGCAAGAAGCCGGTGTTGCGGTCTTCAATGACGGTGATGGTCGAGAAGATGGCCGTGAAGAGCACGACCATGACGAGGCTGCCCGGAAAGAAGAAGGCCTGATAGCCAAGGTCCGGGGCGCCGGCGAGCTGGAAGCTCGGTGCGAGCCCGGTGCCGAGGATGAGCCAGAAGAGCAGGGGCTGAAGCGCCATGCCGAACCAGCGGGAGCGCTCGCGCCGAAGACGGAGCAGCTCGCGTCGCCAAAGCGTGACGAACATTCCGAAATGGAACGCCGGCGGCGGAGCGTCCGCGACCGGGGAGGGTACAGCCAGAGTAGAAACGTTCACGGGGGGCCCTCGAGGCTATGCCCCGTGACCGCGAGGAACGCGTCCGAGAGGCTGGGACGACGAAGCGAAACCGAACGGACGAGGAGCCCACGCAGGGCGTCGACGGCGAGCGGGATCGCTTCGTGGCCGCGGTCGATTCGGAAGCTGAGCGCACCGGTCTCCGGCACGTCTTCGATGGTGATGCTCGGGAACGCGGCAGAGAGCCGGGCCTTGCCGGTCGCGATGTCGTCACAGTCGATGACGACGAGATCGCCGTGGACTCGGCTGGCCAACTCGTTGGGCGTGCAGACCGTCACGGTACGTCCACGGTCGAGGACGACGAGGCGATCACAGCGCTCGGCCTCGTCTGCTCGGTGCGTCGCGACGAGGATGGTGAGCCCGGTGCGGTCGCGCGTCGTGAGCAGGCGCGCCCACAGCTCCCGGAAGGCCGCCTCGTCGAGGCCCGTGGTGGGCTCGTCCATGAGGAGAAGCGCTGGAGAGTGGATGAGCGCCCGGGCGAGGTCGACTCGGCGCCGGTAGCCTCCCGAGAGTTTACCCACCACGTCGCCGCGACGTTCGCCGAGTCCCGTGAGCTCGAGCATGGCGCTGACCCGCTCGCGGGCGGGGGCACCGAAGTACCCGCGGGCGCTCGCCGAGAGCTCGAGGTTCTCTAGGACCGAGAGGCGTACGTCGACGCTTGGAGATTGAAATACGACCCCACACGCTTCGCGGAATGACGTCGAGGCGGGGACGATACGCTCGCCGCGCAGCGAGAGAGTCCCCTCCTGGAGCGACTGAAGGCCGCATAGAAGCGCCATCAACGTCGACTTCCCGCTGCCGTTTGGGCCGAGGAGGCCGACGACCTCGCCTTGCCCTAGCTCGAGGTTGAAGTCGACGAGCGCCGCGCGATCACCGTAGTTGTGGTTGAGGCTCGAGATGGCGAAGAGGGCGGGCGCCTGCTTGGCTTGGCTCGCGCCGCCTGGGCGTGATGGAGCGGCGGTACTAGGGGCGTCTGGATCCATGCGGTCAACCAATCCAGCGGTCTAGGCCGAGGCCGACGCCCAGCGCAGGGAGGAACACGAGCGACGCGAGGAAGACGCGACGGGCCCACCGAGCGGGGACCTCGGTCTTGACGCCCCGCAAGCACACGGCGAGGAACCCAACGCTCGTCAGGAGTGAGACCGTTCCGTAGACCCACGTCGCCGCGCCGATGGGCGTGAGGACCAAGCACAGCGGAACCAGCAAGACGGCGTAGGCGACCGTCTGAACTTTCGCCACGGTCACGCCGCGGACGTTCGGGACGGTCTTGAAGCCTGCGCGTGCGTACTCCGACTGCCGGTACAGCGCGATGGCGATGAAGTGCGGGAGCTGCCAGAGGAGCAATATGAGGAACAGGGTCAGGCCTGGAGCGTCCATCGACCCTGTAACGGCGGTCCAGCCCATGAGCGGGGGCATGGCCCCGGGGATGGCGCCGATGAGGAGGGCCTGCGGCGTGTACCGTTTGGCGGGCGTATACAGGGCGACGTAGGACACGAGCGCGGTGTAGCCCAGGCCCGCGGTCAGCGGGTTGCCCCACAGAAACAGGACGACGGTGCCGCTGATACCCAGGAGGACGCCGAAGCTGAGCGCCGGCCAGAGGCCCATGCGACCCGTGGGGAGAGGACGTCCCTTCGTGCGAGCCATGAGCCCGTCGACATCTCGCTCGAGGACCATGTTGAGCGCGTTCGCGGACGACACGATGAGGCCAGTGCCGAAGAGGACCATGAGCGAACGGGTGACGCCGAGCGCATCGGGTGCGAGCAAGATCCCCAGGGCGGCCATCAGGACCGACATGATCAGGATGTTGGGCTTCGAGAGCGCGATATAGTCGCCGACCGAACCGAGTCGGCGCTCACTCGCGTGCGTGAGGGGGACCGGCCGCGTCTTCGAGCGAGTCGCCACGGGCGCTGGGTGCTCTGAGCGAGTGGCGACGGAGTCGGACGTGGCGATCACGGCGACGCCTCCATGCCGGTGGCCCCTGAGGTCGCACTGCCGATCGTGGGGACGTTCTTCATGCCGAGCTGCTTTTGAACTTCGGCGCAGTAGTACGCAATGGCTTTGTAGGTCGTGCCGCAGTGCTTCTTCAGCGTGCGGTTCTTGCCTGCGATGGCGACGCACTCCTGAAAGCCGAACCCGGAGGTCTGGGCTTTGTCCATGTCGACATGGCGGCAGTAGTCGGAGCGATCGCGGCCGGCGAGGCACTGCTCCATCATGCGACCGACGGTCTTGTCGCAGAGGGTCTGCATGGCCGAACAGCTCTTGTGCCAGGCGAGCACGTCATCGACGCACCCTTCGACTGGGAGCAGAGCGCCCCGTTCCTTCACCTGCTTCATGTCGTTCAGAATCAACTGTTCCGAACGGGCGAATCGACCATAGGTGATGATGGCGATCAGGGTCGAGCCGAGGAAACACAGCCCGAGGACGATGGCGGCGGTGCGTCGACCACCTGGCCTGAGGCCCGGCGGAGGGGCTTCCGAGCTCACGGGCGGCTGCGGACTGGCGGCTGGTGCGAAACCGGTCACGCGGCGGAGCCTAGTCCTCCGATCTCGCCAGGGCAAGGTGAATCGTCATTCATTTTAGGCGACATGATCCAACTCACTGAATCATGGTTCATTTTTGAAAGCGCTGTTAGAAAGGCGCATGCGTCGCAAGTCCCCAGCTCGATTCCGCACCGGTAGTCACCGCCCCGCCCACCTCGTCTATGCCGACCGGAAGGGGCGGCTCTACGATCATCCGCACCTGCTCATGGTCGGGATTGCGGGCGAGGACCCGACCATCCCAGACGCCGAGGAGCTCGTCTCCGTGCCGCACGGCAGCGACTTCTACACGTTGCCGGGTCGGCGACCGATGGGGCTCGACCCGGCCACCGGCAAGCTCGAAGTGCTCGACGGCGCTTTCGATGCCGTCAGCGTCTTCCTCGCGCCCGCATGGGTGCGCCTCCGCCACCCGGCATTTCAGGTGGGGGAGGGCGCGCCGACGCTGCCGCTCTACGCCTACGCGCCCATGGGCTTTCGGAACGGGGAGTTCGTCACGACAGCGGCGCGCGTCGACCCGGAGCCGCGACAGGACCCGTGGCGTTTCGACCTCGAGGACATCGCCGCCCGTGTCGCCGCTCGGCGTGCGGCCAGCCCCGAGAACCGGCTCGTCGCGCAGCTCGACCGGTGTGCGCTCGAGTATGGGTGCCGAGCGGCGCAGAACTACTTCCTGGGGCGCTTCGAAGCGCCGCTCCCCACGAGCGAGGGGTGCAACGCGATGTGCGTCGGCTGCATCTCGCTGGACCCCGTCAACACGACTGCCGCCCATGAGCGCATCGTGAAGTCGCCCAGCGCCGAGGAGATCGCCGAAGTCGCGCTCGAACACATCGCCGCTGTCCCGCGGGCCGTCGTGTCCTTCGGCCAGGGCTGCGAAGGCGAGCCGCTCCTCCGCGCCGAGGTGCTCGACGCGGCGATACGCATCATGCGAGCGTCCACGCCGTCGGGGACCATCAACCTGAACTCGAACGCGAGTCGGCCGGAGCAGGTCGAGCGGCTCTGCGCGGCCGGTCTCGACTCCATTCGCATCAGCCTGAACTCCGTTCAGCCGGACCTCTACGCTCGCTACTACCGTCCGCGTAACTACACCTTCGAGGACGTCCGCGAGAGCGCCCGGGTCATGCGCCGAAACGGGCGCTGGATCTCGCTCAACTACTTGATCTTCCCCGGAGTCACCGATCTCGAACAAGAGATCGAGGCGCTCGAGGACTTCATTGGGGAGGTCCACGTCGACATGATTCAGATGCGGAACCTGAACATCGATCCGGTGCTCTATCGTGGGCTCGTGGGAGCCGGTCGTCACGGTGACGGCATCGGGTTCCTCGCGCTCATGGCGCGCCTGCGGGCCAAGTTCCCCTGGTTGCGATTCGGCTATTTCAACCCGCCCAAAGAGAGCTGGGCGGACGGACCCGGGCCCATCACGCACCCGGCGAACCAGCCGCCGAAGGGCTACGTGCCGGCGGGGCTCAAGCGGACCGCGATGGCGACCTGACGCGTTCTGAGACGATTCTGATGTAGGCAGGAGGGGGAGTGGAGCCGCCGACGCCGGGGTTCACCGGCGCCGGCGCGGCGTCGCGTCTAGTTCGCGGC
>CANMLD010000295.1 GCA_947498315.1 Pseudomonadota bacterium | reverse complement strand
ACGCGTCTCCCGATCTGCGGCGGGTTTGTTCTCCTTGATCCCGTGGAGCCCGATCCCAGCTTGCTCGATCCGGTCTTCGAAGAGCGCTGCATCTTCGGCTGAGATCTCATCGACGCCAAGCTTCAGCGCTTCGCCGCGGTCCTTACGGCGACCCAAGGCGAGGCTCTCTTCACGGTCGCGCCACTCGACGACCGAAAAATCCTGAACGTCGATGTCGACCCGCGACCAACGCTCCATCTCGGCCGGTCCTGTGAAGGGCAGCGTGCCACGCCAGACGAGGTGGACCCGCTCCTTCTCCCGATCGATCACCAGCGTGTCCAGGGTGACCTCGACCTTCTCCCATCCCGTGCCGCGGTCGAAGCGGACGAGCGGGGTCCGGCCGGGCAGCTTGAAGAACGTGTTGCCTGACTTGTCGAGGTTCTCAAGGAAGACGTCCTCGTCACCCCAGAGCTCCGGGATCTGGAAGGCGGCGCCGTTCTGAACGCGCGGGTCGAGACGTTGTGGCTGACGTTCTATGCAAGCGCGGAGGACCTGCTCGTCCTCGGGGTCGTTCGGATCGAGGTCGGCGATCTGCTTGTCCATCTCGTGCTGCATTCGCCCGAGGTCCTTCGGATAGAAGCCCGCGAGGCCGGCGCGGGGTTGCCACGCGCGATGAATGACCCCCAGCCCACTTGGGCGGGGGACGAGACCTAGGTGGAGTGTCGTCGGGTCAACCGGCAGCAGCTCCGGAGTGAGCGGAGCGTCCGGATCTTCAATGAGCGGGAGGACCAGCCCGTCCAGGCTCTCTTTGGAGTTACCGAGCGCAAAGCCCTTCCCGACGAAGTTGGTGGGACATGGGAAACGGGGGAAGTCGCCTTCGACCCACTGAACTTCGCCCTCGGGGTCGAGGCCGAGGGACGCGTAGAACTCGTCGCGTCGCCGCTTTTCGACCTCCACCCAGTCTTCGTCGTCCTCCTCTGAGGTCTCGAGCTCTTCGCCAAGCTCCGAGAGGTCGATTGTTCTGGTCCCTCCAGAGTCGAGGTCCCTAGCTGCTCTCGCTTTCGCGCTGCGTTCAGCGTCAGCAGAGACGGTGTCGGCGAGCGCTTGTGCTGCGAGAGTCGCTGCGTCGGCCTGAAGGTCCTTCTGATCCCGCCTTCTGCGCTTCTCATCGGCGGCCTTTTGGTCGGGCCGGTCCGCCTCATCGAGCGCGTCTCGCGCCTCAGCTTCGGCCAACTCGGCGAGGTCGAGCACGACGGTGCCTTCCGCCGACTTGAAGCGCTTCGATCCCTGCTCGACCTCGAGCTCGACGTCCGGGGCGTCCTCGATACGTTTGACTCCGGATGAGAAGACCGACTCAGTCTCCTGCTTCTTCTTGGCTTTCTGGGCTGCCGCCTTCTGCTCCTTGGCTTTGGTCTCCGCTTCTTGCGCCTTATTGGCATCAGCGGCCTTCTTTTCGGCGGCCTTCTTCTCCTCCTTCTTCTGAGCCTTCCGGACTGCCTTGCGGAAAGCAGCCGGATCCGGCGGATAGAAGGTGGCGAAGCCGCCGTAAGCGTTCTCGTAGGTGAGGGCAACCTCTGCGATCGGCTCCGGATCGGAGATGGTCGGTGGCTGCGGCTCTGGTGGCGTATTCTTCTTCTTCGGGTCTCGGGGAGGGACCCACGTCGCCTTACGCGGCCCAAAGATCCGGACCCGCTTCGAGAATCGGCCTACGCGCAGCGTCGCGTCGAAGGTGGGGACCTTCTTGCCTTGGGGTGCGTGAGCCTTGCCGACGAAGACGACGTCGCGGCTGAGCTTCCAAGGCGCGAGGTCGCCTTCGATGGCGACTGACGACTTGAAGGGGTCTTCATCTCCGACGTACTCGTCGGTGAGCAGTATGGGCTCCACCTTCTCAAGGGGCTCGCACTTCGCTTCGACGGCGTCGAGCTTGAAGGTCCGCTTGATGACGACGAGGAGACGGTCGATCCCTTGGGGGTCGACTGACGGGTAGTAACCGGCGGCGTAGCCTGAACGTTCGAACACGCTTGCAGCTTAGCGGAATTCTAGCGTGAGGGAACTCCAGTTCGCGTCGCAGGAATTACCGCAAGGTCAGCTTGGCGCCGTCAGCGGCACCCACTCGACGACCTCGAGGCCGAAGCCGCGACCGGCGATGAGCGGGAATGGGTGGTTGGCGATGATGCGGAGCTTGCCCAGACCGAGGTGCCAGAGGACCTGTGCGCCGATGCCGAACTCGCGGAAGTTCATGGCCGGCGGGCCGGCGGGCCGGGTTGCCCCGGTGGTGCGCCGAGAAGCGGAGACGGAACGCAGGGTCTGACGCGCGGCCTCGCCGTCGTTCTGAGTACCGAGGTAGAGCAGGACGCCCTTTCCTTCCGTGGCGATGCGACGAAGTGAGAGATCGAGTCGGCTCCCTGTCGCAGGAGACGGCAGCGCGGCGCCGGGGGTGGATGGCAGCCTTAAAGCGCCGTCGAGGCCGAAGACGTCGGTGAGTAGGTCGGCGCGGTGCACGCGAACGAGCGTGGGCTCGTCCCGGGAAGGCGAGCCCATGACGAGCGCTGCATGGATAGCGGTGTCGGCGGCATTGACGAAGACGATGCAACGGAACTCGCCGTAGTCGGTCGGAAGCGAGACTTCGGCGACGGGACGAACGAGCGGCTCGTGGTCGAGTCGGTAGGCGATCAGGTCTGCGACGGTGACCACCGGGAGGTCGTGGAGAAGACCGAACTCGAGCAATGCGTCGAGACGCATCATGGTCCCGTCGGGGTTCATGATCTCGCAGATCACGGCACCTGCTTCGAGGCCGGCGAGACGGGAGAGGTCCACGCCGCCTTCGGTCTGGCCTGCGCGGACGAGCACACCACCGGGACGAGCGCGTAGTGGGTACATGTGGCCGGCGACGCGGAAGTCGGCGCGCGTGCTGTCTGGACGCACCATCGCCCTGACAGTGAGGGCACGGTCGGCTGCCGAGACGCCGCTGCCGCGGCAGGCGACGGCGTCGACGGAGACGGTGAACGCCGTCCCGAGATGCGCCTCGTTGCGGGCGGCCATGGGGCCCAGACCGAGGGCGTCGATGCGTTCAGAGGGGAGGGCGACGCAGATGAGCCCCCGGGCCTCCTTCGCCATGAAGTTGATGTTCTCGGCAGACGCGAACTGAGCGGCCACTACGATGTCGCCTTCGTTCTCGCGGTCTTCGTCGTCGACGAGGATGACCATGCGGCCCGCAGCGATGGCCGCGATCGCGTCTTCGATCGGAGCGACGCGGCGCGTGGGAGTATTGGCGCCGGGGGACGGTGGGGCGTGCGAGGACATCCATGACTCCGTGACCGTGACGCGAGGCTCACGGTGTGGCGCGCGTTCTATTCCGAAAGTGAGGGCTAGCCAATAGTGGAGTGCGGCGAGACGGGATCGAGACGGATGGCGACTGCAGCGGCAACGTCACCAGCCCACTCCGGAAACTGAGACTCGAGGTCGAGCACGCTCCACGTCGCTGGGTCTTCGAGCGGATCGTCGAAGCGAAGGCCGTGCTCATCAGGCCCACCGCTGACGTCGAAACGTTGGAGTCCGTAAGCGATCCCGTCACCGAGGGCTTTTATGACGGCCTCTTTGCGAGTCCACGTCCGGTAGAAGACGTCTTCGGGCGCCGCGGCTCTCTCGAGTGCGTCCCGTTCGATGACCGAGAAGCAAACCCGGGAGAGCTCGAGGAGGTGAGTTCGGGATGGCACGGCCCCCAGCCGGTCACGCCGCGACTCCACGTCGACCCCTACCCGCCCTCGAAGGACACGGCGGTCTAGTATGGCCAACAGGGCGACGTGGCCGGTATGGCTGAGGTTGAAATCGAGTTCAGACTGGCCGCGCAGGGTAGGGCGGCCGTGTTCGCCGTAGTCGAAGTGGAGCGAACGCGGATGTTCGCCGAGATGGGTACCAAGCAGGTGTCGCAGTCCCACTCGTCCGGAGGTGAAGCGGTCGCGATCGCGCTCGAAGACGAAGCGTTGCGCGCGTTCGAGCTCATCACGAGAAAGCGGCGACGATCCATCGGCAGAAAAGGGCCCATCATCAAGCGCCCAGAGCGTGAGCGACAGCGCGTCAGTGGGAGACGGAAGGAGAAGCAACGGCACCATGGGGCTACAATCGCAGGACAATCTGGATGCGTCGAGTCGTGTGATCAGCGGTATCGCCAAGCCCTCTGGTATCGATTCAGACGTCGTATCGCTCCCGACATGGCATCGCTGTATCGCTCCCAGGGAGTTGGCCAATCCGCGAGCACTTCGGAGTTGAACGGAACGCGTGAGCGAGCGATGCTTGTTCGCAAATGAGCGGTCGTGCCCCCCTCGGTCCCAAGCGGGGCCCCCGAAGCCCGGAACCTCGACGACCGAGCATTGCGTCCGGTGCGAGTGGCGCGGTGGCACCGATCTCTGCCTCGACGTCGCAGCCGCTCCTCGATGACTGGTCGTTTCTAAGCCTGTCGTTTGGGTCTCCTCGAGCCGAACTCCCAGAGAGACCGGCGCCGAGGTCGGCGTGGCAGGAAGACGAAACGAAGGCGGGTGAAAAGCCCACGGTCGCGGACGGCACGGTCGCGCACGAGGCGGTCGCGCACGAGGCGGTCGCGCACGAGGCGGTCGCGCACGAGGCGGTCGCGCACGAGGCGGGCGCGCACGAGGCGGTCGCGCACGAGGCGGTCGCGCACGAGGCGGTCGCGCACGAGGCGGTCGCGCACGAGGCGGTCGCGCACGAGGCG
>CANMLD010000294.1 GCA_947498315.1 Pseudomonadota bacterium | reverse complement strand
GCCGGCATGTACTGAGCGCGCCGGCATGTACTGAGCGCGCCGGCATGTACTGAGCGCGCCGGCATGTACTGAGCGCGCCGGCATGTACTGAGCGCGCTGGCATGTACTGAGCGCGCCGGCATGGTTTGAGGAAGCCGCGCGTCGCCTCCAAGCGTGGAGCCTCATTGAGGCTCTGCCGGCACTCGCAAACGAGCCCCCGTTCCCCAAATCAATGAAGTTGGCTATCCGGCGGCGGCGTGAGCGGCGTGCCGATGGGGCCGAAGCGTCTCTCGTAGACGGCGACGTTCTCCGCCAGCGCACCGAGGAGCTGCTTGGTCTGCTTCGGCGTGAGGATGATGCGTGAGCTCACCTTCGCGACGGGCTGCTGAGGCGGCACGAAGACGAAGTCGAGTACGAACTCGTTCTCGTTGGCGTTTCAATGAAGTTGGCTATCCGGTGGCGGCGTGAGCGGCGTGCCGATGGGGCCGAAGCGTCTCTCGTAGACGGCGACGTTCTCCGCGAGCGCACCGAGGAGCTGCTTGGTCTGCTTCGGCGTGAGGATGATGCGTGAGCTCACCTTCGCGACGGGCTGCTGAGGCGGCACGAAGACGAAGTCGAGTACGAACTCGTTCTCGTTGGCGTTGACCATGACGAGGTTGGCGTACTTGCCCTGCGCCGTCGCTTCGTCGAGCTGAATCTGAATGCGCGTAGGTCCATTGACGGCCTTGGGATCGTTCATGCGCTACTCCTCCTCATCGGGGACGTTGTCGAGCGCACGACCGAGGTCGAGCTCCAGCACCCGTGACGACGCGGCGTGACTGCTCGTCGGGCTCTTGGTCGGGGCCGTGGGCTGCGCTGCTTCGGCCTCTTCGGCCTCCGCACCCCAGTCCGGTTCGTCCAGTTCGAAGGCCTCGGCCAGCTCGGGCCGCTCGATGTCGAGATCGACATGCAAGTGGTTGCTATGGGCTGCGTCGAATTCGGGCGTCAGCACGTTCGCGAAGACGCGCTCTGAAATCAGCACGTCCACGAGTCGATGCAAGAACACCGAGGCCTTCTCGTCGTGCGGTCGTTTGCCTGACTCCCAGTGCTCTCGGACGTCCACCCACCCGAACGACGACACCCTGAACCCGCTCAAGTCAACCGCGTTCCCGTAGGCGTGCTGGCTCATTCGGGAGCGCCCGCTCCGCAGCGGCCGACAGTTGTAGGCGCCAAGCACACGGATCTTCTCGATGGTCGCCCCCGGCCCGAAGACCTCCTTGGTGACTCGGACGAGCGCCCTCTCGAATCGGGCCATCGCGAGCGCCATCTTGCAGTTGAGGAGCAAGTAAGATGAGTAGCGGACCTGCGCCGGACCTAGCTCGTAGCTGAGGGCCTGGGGGACGTGACATTGGTAACGCGTCCGGCCCGACCCTCGCTCCTCCTGAGTGAAGTCCTCAGCGAGCGCACGGTAAGCGTGAACACGCGCCGCCGCGAGGGTCGCCGGACAGTTCTCGACGAGCAGATGCTGCCAGGGCGCAGTGACGCTCTGGCCGGGGCGGACCGGTTCGACGTTGGCAGCGATGCGAGGGGCTCCTTCGTCCGCTGGGCCGTGGGCGACCAACAGGGTCGAGAGGAGTGCCAGGAGGTTCACGCTGAGGACGGTAGACCGTCAGGGCGACGGCCTCAAGAGCGGCATTCGCCCGACGCCACACCTGCACGACAATACCAACAGAAAAGAAACTTAGAGGGCCCCAGGGTCTCAGGATGCTTCCGGAACTCGTCAGAAGCAAATTTCTTTAACGAGACGGCCGTACAGGTGGTAGGCGACGTCGAGATGTTTCAACACCGCGTACTCGTTCGGTCGGCTACGCGCAGCTAGGCTCCCCGGCCCGAAGACGGCCGTGTCGATGTTGACGCTTTGATACACCCACGCTTCCGTGAAGCCGGCGTGCGTCCCAATGGTCGTTGGGTGCGGACTGACCTTCCGTACAGCATGGGCGAGCGCCGAGTCGGGGCGTCCGTCGAACGGCAGCAGTTGACGTTCCACGACGAGCGTGCCGTGACCGTGCCACTCGGCGGCCGATCGTCTCACAACGCCTTCGAGGTCCCTTAGCAAGGTCTCGACGGCTTCGCCCGGCCGTGGTCGGAGCTCGAGTCCAATGGTGAGGCGAGTCGCCAGGAGGGCGTCGGCGCTCTTCGTCTCCGCCGACGTGAAGACGCCCGAGGCTCCGAGCGGTAAGAAGTCGTCGTCACGAGTGGGGCTAGCCCAGCGTAATGACGACCGAATCCGCGGAATGGCCGACGTGAAGGCGATGAGCGCCGGCGTCACGTCGCGGGTCGGGCTACCGCCCCACTCGACGAGGGCGCCGGGCAGTGCCGGGTATTCGCCCTTCGGGAGCACCACGACGAAACGACAACGGTCGGGGACGCGCTCGACAGCGCCGAGTGCGTCGAAATCGAAGACACGTGCACCTAGCTCAATGAGCCGGCTTGCGTGTGCGACCGCCATCGAGAGGGCGTTGCGGCCAAGCCCTGGACTCGCTGTGTGCGCAGGGACTCCGAGAACCGTCACCGTCCAGATGACGCTACCCACCGCAAGTTCAGCCGTCGGAGCTACCGGAACGTCGATGATGAGCGAGAGCTGAACGAAGCCGCGGTGGGCATGGGCAACCTCGAGGGATGTGGCATCGGACACGAGCGCCATGGCCGGCGCCACGAGCCCGGAGTCGAGGAGGTGCATCGCGCCGCCGACACGGGCGTCGTCGCCACAAAGACCGACGATGGCGAGAGGGCGCTTCAAGCGGTGCAGCGGTAGCTGGGTCATCGCCACAATTCGACAGATGAGATCAAGACGATTGCCTGACGCACCGAGCCCGAAGAGCAGCCCGTCCGTCTCTGTGGCGTTCAGAGGATCGTCTTCAGTCTCGGTCCAGAGCTCCGGCGGCGAGCCCTGCGCCTTCAGCACGGCGCTCGAGAGCAGTAACCCCCCCCCGTCGTGAGGGCCCGCCAAACCAATGAGGTTGGTGTGATCGGATCCCCCAAGCGACGCCGCTTGTTCCACGATACGGAACTCGGCGACATCGAGGAGGTCCATCACATAAGCTAGGAGCCCACGGTTGCCTTCGGGAGTTCGAAGATCGTAGGAGAGCGCCTCGCGCACGGCACGGGCGAGGTCTGGCGGCAGCGACATGCCGCTAGTCTTTCAAACCGGATGGCTGCTTGGCAAGCCGCATGTAGCCCGGGCAAACTCTTCGAGCGTGGGGCCTCCCCTGCCCTCTCTGCCAACACGACACTCGAGGACAACCATGCGAGCCGTCATCCAACGCGTCAGTCAAGCCAGCGTCACGGTGGACGGTGAAGTCGTCGGACGTATTGGCAAGGGCTTCCTCGCGCTGATCGGCGCTGCGCACGAGGACACTGACGCCGATGTAGAGTACATCGCGAGCAAGATCGCGGGCCTGCGGATCTTTGAGGATGACGGGGGCAAGATGAACCTCGCGCTCGGTGATGTCGGCGGTGCCGTCCTCGCCGTCAGTCAGTTTACGCTCTTCGGGGACTGTCGAAAGGGGCGCCGCCCAAGCTTCACGGGCGCGATGGAGCCGGTCCTCGCAGCGACGCGATTCGAGTCGGTCGTCGTGCGACTACGGAGCCTTGGCCTGTCCGTTGAGACCGGTCGGTTCAGGGCTCACATGGACGTCTCGCTTCTGAACGACGGCCCGGTGACGCTCTTGCTCGATAGCCGGAAGGACTTCTGAACGGATCGCGCCGGGCTCGGAAGCGCAACCATCTAGGCCTCGATCAAGTGCATGACAACATGGGGCGCACCGGGTAAGGTTCGCGTCGTGAACGCGCTGCCTTTCTTGTTCATCCCCCCCGATGTCTCACCGACGCCACTCATCGTGGTGGTCCCGCACGCTGGCGTGCGCATGAGCCGCGCCGAGCAGGCGCGTTGCCCCGTGCCCGATCCGGTGCGGCTCTCGGACACGGATCTCCTGGCCGAACGCTTCGTCGACCACGCGCCGCTCCTGGGAGCGAATCTGCTGGTTGTCACGTCGAGTCGCTATGTGTGCGACGTCGATCGTGGTCTCGGCGAGCTCGACCCGAGGGTGTGCCCGGAGCTGGGCACCCGCACCTTGGCCGGCGCGCCGCAAAACGCACGGGCAGGGTCGCTTCCACGCGGCCTCATCTGGCGCGAGACTACGCGCGGCGTGCCGTGCCTGGACGGCACTCTCTCGCTCACCGACGTTCGTGAGCGAGTCTCCCACATTCACGGCGCCTTCCACGACAAGCTCACGTCGGTGATCAAGGGCGTCGTCGCCAAGTCGGGCCGCGCGCTCGTCTTCGACCTACGCACGGTGCCGGGCGTCGGTCGGCCGACGGACGCGGACGCCGGCCGCAGCCGCACCGCGGTTGGGCTCGGCGGCACGCAGTCAAACGCCACCGCTATCGCGACCGCCAAGCAGGTCCTAAGCGGCCACGGGATCGAACTCGGTCGTGGCGTAACCACCGACGGCGCGATCGCCTCTACGGTGGGCGCCGCAGGCGCTGACTACCTACGGCTCGAGTTGAGCCGTCGCTTGTACCTGCACGAAGAGGTCCCGTTCTGGAACGGTGCACCTGCGCTCGAGCTTCAGCGCGTATGCCGCGAGCTGATGAGCGCACTGACCCGCTGACCGTACTACAGCGCCTCTTGTGTGCACGGTCGGTTGCGCCCCACGCTCGGTTGCGCCCCACGCTCGGTTGCGCCCCACGCTCGGTTGCGCCCCA
>CANMLD010000293.1 GCA_947498315.1 Pseudomonadota bacterium | reverse complement strand
CCCTCGGGGTAGCGAGTCTGGACGCAGTAGCGGCATCGAGTCAGGGGGCTCGCTCTCGACTACAGCGTCGGCCTCCGGCTGGGGTTCACCCCGGGCGAGGTGCGCAGCCGCGAGGTGCTCCCGACCTGCAAGGCTCCCGTGTCGGAGTGCACCCACTGGCAGTCCGTCACAAGGCTGTTCAGGCTCCTTTCTCGGGTTCGCTCGGCGGCGTGGCTCTTCGCGACGCGATGCTTACAGCGATGGCGGCGTTCCATACGTAGCGCGAGTCGGCCCTTCGCCCGCCGCGAAGGCACAGAATGGTCTCGTCCGTTCGGCCGAAGAGCGTGCGCAGGCGGTGCATCTGGAATCGAAGGCGGGACAGCGCGGCCGGTTCGGCGATCTGGGGCCAGAGTCGACGCGCGAGCCGGGCGGGAGCGATCCCCTTCGAGCCCGCGACAACGATGGCCTCCAGCGTCTGGAAGGTCACCGACGTCCGACCCAGTGAGTGACGTTGCCCGAATGCCTCGACGACGCCCGTCGCCACATGAATGGTGACGCCGCTCGTGAGCCGCCAGGGTTCGAGCCCAGTCCGGCGGACGTAACGCGCGATGGCTGACGTCGGCGCTTCGACCTCGCTGAAGAGCCGATCGAAGCGCTTCGGCAGCCGGAACCCACCGCGATTGGCGGCGTCAACGGCCAACTGAAGGCGAGCTAGGAACGCTGGACGCGTGCCGTGAGCGTGCTCGAGAGCCGCCAAGGCGGCATCGAGGCGGGCCACGTGGTAGGCGGCGGCGATCTCAGTAAACCAAGCCCGCGCCGCGATCAGCTCACGCCGCGCACCGACGGTGTCGCCCGAGGCGGAATACCACTCTCCTTCGAGCTCCCGAGCGAGCCCGACGAGTGTCGGCTCCTGGCGGGCCAGGCGAAGCGCTTCGCTACGGCCCGGGTCTCCAAGACCCCGTGCCAGATCTTGCCGTCCCGAGAGCACGAGGTTCAATGCCGCGCGAAGGCGAATCTCGACGTCAAGGGTGACGTCACCCGAGATCGACGCCAGCGCGACGGCATCGCTCCAAAGCGGCTCGGCGTCCGGACCGTCGTGGAGCAGCGCCCAGAGGGCCGCCGTGTTCGCGCGGTCCCGGAGTGGGGTTCCTGGAGACGCCCGGAGCTCACGGGCTCGCGACGCCGCTCGTCGAGCGCCGACGTCGTCCCCCGACATGTGCAGGGCCATGGCCAAGTTGGCGTGCAGGCTCGCTTCGAGATTCGAGGGAGTGCCCTTGTCGACCTCGGGGAAGAGGGCGAGTGCATCGCGATAGGCGGTCGCGCCAGCGGCGGGGCGCCCGAGGCGGGTCTCCACTGCGCCGAGACTACGCAGGAACGTCGCCCTCCACTCCACCGAGACCCCGCCATCCTCGGCGGTCAACCTCGGCTCGGAGAGCCCGGCTCGAAGGAGAGTGCGAGCGCGCTCGTAAGCCCCTCGCCCGAGCAAGAGGTCGGCTTGAAGGTGCCGAGCGCCCATCACGAGGCCGAGGGGAATCGAGGCGTTCAAGCGCCGGAGCGCCGCGTCCACGTGGGATGCCGCATCGCCGAGGGCCCCCTCACGTCGCGCCACGTGAGCACGCAGGAGGTCGAGCCGCACCGCTTCGTCGGCCGGTCGATCGACAGATGGGGGAATGGACGCGAGGCGGCGTCGTGCAGTGGCAAGGTCGCCGGCATCGAGCGCATGTGCCGTCGCGTCTAACTCAGATCTAATCGAGATCACGTCATAACCACTCAAATAGACTTGCATAATCCAGCATTGACTTCAAGGAGCCGCGCCAGAGCGAGCGATGTGCCCGCTGGTCCCGAGGTGCCTCGCGCGCGCATCATCGGGGCCATGCGTGCACCCCTCCTTCTCGCACTCCTCACGTCCTCGGGCGGAGCCTGTTCCTCTAGCGACTCCACCTCCACGCCTACCAACGGCCCGGCCGAGGTCAGCGATGCCCGCGGGGAGGTCGATGGGGACGTCCTTACGGCGGTCGACGTGCCCTCGACGGGCTGCAGCGGGGAGACGCCGTACGAGACCCCTCTCGGCTGTGTCGAGTGCCGATCCGACCAAGACTGTGATGAAGGTGGCGCGTGCGTGGCCGGGAGCTGCACGGTCTGTGAGCCCGGGGCTCGCACTTGCAATGCGAACTCGCCGAGCGTCTGCAAGGCGGACGGATCGGGCTGGGAGACCATGCCTGACTGCGGCGCGCTCCGCTGCGAAGGAGGGCAGTGCGTCTGCACTCCGGGCGAACAGACCTGTTCCGACGACGGGAGCTCCCCGCTCACCTGCACGACGGGGGCAGCATACGCGCCGGCCGGCGTAACGTGCGAGTTCGGATGTTACAGTGGTCAGTGTCTGTTGTGTCGACCCGATACCGGGCGTTGCGACGGCAAGCTCGCTTACTACTGCGCCGATGCGACCCTCGGCGAAGAGGTCAAGACCTGCTCGGGGCAGTGTCTTCTCGGAAAGTGCCTCGGCGGCTGTGGAGGTCCGAAGCTGTCCAACACGGGCTGCAACTACTTTGCGGTCGACCTCGACAACGCCGACGACAACTTCGGCGCGGCAGATGATGCTCAGTTCGCGATCGTGGTGTCGAACGTCGGTTCGCAATCGGTCGACGTCAAGGTCACCGACACTCCCTCGCCGAGTAGCGACATCTGGGCAGAGGCGACCATTCCACCGGGAGAAGTGCGGGTCCTCGAGCTCACCCCCTACAGCATCAGCGACTCGATGATCGCGGAACGTGCGTGGCACCTCGAAGCGACCGGCCCCGTGGTCGCCTATCAGTTCAACCCGATCGACAACGCGTCGAAGGCTGCGAGCACCGACGCTTCCCTGTTGATCCCGGTGGAAGCCTGGGGGACGGAGTACTACGTAATGACTCGAGCACAGGTCGACGTCACGGCGAACCTCTCCTACCGAGGGACGCTCACCGTGGTCGCGGCCGAGAACAACACCGAGGTCACCGTGACCGTGGGCGGAAAGACCGCTCCGGGCACCGGGCTTCCCCCGAAGCCGCTGGCGCTTCAGTCGGGTCAATCGCTGACCGTCACCCTCCAAGCCTATGAAGTCTTGAACCTCGAGTCAGGAGGCGCGGGTGTGGACCTCACGGGCTCCCATGTGGTCGCTTCGAAGCCCGTCGGTGTCTTCGCTGGCCACGAGTCTGCCACCCCGAGCGGAGACTGCTGCACCGATCACCTCGAAGAGCAGCTGATCCCAGTGGAGACGTTGGGAAGCGCGTACGTCGCCGCGCGGACGGTGCCGCGAGGGGCCGCCGTGGACTATTGGCGCGTGGTGGCAGTGAAGGACGGCACGACCTTCACGACCGAACCCGCTCAGACGCCGATTCCGACGCTCGATGCGGGCGAGTGGTTCGAGCTCACTTCGACCGCTGACTTCGTCATCGAGGGCAATAACCCTTTTCTGCTCGGACAGTTCCTCGATTCTGGGAACGCCATCGCGGGCGTGTGTGGGGACGGCCCCCCATATGGCTGCGTCGAGGGTGCTAGCTGCAAGGCAATCCCGTCGACGGACGTGAAGATGTGCACTTTCGACATGGACTGCGCCGTGGAGTCGTGTCCTGAGTGGACGCTCTGCAAGACCACGAGCGGCAAGAAGCGGTGTGAGGCCGTCGGCGACGCGTCCTTCATCATCGGTGTTCCGACCTCGCAGTTCCTGAACGAATACCTCTTCCTGGTCCCGACGAGTTACAACTGGGACTTCTTGACGGTCGTAGCACCGGCCAGCGCCGTCATCCGCCTCGACGCGGGCGAGCCGCTCGTCTTGTCGCCCGTCGGCGACGGCGAGTGGGCGACCGCCGTGGTAGAAGTCGGTGATGGGCCGCACCGCATCGCGAGCGATGACGGCGCGGCGTTCGGAATCACGGCCTATGGGCTCGACGACGACGTCAGCTATGGGTATCCCGGAGGTCTCGGTGCAGAGAAGAACTCGCCCT
This sequence comes from Pseudomonadota bacterium, assembly GCA_947498315.1. GTDB lineage: Bacteria > Myxococcota_A > UBA9042 > SXOO01. The sequence goes on along the minus strand of CANMLD010000293.1, from coordinate 787 downwards.
GATTCGGTCTCGGCGGCCTGGCGCATCTGGTCGGCTCTGACGCTCACGCTGGCGTGTGGCGAAGCAACCTCGTCTCCGGGCGGAGGGTCGGTGAGCGACCCGGATGGGCTCTACGACGCGAGCGGGGTTGGCTTCTGGCCGGGCGACGTCGCCACCATCGACGGGGGTCTCGGTAGCGCTGACGCCCAAGGCGATCTGGGGGATACGACGCCCGACGCGCAAGGGGAAAGCGACGGCGGCCAGCTCGAGGACGGTACCGCCCTGGGCGATGACGCCGTGCTGCACGACACCGGGTCCCCAGACGACGCAAGCCAGGCCCAGGAGGATACGGTCGACGATGACGTCGTCGGGCCGGACGCCGCGATCGAAGACGTCATGCTCGACAACAGCGACTCGGGTCCCGTGTGCGACCCACTCTCTCCTCCGTTTTGCGACGGGCTCAAGCGAGTAGCCTGCGCAAGTGACGGGAGCGCGTTCGTGACGCTTCCATGCGCGCCCGGCAGTGGCTGCCAGGACGGACAGTGCGTGAGGCCGAAGCCGAACGTCATGCTCCTCGTCGACTCGAGCGCCTCTATGAACTGGGTCGACTCGCTCAACAAAGACGCCGGCCTGTGCTTCTCGGATGCCTGCCCCCCATGGGACTTCCCGAGCTGCGACGATGGCCCTGTTCCTCTCACGCGCCTTGGGAAGGTGAAGGCGCTCGTCTCGGCGCTGGCGGCGACGCCGGCCGCCGCCGAGACGCACCTGGCGCTCGCGCGATTCCCGCAAACCCTAGACGATTGGGGCA
>CANMLD010000292.1 GCA_947498315.1 Pseudomonadota bacterium | reverse complement strand
CACGTTCGCGGAATGGCAGCCGACATCACGGTCGCTGGAATGACCCCACGTCAGGTTCGAGCCAAGGTGCTCTCGCTGATCGCCGCTGGTCGAATGAAGCAAGGCGGTGTCGGGCTCTACTCCACCTTCCTGCATTACGACACGCGCGGCTACGCGGCCCGTTGGTGAGTTGAGCGTCTTGATTTGACATGAGGCCATGTGGCTTCGACACTTCCGGTGCGCATCTAGAGGCGCACCGGACACCTGCTTGACCCGTCAACGTCTCCTCCTGTTCTTCCTCGCGCTCACCATCGCCAGCACGGCGGCGGCGCAGCGGCGGCCACCCAATGGACCGACGGGCCTCCGTCCGTTCACGACGCGCCATTTCGTCATTCGCACGAACGCGCACGAAGCCTACGCGACAGCCCTGGGCCGAAAGCTCGACAGCTATTACTCCCAGCTGAGCGTGCAACTGCCCGCGCTACTTCAGGATAGTATCGACCCCTTTCGGATCTCGATCATCGTCTGGGAGCGCCAGGAGGAGTATCAACGCGAGGCGCGTCGCAACGCCCCCCAGCTCGTGAACAATGGCGGCTACTACGATGGCGCGACGCGCACCATCGTCACCTACCGCTACAACAACTCACTGCAGCTTTACTTTCACGAGATCCTGCATGCCATCATGGGCGAGGTCTTCAAGGACCATCACTTCTTCCGCTACAGCAAGCCGAACTGGCCCATTTGGTTCGACGAGGGGCTCGCGGAGTACTTTGGGAGCTTCGAGGTCGAGGGCGACGACATCCGTATCGCGGCGCGAAACAAGACCAAGGTTGCGTATCTCGTGAACGCGCTGAACACGAAGTCGCTGAATCACTTGACGTCTCTGCTCACGGCACCGAGCGAGAACTACAGCGGCACGTCGATGAACCTGTACTACGCCCAGGCGTGGGGGCTGCTCGATTTCCTCGTAAAGACGACGCCTTACGACGTGGCCTTCCCGAAGTTCTACCGCGCCATCCGCAACGACGTCGACGGCCTCACCGCCTTCCGCCAAGCGTTCGGCGACGATCTGAACCGCATCGACGCCGAGTGGCGCTCATATCTCTGGGGGCTCGCGGCAATCCCTTCGGGCTGGCGTGAGCTCTTCAATGGCCTGTCCATCGATGAGTGGACCGTTCATGAAGGAGGAAGTTGGACCGTGGAAGACCGCGCGATCGTCGGGCGCGGCGACGAAAACTACAACTACCTGATCAAGAGCGAGCTCCCTTACGGCGCCTTCACGCTGCGGGTCGACGTCCAGATCGAGCGCGGTACGACCGGCCTAATCCTCGGCAACAACTACCACGGCGAGTACCCCTACTATTACCTCATCGACCTCTCGCGCGATCAGGTGACGTTGCGTCGAGCGAAGTCTGCCACCCACATCTCGACGGTCGAAGAGGCCCAACCTCACCTCCCGCAAGACGAGTGGGTCACGGTCGCCGTGACCGTATCGGGTCGTCGGCTCGTGGTGAAGGTGAACGATCAAATGGTCTTCGATGAACCCGAGACTCGGGACCGACGCTATTCGCTCTTCGGCGTCTACCTGTACCAAGGCTCGGCTCGCTTCAGAAACCTCTCGGTGCGGAGCGAGCTCCCGACGCCACCGGCCGCGCCGCGCTGACGCGAGATAGATTCACTCGACGTCGATGAGTCGATTCGCAGCGGCCCGGACCTCCGCGTTCGGGTGACTACCTGCACGGCCGAGGAGGTCGATGCAGCCAACGGTATCGAGGACCTGACACGCGCGCATCACGGCGAGGCGCACGTCGAGGCGGGCGTCGTGTGACCAGAAGGCACCGACGATCTCCGACTCAGCCGACACGTCCTGGAGCTTGGCGAGCGCTTCAATCAGCTTGGTCTTGGGGATCGCGAGCGGGTCATCCCCCTCCCCAAAGCTGCGCTTGAGCGCCAACGCGAGGATGGGCGCGGCCTGCATGACCCCAGCCTCCCCGGCCGCCGTGGCTGCTGCAGCCCGGACTTCGAGATCCGAGGCCTTCAGTCCATCCAGAATGCGTCCAGACACGAGGTCCGGCGGGAAGCGGGCGTAGGCCGCGAGGGCTTCGATCTGAAGGCTCAGGAGACCACGCGACCAGACTCGGTCGAGCAGTGGAATGGCCCCTTCGGCCTGAGACGCCCCGAGGGCACGGACGAGGAAGATGGGCGGATTGTCGCCAGCCGTTTCGAGCACCTGTGCGAGGACGGGGATGGCCGCACTCCCACCGGCGCCGAGGATGGCCTCGGCATCGGTCCGAAGGCGGTCGTCCTCGAGCGCGGCGACGGCGACAGCCTGCATCCCTGTCGTCCCGTAGGCGCCGATTGCCTCGCGCAGCGCAGCGCGATAACGCGCCTCACCCCGCCGGAGCGCGTCGAGCATGAAGCGCAGTGACGACGGCGAGCGATGATGGGCGAGAAGCGAGATGGCCAGCTCGCCGTGGGGCGCGGTCGGCTCACCGAGGTAAATGGCGAGCTGTCGATCGCCGTCATGGCGGCGTGCCGCTCGGGCGATCGCGACGCGGGCGACGAACTCGTCAGCGTCTCGCATGAGGTCGGCCAGGAGCTGCGTGGCCTCGTCCCCTGGCATGTCACGAAGCCCCTTCGCTACGGCGACGCGGACGACGGGGTGGGGGTCGCGAGCAAGCTGGGAGAGATGTGGGAGGGCTTCGGCGTTTCGCGCACCCGCGATGGCGCGGGCGGCCGCCGCGCGGACGGACGAATGGCGAGCGTTTACGAAGGGGACGGACAGAGCAACAGCGCGGGGGTCACGGGTGCCTGCGAGCGCCTTGAGCACTCGCGCCTGAACGTCTTCATGGGGGCTATCGAGCAACCTCGCGAGGAGGGGCACGGCCGCTCTTCCGTACTGGCCGATGGACTTCGCCGCTGCGTCAGCTGCAGACAGATCAGCGTCTGTCATCATGGCCGCGAGAACCGGGAGCGCTTTGCCATCGCCGCAGTTGGCGAGCGCTTCGAGCGTGACCGCCCGGAGCTCCGGAGCAGGCCCGCGGGTCCAGAAGGCGAGAAGCGCCGGAGCCGCCGCCGGGACGCCGAGCCCCCTGTACGCCCGAAGCGCCGCCTCCTGCACGGCCCGATCGTCGCCAAGAAGGGCGAGCTCGAGGCGCGAGAGCACGGCCGGACCTGCAGCGATGACCGCCTTCACGGCCTCGTCGACCTGAGCAGGGTCAGCGAAGGCCGCAACGAGGGTCTCGATTCGCTCGCGCTCTACCTCTGAGACGCGCGCGAGATCGGCGCTCTCGTGGAAGATGAGATCGGTGATACAGACGCCCGGAAGCCTCCCACCGTAGATCTCCTTCACGACCACGCTGAGCGCCCGGGCCGGCAGCGGCGGGCGGACGAGGATCTCTTGAGCCCGACGCCGATCTTGGATCTGTAGCGAGACGGTCTTGCCGTCCGCTTCGAGCTCGATGGTCTTCGGACGCGCGAACTCGTCGAACGTGCGGTTCGAGCCCGCGCAGCCCGGGAGGATCGTCACGGACGAGACGTAGCGCGTCCCGGCAAAGGCGAGGTCGAGCTGAACGCCGGCTCCGCCGGATGCCACCCAGTTGGTGAACGCGCTGCCATCGAAGAGGTGCTCAGGCACGAAGCGGCTTCGGACGCCCGTCTCCCCGGTGAAGACGGGCGTGGAGCGCTCGACGCGGACATCTTCGGCACTGACTGGTGTGACCGACTGCGCGTAAGCCGCTGCCGGCAACAGCCCAGCGGCTCCCGCGATGAGGCACTCGATGACCTTCTGACTCAGCTTCATAGTCCCCTCCCTAACGTCCGACGCAGTACGAACGACCCCAGGACCCCACGGCGGTGGTGGGATACAGTTTGCCCTTCGGTGCAAGAGCCGGCGTGGATTAAGGCAAGGAGTGAATTTCCCGGGAAGTCGGCGGCATGGGCGATCTCATCGACCCACTGAGAACAACCATTGAACACGAACGGCCGAACTCCGTCCTAACTCCGGGCTGCGTGTCCAGGCGGAGGACGTCGCAGGACACGCAGCTCCCGCTCTGGGCTGTGGCAATGTCGCCACAGTGTGGTGTGTCGAGTCAGCCCACACTACCGGCGAGACTACCGCCTATACGCATCAAGCCCAGTCACGACGCGCTCTTGTCAATACGACGACCCCTGGCACGCTTCTGGCTAGGCGAGTCGCCGCCTCGCTCGACGCAAACGCCCGAGCAACGAGGCTAGGCCGGTCCTCGAGTCGAACGACCGGCCCTGCGCACACAAAGCGAATTGAGGAGTCCAATTCATGATCAACCGCTTCAAGCTGATCGTCGCCGCCAGCATCGCCGTTGCCATCCCCGCCGCCGCGTTTGCGACCCCCGCACCGATGCAGCCATCCGCGATTCAGGCTGACGAGCCGGCCGAAGAGCCGGCCGGCGAACCGGTCGACGAACCGCCCGACGATCCGACCGATGACGACGACAAGGAGGAAGACAAGGAGGGAGGCAAGCTCGTCATGAAGGACGAACCGCCCCCGGCCGACGGCGACGATGACGACGACGACGACGACGACGACGACGACGATGACGACGACGACGACGGCGAAGAGGCCACCCGTATGGATGAGCCCGCCGACGATGACGATGACGACGACGATGACGACGACGGCGAAGACGAGGACGGCGAAGAGGCCACCCGCATGGAGGAGCCGGCCGACGAGGACGGCGAGGACGGCGACGACGACGGCGACGGCGAAGACGAGGACGGCGAAGAGGCCCCTCGCATGGATGAGCCCGCCGACGAGGACGACGACGA
>CANMLD010000291.1 GCA_947498315.1 Pseudomonadota bacterium | reverse complement strand
CGCGCTGTTCGTGCTGCTGGTCGGCCTTGGCGGCGGCGCCTCCGGAGCCGACGTCGACCACACGAACGTATTCGGGGTGACCGGGGACGGGCTCGAACAGGAAGTTGGACTCGCCTTGTTCGGCGCGCGTGAGGGCCTCTTCGACGAGGCGGGAGCCCTGCCCTTGCTGGCCGGCGCCAGAGACCCGATCGGCGGCGACGATAGACTGGGCGAGCCGGCGCGCGAGCTGCGTCTTTCCGGTGCCGCTGAGGCCGGCGAGGATGAGGAAACGGCGTGTGCGCAGGGCCCGGAGGGTGGCGCGGACGACGGCGAAACGTTCGACGATCATGAACGAGACGCTAACACGGTTCCTGCGTCGGTGGGGCATGGCGAGCGCGCGATCCATGCGCTAGGCTCCGCGCGCTCTGGCGAGGGCCATGTGGGTCTTGCGGTTCGATCGGGTGCCAGAGCGCGGAGGAATCAGTTCCATGTCGAAACGGCAGGCGGGGCTCGTCGTCGGGCTCATCTTCAATCTCAAGCGGATCGACCCCAAAGCGACGGGGGATGACGCCGAGGCCGAGTACGACTCCGAGAAGACGATCAGCGCCATCGAGGCCGGCATCGCGTCGCATGGCCACCGCGTGGTGCGCATCGAAGCGACCCCCGACTTCCCAGAGAAGGTGCGTCACTCCGGCATCGACTTCGCCTTCAACCTCGCCGAGGGCGTCCGCGGCCGGGCTCGCGAGGCCGTCGTACCGGCGGTGCTGGACCTGTACGGCATCGACTACACTGGCTCGGACGCCACGACGCTCGCGCTCGCGCTCGACAAGGACTTGACCAAGCGAGTCGCTCGCGCCGCCAAAGTACCATCGGCGCCGTCGATCGTGATGAAGACGGGCAAGGAGCGCATCCCGCGGGCGATCACCTATCCGGCGGTCGTAAAGCCGAACGCCGAAGGCTCGTCCAAGGGCGTCACTAAGAGCTCGGTCGTGCGCTCGGAGGCCGAGCTCCGCGAACGCGCCACGGAGATGGCCGCGAAGTATCACCAGGGGGCCCTCGTCGAGAGCTTCCTGCCTGGGCGCGAGTTTACGGTGGGCGTCCTCGGCGACGCGGACCGGCCGAAGGTGCTGCCGCCGATGGAGCTGGTCTTCACGGATCCCGGCAACGACGCACCGATCTACCTCTACGAACACAAGCTCGACTTCTCTCCGACGCTTCGTTACGACGCGCCGGCTCAGCTCGACGCCGGGCTGAAGCGGCAGCTCGAGACGGCGGCGAAACGGGTCTGGAAGGCGCTCGGGTGTCGCGACGTTGCGCGTATCGACTTCCGGCTCGACGCCAAGGGCCGCGTGAACCTAATCGAGGTGAACCCGCTCCCAGGGATGACGCCGGATTGGTCGGATCTTTGCCTCATCGCGAAGGGCGCCGGCATGACGTACGAGCAGCTCATCGGCGCCATCATCGCGCCCGCCGTCGCACGAGCGAGAGCACGGGCGAAGACTCGAGGGCCGGCATGATGCGGCGCCGACTGCGAGACCTCGGCGTCAGGATCGGGCGCTTCCCGACAGGTCCTTTCAACGCCATCACGGACGTGCCGGGCGTCCATGTGGGCCACGCCACGGTGCGGTCGGCCGACGGGCAAGTGCACACTGGCGTCACCGCCATCCTGCCGAATGACCAAAACGTCTTCATGGACCGGCCCGTCGCCGGCTCCTTTGTGTTGAACGGCGCCGGGGAGATGAGCGGCCTCATTCAGGTGCAGGAGTGGGGCATGATCGAGACCCCGATCCTGCTCACGAACACCATGGCCGTGGGCTCGGTGTCGGCGTCCGCCGTGCGGTACTTGCTGACGCACTATCCAGGCATCGGGCGCGAACACGACGTCATCATCCCCGTAGTCGGCGAGTGTGACGACAGCTTCCTGAATGACGTCACGCTCCATTCGATTCACGAACAGCACGTCTTTCAGGCGCTCGAGTCCGCGAGCTCGGGGCCGGTCGCCGAGGGCTCGGTCGGCGGCGGCACTGGCATGCTCGCGTTCGACCTCAAGAGCGGCATCGGGACCTCGTCGCGGGTCATCGACCTCGAGGGGTTGAAGATGACCGTCGGCGTGCTCGTGATGAGTAACTTTGGGAAGATCGAGGACTTCCGAGTCGACGGGCTCCCGATTGGTCGCGAGTTGGCCCCGCTGCTGACGGACGATCGTCGCACCAAGTTCTACGGCAGCATCATCGCCGTGCTCGCCACCGACGCGCCGCTGCTGCCCTTTCAGCTCAACCGGCTCAGCAAACGCGTCGCGCTCGCGCTCGGCCGGTGCGGCTCCTATGCAGCCCATGGATCAGGCGAGATCATCATCGCGTTCTCGACGACCAACAAGGTGCCGCGGCGCGCGCCGGGGCCGACGACCACGATGCAGATGCTCTCCGACCGTCTCATGGATCCGCTCTATCAGAGCGCCATCGAAGCGACGGAGGAGTCGGTCGTGAACGCCCTTTGCATGGCCGAGCCGACCGTCGGCGTCGACGGCAACATCGCGCCCGCATTACCGATCGAGCCCTTCCTCGATGCGCTGCGGAAGTACGGCGTGGTCTCCACGGATCGGCCGTGACGTCGGGTGATCCAGACGCCCGCCCCGACCGCAGCACCGCGATGGGCAAGCGGGTCGTGTTCGTGACGATCGGCAGCGTCGTGGTGTTCGCGACGCTCGTCCTGAGCCTCACCGGCGTCATTACGGGTAACAAGGGCGCTGTGCGCCGCGCCGCACCCATCGGGAGTATGGAGGGCGGACTGACCTGGTACCGCTTTGAGATCGCGCTCGCTGGCGCGACGCCGGGCGCTGCCTTCTTGATGGCAGTCGAGGCCATCCCCGGCGGCGGCAACAAGGCCGTCATCGTCAATGGCCGCGAGGAGTTGCCCGTCACCTGGACCGGTCGTACCGAGAGCGGCTGCGGTGACGGCGGGAAGGCGGCCTGTGAGTTTGGCTTCGAAGTGCCGGCATTCGGGACACGCGCCGCGTTCGAACAGCGGCCGCAGGGGCTCTTCGGGACGCTCGAGCTGCAGACCAAGGGCTCGTCGACGTTGCCCATCTCGGGATTCCGACTCAGCGAAGGGCTCCCCGAGATGCGCTACCCACAGGCACCAACGGACGCCATTGAGACCCCGGCCGGCAAGGAGCCTGTCGACTTCAACCGTCGTTGGCGGCTCGCGCTCGGGGAAGGCTTACCCGCAGTGCTCGACATCGCGGTCTCGAGCACCGACAGCGCGGTCGGGACCCTGGTGACGGCGAAAGGCGATCTGGGCCAGCTCGCGGGTCGACAGTTCGGCGACACGCTGCTGCTCAGCAACTTCGATGGCGTACGAGCAGTCGCTCTGCGGCTGAAGGCCGGCCCGGGCGACACGGCAACGGGGGCTTTGGCGGTGAGTGGCGAAGCAACCGTCGCTGTGAGCGGCAAACGCGACGACGACGCAGCCGAGCCGATGACGCCAGAGATTCCAGATGCGAGCCCGGCTGGAAAGCGGCCCGAGCTCCTCGTGTGGCTACGGCCGTGGGAGCGCGCGTCGGCCGAGACCGTCGCTGTGGTGAAGCGCCTCGGTGAGCGGCACGAGGGCCTCGATGTGTCCTTCGTGGCCGTCGAGGGAGACGCCGACGCGGTGAAGCGGTTCGCGACGGCGGCGGGCGTTAGCGTGCGATTGGCGCCCCGGGCGGATGTGACGGTGACGCCCGTGGTTCATCTGCTCGGGGGTGTAACTCCTCAGAAGTTGGGTCCTATTGCATCCACGGCTATCTTGCGGGCGTCGCAGGTGAAGGCGATTGACGAGTGGATCGCGCAGGTCGTTCCACAATCGGTTCCCTGACCGCACGAGGCGCCATGTCCTTCTGGAAGCGCCTCCGCATCGGCTTCCTCCTCGCCCTGCTTCTCGTCTCCGTGCTGTGGGCCGTGGCGCATGTCCGCCGCCACGATAAATCGACCACCTCGGTCTCGCGACCGCCACGAGGATGGGACCAGGCTTCGGCCATAAACTAGGGACCCCCTCGATGTCGCGGGGCTCACAACCGGCCATGTGTTGCGTTGCACGCCCCGGTGCGCTCCTTGTTGCGTGCGGTGTGGCAAAAGCGCGAGTGCGGTCGTGTGCGGCCGGACGAGAACGGCTTAACGGGAAGGGCGAGTCGTGCCCGACCAATTTCGAAAACTCGTGAGGGCTCGCAACCCATTGAAATCGCGGGACCAGCGCTGCGAAAAACTTGCATGGCTGGAATTTCGCACCCCCGAGGGATGCACCAACTCGGGCGTATTGCCATGTCCAGCGCAACGAGCGGCCTACAACGGCTGCACTGGGCAGGCCACGTAACACCATGAGCAAACCATCAACTCACCCGGAACCCTCGGCGCCGCAGATCCTCGAAATGGCAATCGATCTCGTGGATGCACTGCTCGCCCTGCTGCGCTCGCATCGCACCGCCCTACAGCGGGGGGGCGCGACGGAAACACCCACCGAGGAACTTCGACCTCACCCCGAGGACGGGGTCTGGAACGACGAAGACATCCCCTTCTAAGGCAGCAAGGCCGCCGGACGGCCAACGTCGCTCGAATTCCGTGTTTTGTGGTGCTTATCTACAATTCGTCCCGGTCGCGCTGATTGGATTACTTGCATGTGCCCTCTTACAAGACCAATCGGGTCACGTCTCTCGCGCGATCGCGGGCGGCCGCGCTGGAGTATCGTTCGTAGGCGGAGGCCTCTCGGCGGACCGTCCAAGAGGCCCTCGGGGTCGAGCACGTTGCTGTGGAGCTCTGGTTTCTCAGGGGGCC
>CANMLD010000290.1 GCA_947498315.1 Pseudomonadota bacterium | reverse complement strand
GCGATCTTGGAAGTGATGGCGTCGATCCCTTGAGACGGCGTGAGGCCACTCGCGCCGAGCCCCTGGTCGCGTAGCCCGATGAGGGCGAGGAGCGCGGCGTTGTCGCCGGGCCCGTTCGCGAAGTCAGCGGCGAAGGCGAGCGACTTCGGGCGATCGGCGATGTCGACAGACACCGCGATAGCGAGCGCTGCGCCCGTGGCGTCCGCCGGGATATCGAAGAATCGACTGCCCGAGCCGCCTTCGAGGTCGGTGGCCGACGAGTGAATGGCGTTCATCGACTCGGCGAGCCCGAAGGCCATGTCGTCGAGCTGGGCCAGCGACTGTGTCAAGGTCACGTCGCGCGCGTCGACGGCCCCCCCGAGCTGCCCGCCGATTCGCTCCGGGGATGGCACGTCGGCGACGAAGCCGCTAGCACGGGTGAGCTGAAGGCCAATGGGCGTATTGCCGCCTCCGGTCATCGAAAGGCGGCTTGCGGACGTGCCGTCGACGAGCGGTTGCCCGCTGCCGAGAGACACCATGATGAGCCCGTCGACCGGGACGACGTCGATGTCAGCGAGTTGGCCGAGTTCAGTGAGGAGCTGGTCGCGCTGGTCGACGAGCTCGAAGCCGAGGTCATCCGTGCCTTGGATGTCCCGGATATGCTTATTCAAGTCCGCGACTTCCTTCGCGATCGTGTTTATCTTTTGAACGGTCTGCGCGGCGCTGTCTGAGGCTGCTTGGCGGGCGTCTTCGAGGCCACGCGCGGCGTCGTTCAGCGAGCGGGACAGCGCTCGCGCCTCCGCGAGCACGACCTCGCGTTCAGTAATCCCTGACGGGTTGGCGCTCGCGGACTGCAAGGCGCCGAAGAACTTCTCGAGCGTCTGCTGCAGCCCCGTGCCGTCGAGGCCGTTGATGACTGGCTCCGCGACTTGCAGGGCGCGCGAGCGGGCTGACTCGAAGCCGAAGGACTGCGCAGAGCCGAGGAGAGACTTCTGTAGCGTCGTGTCCCGGAGCGAGTCGATCCCAACGATGCTCGAGCCGAGGCCCCAGCCCATGTCGGTCTGAATCGCACGTTCTCGGCTGTAGCCGGGCGTGCTCGCGTTGGTGATGTTCTTGCCGTAGACGCCAAGCATGGTGCGCTGAGAGCCCATTGCGTTGGCGCCAGTGCTCAGCAGCGAGTTTAGAGACAAGCGCATGGTCAGGCCCTCCCATTGAGGCCGATACCGTCGGCCAATCGGGGCACATCGCCCCGCGGCCCGTACGTCCCGCCGCCGCCGCTGACGGTCGCGCCACTGAGCGCACGCCGCCGAGTCGCGACCCACCTCAGTCGACGACCGGCCTGCTCGAGCGCTTGCCGGGAGAGCGCCCTGAGCGTGTCAACAGAAGCGATGATGTGTTCGCGCCCCCGTGCGACCTCCGGATGGTGCAGAGCCGCCTCGCTGAGCGACGTGAGGCCACCAGCCAACAGAGTCGCCTCACGGCGCGCTGTGGCCCCTTCCAAGACGCTGATGGCGGAGGCCTTCTCAGCGACAAGCCCCTGGAGCTCGCTCATGCGCCACGATCCCATGGCTTCGAACTCTTTCCGACTGACCAATAGCAGCGATGTGAGCGCTGCGGTCTCGTCGAGGAGGGCGCTTAGCAGACAAGGAGGCGCTGGGCGAGCCCCATCCCGGCGCTCGGCACTCGAGTCGTAGTCAATTCCATCCAAGGCGCTCAAGGCCGGTACCTTCTGGGGCTGCGACGACGACGCCCGTCTCGAGAGACGGGCTCGTCCGGCGCGAGGGCCCCCTGGTTGAGGCTACAGGACGTCCGCGATTCGACTGCCGACCACGTCCCAGTTGGGCTTGTAGGTTCCGTCTGCGACTTCCTGCCGCAGCCGTTCGACCATGGCCGATTGTTCGGACATCGCCTGGCTGCGCCCGATCTCGACGAGGTTCTGGACACCATCAGCCCACCCCGAGATGCGAGCTGTGGCCGTTGGGGACGCGCCCGTAGAGCGTGCTTCCGAGGCGTTGCCCGAGGACTTGCTCTTGAGCGAGTTCGAGCGAGGCTGTCCGTATTCCAGTTGTAGTCGCTTGATATCCATGGCTGACTCCTGACCTGTCGGGCGTCCAATTTGAGTTGTCCCCCACGCGTTCGGACCCCGTGGTGGAGCGATAAGCCTCAACATCATCCGTATCGGTCTTCCCGGCCGGGAAATGAAGGGAATTCGGGCGATTTCCGGTTGCTGCGGCGAAACTTTCGGTCGATTCCGGTTTTGCCTGTGATTTCGTGTAGTCACCGTCGAGACCTGTAGGAGGTAAGAGATCCCTCAGCGGGGTCACGCCGTCGTCCGCGCGGGGCGTGCCGTCCGTCGGTGGTTGCGAGTCGAAGGGGGCTCCGCTCGAAGGGTCCAAAACCCCATGCGACGGATCGCTTGCGGCGGACGCCGCCCCCGCATGGGCTCGGGCCAACTCGCCCGACGACGGGAGCTTTTCTCCTGTCCACTGCTTGTATAGAAATCCGGCGACCCCGAGACCGGTCCCTCGTGACAAGTGTCCAGCTAAGGCCTGGCTCATCATCATGTCCACCATGCCGCCGCCCGTGCTCCCACCAGCGCCCGACGCCTCCACGAGCGGCTCGACGAGCTTCATCGCGAAGAGAGATTCGAACTCGCGCGCCGCTTTGGCGAGCCCTGCTTTCTCCGCGCCGGCCCCGAAGCGCGCTGCCGCTCCGGCCGCCTTCGGCATCGATAACGAGAGTGTAGACTCACGGCTCATGACTGAATCTGCAATCGTAGTTGTTGGCTGTAAGAGACAAACCCTGGACACATCACTGCACCTCGATGGTGGCCCCGAGGGCGCCCGCTGCTTTGATGGCCTGTAGGATGTCGATGAGATCACTCGGTTTTACGCCCAGCGCGTTGAGCGCAGTCACCAGGTCACCCAGACTCGCCGTCGGCTTGACCAGCTTGACCCCGCCTTCCTTCTCACGTGCCGTGACCTGGGCGTTTCGGACACCGGCGGTCGTGCCGCCTGCTAAGGCACCTGGCTGCACGACTTCGTTCTTCGTGGCGATCTCGACTTCAATGCCGCCGTGCGCGAGCGCCACTTGGGCGATCCGCACGTTGGCGCCCATCACGACGGTTCCGGTTCGGGCGTTCAAGATGACCTTGGCGACCGCGTCGGTGGTGAAGGCGACAGACTCGACCGCGGCAATGAGGCCGACGATGTCGGCACGCCGGTCTTCACCTACCGGGATGACTACGTGGCGCCCATCTCGAGCCGACGCCGCGACCCCGGTCTTGGAGATGGCGGCTGCCATGTTGCTCGCCGTCGTGAAGTCGGCGTCGTGGAGCACCCAGATCAGCTCCGTGAGCCCGGTGAGGTCGATGCCGACATGCTGTTCGATGGTGGCGCCCGACGGGATTCGGCCCGCGGTCGCGTGGTTTTTGGACACTGACGAGCCGCCCCCGCTCGCGGAGAAGCCGCCGACCGCGAGCTCGCCCGACGACATCGCGTAGATCTTGCCATCAACGCCGAGGAGCGGCGTGAGCATGAGCGAGCCGCCGCGAAGGCTCTTGGCGTCGCCAAGACTCGATACCGTCACGTCGAGCGTCGAGCCGGGCGTCGCGAAGGGGGGCAGCATGGCGGTCACCATGACGGCTGCCACATTCTTCGTGCGAAGCATCTCCGGCGCTACTTTGACTCCTGAACGGGAGAGCATCGCGGCGACCGACTGGACAGTGAAGGTCGAGCGCGCCGAGTCGCCTGTGCCGTCGAGCCCCGTCACGATCCCGTAGCCCTGGAGTTGGTTGACGCGGACACCGGCGAGGTGCGCCACATCTTTGACGCGGGCGGCATCTGCCGACCGGGGGCCGGCAAAGAAGACCAACGCGATTGCAGCGAGCGTGAGAGCGGGGCAGGGGTGACGCATCAGAAGGGTCCGTACTGGTCCATGACGCGCTGAAGCGCGCCTGGGCCCTGCTTGTCGGAGATGACGCCGCGGCCGTTGAACTCGATCTGGGCGTCCGCGAGCCGTGCCGACTCGATGGTGTTGTCGTCGCCGATGTCGATGGGCCGGATGACGCCGCTCACGTAGAGCACGTTCGACTCCCGGTTTACGAGCACTTCGCGTTCGCCCTCGACGAAGAGGTTGCCGTTCGGGAGCACCATCTTCACGGTCGCCGTGACCCGCGCGGTGAGCTTCTCAGTGCGCGACGTCGTGCCGGAGCCGGAGAAGTCGGACTCGCTCTTGCCGCCCGCGAGCTCCGCGCCGGAGAGCGCGGGCTGCAGGTACTTCAGAACGGCGCCGATGTCCGTGATCGCGTTCGACATCTCGGAGTTGCGCGACGTCTCGGTCGCCGCGCCGCGACGGGCGTCGGCGTTCTCGGAGACGAGGATCATCACGAGATCGCCCTGACGTTGAGCGCGGTGGTCGCGGAACGCGTAGTTGCCGCCTGCGTTGGCTGTCCAGAGCGAGCCCGCCATCGGGCGTTCCGTCTCCTCTGCGTAGCGGACGCGCGACTCGTACTTTCTCTCTCGTGGACCGACCTCGCCGAGGGCGGGGTTGCAGCCCGCGATAGGAGCGATGGCGGCGATCCAGAGTGGGCTCATGCGGCGAATCATCGGAGCACCTCCACTTGACCGGGTCCGGACACGCGGGCGTCGATGGTCGAACGCGATGGGCCCGTGACCCGGATGAACTGCCCGAGCCGACCGGCCTCTAGCGCCTGGCCACGGGCCTTTACGACGACGTCGCCGACCGAGACCGCGATGGACACGCTGTCGCCGCGGGCGACGACCAACGGCGCGACCGCGGACAGGCTCGTGAGGACCGTGCCGGCTGGG
>CANMLD010000289.1 GCA_947498315.1 Pseudomonadota bacterium | reverse complement strand
GTTCAGGCCAATCCGCAGGCCTCGCGCGTCCACGGCGCATCCGGTGTCTCACCGCCGCAGAATGGCCCGAGAGGGCCAATCTGCGAATGAGCCCGCTTTCGCCACCGGAAACGCCGTGGACATCGCGAGTACAGTGGATTGGCCGTCGAGGCCAATCCGCGGGAGGGCGATTTCGCGGCACCTCCGGCCGACGATTTAGGCCTGCTCCCGCCCATAGCGCCCTGAGGGCGACTCGGTTATGCTCCCGTTGCTTTCCAAATTGGAGGCATTGGACGCGGAGCATCACGGGACCTGAGGGCGTGGCCAATACCCCACCGGATGAACTTATCGGTCGCACCTTCGACCGCAAGTACCGCGTCAACGAGCTCATCGGCTCGGGCGGAATGGGCTCGGTTTATCGTGCGACCCACCTCGAGATGTCGCGTGAAGTCGCTCTCAAGGTGCTCGACCACGGCATCGCCGAGTCCGACCGCCAAGTCCAACGCTTCCATTTCGAAGCGCGTTCATCGAGCCGGCTGCAACATCCGAACACCATTCGGGTCTACGACTTCGGGCGCGCTGATGACGGTCGGCTCTACCTCGCCATGGAGCTGCTCAAGGGTGAGACTCTCGCGGACCTCATGCGCCGAGAGAAGCGCGTTCCGCTCGTCCGCACCTGTCACATCATCAAGCAAGTCTGCAAGTCGCTCGCCGAAGCCCACCAGATGGGGCTCGTGCACCGCGACCTCAAGCCGGACAACATCTTCATCACCGAGATCTTCGGCGAGCGAGACTTCGTGAAGGTTCTCGACTTCGGCATCGCCAAGTCGACGGAAGGACCCGAGCAGGAGTCGCTCACGCAAACGGGCTTCATCTGCGGCACTCCGCGGTATCTCTCGCCCGAACAAGCGATGGGGAAGACCGTCGACCCACGAAGCGACCTCTACGGACTTGGTGTACTCCTCTACGAGATGCTCTCCGGTCAGCCGGTCTACAGCGCCGCCACGCCGATCGGGATCGTGATGAAGCACATCAAGGAGCCGCCACCGGTGCTCGACATCGGCGCGACCCACGGCGCACGCGGAGCTTCTCGGCTCGTCGCGTCCATGCTCGCCAAGACCCCCGATCAGCGGCCATCACGTGCCAGCCTCGTTGCCGAGTATCTCGTGGCGATCGCTGAGGATCGCATCATCGAGCTGCCCGGTGCTCCACCGGAGGCACCGTCCGCCCCAAGTTCCGACGACGACGATGGCGCCACGCAAATGCTAGCAGCACCGGCACGACCAGCGTCCGCCGCTACGTCCCGGTCGGTCAGCCCCCCGGCGATGGAAGCCGAGGGGAACAAGACCGTCGCCTTCCACGGCGGAAACGACGACGACGAGCTCGAAGCGACGCTAAATCGGAGCGCGGGCGCCGCGTCCGCGATGGGACGGCTCTCGGCCCCCCCGGTGCTCACACCGATCGCACGTAGTGCGCCAACGGCAACGCCCTTTGCCGAGCCCGCGCCGTCGCCATTTGGCGCGCCCTCGGCTGCCGTGGCAGGAGCGTCGGCAGCCGCGAAGGGTCTCAAGGTAGCGCCGTCCGGCGCCGCGACGAAGCTAGGCTTGCCCGTCTCGACCCCGACCCCCCCCGCCGAGGCTCCGGTCGTCCGTTTGAGTGGTTCGGGTTCACGCTCGACCCCGGGGCACGTTGACTTCGCAAAGAACATGGGCCTGCACAAGGTGAATGCGAAGCCAGTGCAGGCGCTCTCCATGAGCAAAGCGCCGCGCAAGTTGCCGACCGAAGAGGTGCGCGTGCACCCACCGAGCCGGCGCGGTCTGTGGATTGGTCTTGGGGTGGGCGCCGTGGTCTTTGGACTGACCCTCGCGCTCATCCTTTGGCTCACGAGGTCATCGGGCGTATGAGCGCACTTCATATCGAGCTCGTTGCCCGTATCGCTCAGATGCGGAGAGCCGGTGACGAAGCGGGTCTCTTCGACGCGCTACTCGCCGCAAGTGAACTGACGCCGCTCTTCTCGAGCGCCGTGGCAGTCGTCGACGATTGGATCGCGGAGGCCGTCGATCTCGCGGTTCGCATCGCCGTCGAACCTCGAGACGAGGTCATCGTCGCTGTTCGCCGGGCGGAGCTAATCCTGAACTGCGGCAACGTGACGTCGGCGTTCGAAGCGGCTCGCTCGGCAGGCTACGCGGCGGCCGACCTCGGGCTGGCGGGGCTCGAGGACCGGGCCGCGCTCTGCGGCGCTCGAGCGCTCACGAGGATGGGCCGGCTCGATGACGCGACGAGTCTCTTTCGGCAGGTCGTGTCGCGTGAGATGCCGTCCGAATTCGATGACCCGATGGTTCCCGGTTTGGCGTTTCTGACTCAAGGCGAGGCGCACCTCTTTCAAGGGCGCTATGACGGCGCCGCGCGACCCTTCGAGCAAGCGCTCGCCCGGCTCCCGAGCGTGGCCGCCGCCGACCAACTTCGGCACGACGCTCTGCTGGGCTTGGCTTTTCTCGACCACGGTGCCGGCGATCTCGAAGCAGCCACCATCCGCTTCGCGTCGGCCGGGGCGCTCGCCCTCCGTCACGGCGCCGCTGCGGAGGCGCAATCCGCGCTACTCTTCGAAGCCTCGGTCTTTCGCGGACTTGGGAAGGCCGGCGCTGCGACCGAGCGGCTAGTGCACGCGCTCTCGCAGGGTGATCAGGCGGTGGCGCCAACTCGCCTGTTGACCTTCCCTACCGAGCGACTCCGTAACCTCGCGGGGCAACACGAGGTCGAGGCGCTCGTCGAACATGCGATGGAGCTCGCGCGGGACTGCGGGGCCAGCGGTGACTTGCTCGGCTACGTCCAACTCTGTGCGGTGGTGGCGACGCTCCTCGACCACGACGGGCGTACCGACGCCGCGGCGACCGTGCTTGCTGACGTCGAGCGGGGCCTCCGGCATTCAGAACAAAGTGAAGCTGCCCACCTCGTGCATCGTCACCTCCTCGCCTACATCACCTGAACTCGACGCGTTTGGGCTCGAACCTGCTCATGTGTGTTGAATCGGAACCGGAAACCGGGCGACACTATCGGTCTTCTGGCGTAGCCGCGGCGCGCAGGATAAAGGCGAGGGGTCTCAGATGTTGCAGGTTCGAACAGCAGAAAGTGGCATCAGCCATCGCGGTGCTCCGCAGGAGGGCTGGTGCCTGGCTGCCCTCGGCGCTCTGCTCGCCTTGTCCCTCACCGCGTTGGCGTGTGGAGGCGACCCTGCCGCGGTCAGAATCCCGTTCTCGCCCTATTCGTTAGACGTCCGCGGTGATGGGGAAGGCTCTTCTGGAGACGACACCGTCGGGCTCGGCAAGGACACGCTGCAACTCGACGCGACCCCTGGCGCGAGCGGCTTCAGCCCCGACTTCGGTGAGGCGTGCACCGGCAACGGCGATTGTGAATCCGGTCTTTGCGTTCACTCGCGAGACGGCGAGGTCTGCACCGACACCTGTGTCGACGAGTGCCCGACCGGTTACGCATGTAAGCAGGTCTTGACGCCCTCGCGGGACGTGCAGTTCGCGTGTCTTCCGCTCCATGTGACCGCCTGCCGGCCCTGCACCGACGCGTCGGTGTGTGTCGATGGCGGGTATCAGGACAAGGCGATTTGCCACGACTTCGGCGCCGCGGGTCGCTTCTGTGCGACGCCCTGCGACGCGAGTACGGCCTGCCTCGATGGGTACTCCTGCACCGAGCTGGGCGGGAGTGCGTACTGCCTGCCCACAAGCGGTCAGTGCGACTGCGACGCGGTCGCCAAAGTCCAGGGGCTCTCGACGGCGTGTTCGCTCGTGAACGAAGCGGGCACCTGCCCTGGGCTCCGAACCTGTGGCGACGCTGGGCTTGGCCCGTGCGAAGGCCGCACGCCAGCCGACGAGACCTGCAACGATCTCGATGACGACTGCGACGGTCAGACCGATGAGGGCTTCACGGAGAAGGGCACCGCGTGTGACGGACCCGACCTCGACGAGTGTAAGGATGGCGTCACCGTGTGCGGCCCGAACGGGGTCGAGTGTGCTGATGACGCCGCAGCCGCTAGTGAAGCGTGCGACAACGATAAGGACGACGACTGCGATGGCGAGACGGACGAGGGATGTTGCAACACCCTCGGAGCGCCATGCTGTGCGAACGGCCAGTGTGGCGAGCCCTACGTCTGCAAGTTCGGTGTCTGCGGCTGTGATCAGAAGACCAAGACGGCGTGCATCGACGGGGACGCGTGGTGGGTCGATTGCACTGGCGCCCCGACGATCGTCTCGAAGGAGTGTGGCACGTGTGGCTGCGAAGAGGGCGCTTGTAAGTCGCTCGGCGACGATCAGACCGTGTGCAGCGCGAGCGATGTCTGGTCTACCGACTGCCAAGGCAACGCCATCGAGCAAGTGAAGGACTGCGGGCTCTGCGCCTGTTCGGCGGGCGCGTGCCTCGAGAGCGCTGCAGCCGGTGTGGCGTGCTTCGAGGGCGACGCGTGGTCGGTGAGCTGCGATGGCACGCCAACGACGAAGTTCGCCGACTGTGGGCTCTGCGCGTGCGCGGGCAACGCCTGTGCGGTGTCAAACCAGGCAGCCAAGGAGTGTTTCTCTGGGGACTCCTGGTGGACGGACTGCTTTGGCAACCCAACCTCCAAAGCGAAGGACTGCGGCGCGTGTAGCTGTGCGGGCGGGGAGTGCCTCGAGGACGAGACCGCCGAGCGGATCTGCCAGGGTGGGGACGCTTGGTGGACCGACTGCAACGGCCAAGCGACCATCAAAGCCGACGACTGCGGGACCTGCGGCTGCCAGGGAGGCTTCTGTCTGGCGGACGAGCAGGCCGGTAAGGTCTGTCAGGACGGCGACGTCTGGTTTAC
>CANMLD010000288.1 GCA_947498315.1 Pseudomonadota bacterium | reverse complement strand
GCCCGGCCGCGGGGACTACCCACTCCACCTCGTTCCCGTCGACTACGTCGCCAAGGCGATGGCGACCCTCGGCAAGGACCCTCGAGCCGCCGGGCTCACCTTCCACCTGACCGACCCGAACCCACTCCCGGCACGCCGTGTCCTCGAGCTCGTGGCCGACCGTGCTGGACGGCGGCACCCGGTCGGCTCCATCCCGGCCGGCCTGGCGCGGCGGCTGCTCAAGATCCCCGGGCTCGGCAGACTTGGGCCACCGGAGCGGGTCGTCGACTACTTCAACCAGCTCGTCATCTACAACACCACGAATACGCTGCGACTTCTCGAGGGCACGGGGATCCAATGCCCGACCTTCGAGTCATACGTCGGGAGCCTGGTCAGTCAGCTCCAGCGTGTCACCAAAGGGACCGCCGGACGCCCCTACTCTGGTCAAGTCTCGGGCCCTTCAGCCCGCTCGGAGCGCAGCCCATGAAGACGACAAAAGCCAGACTCGGAGAGCTCCTCATCGCGCGTGGCGTTCTCGACAGCGCGTCCGTCGAGCGGCTCCTCAATAGACAGCGCGACGAACACCGCCGCCTCGGTGAGCTGATCCTCGAAGAAGGGCTCGTCGGTGAAGGCGCCCTCCGGGAAGCCCTGGCCGACCAACATGGGCTCGGCTCAGTCGATCTCGCTGCCACTCCTCCCGCTCCAAACGCGCTGTCGCTCGTCCCTATCGACGTCATCCGTCGCTGTGAAGCGGTACCTCTCGCGGTCGAGGGGCAGACCCTCTACGTCGGTATGGTCGATCCAGAGAACGTCCTGGCCCGAGAGGAGCTGCGCTTCGCGTCCGGCTACACGTCGCTCCGACTCGCGCTCATTACAGCCACCGACTTCGCACGTTTCGTCCTCGGCAACGGCGGCGGTGCCTCTGCGCTCGCCGAGGCCGTGCAGCTGGGCCACGACGCGCCGGTGGTCGTCGAGTTCGGAGGAGCGTCGCCCGCCGACGTCGCGGCCATCCCCATCGAAGCACCGCCGGTGGTCTCGCTGCTCGACCATATCCTGGCGACGGCCCTCCGCCGCGACGCGTCGGAGATCCACATCGAGCCCTACGACGCCGTCACGCGCGTCCGTCTCCGCGTCGATGGCCAGCTCCTGACGCTCATCAGCGCGCCACGGCGCCTCCACGAGCCGCTCCTCGCGCGCCTTCGAGCCACGTCCGGGGACCACTCGGAAGCGACGCTGCGGCTCTCCGTCGAAGGTCGTCAAGGTCGCTACTGCATCATCCCGCTCGACACGAGCCGCGGTCAGAAGCTGGTCTTGAAGCGCGTAGACCACGACGCGCGCGGTCTCGCTGACCTCGGGCTGTCGTCCAAGGTACGAGCACGCCTGTCGAAGTGCTTCGCGCCTCCGGAAGGACTGATCTTGGTGACGGGGCCCCGTGACTCCGGTCGAACGACCGCCGTCAGCGCACTCGCGTCCTTCGCCAACCACCCGATGCGACAGGTGATCTTCGCCAGCCGCCACGGCCACGCCGTAGTCCCGGGTGCCATCGCCTTGGCGCTCACGGGCACGCCGAAGGACGCACGGCTCATCGAACAGGCGTTGTCCCACAACCCCGACGTCTTGGTCCTCGATGGGCTCGAACTGCACGCCGAGGGCTCAGGCCGAGACGGTCCGGATCTGGCCGCCGTCGCCGTCAGAGCCGCCCTCGACGGCCATCTCGTCATCGCGTCCGTCTCCGCGCCGAGAGCAGCAGACGCGGTGCTCCGGCTCGTCGGCTCCGGCGTCCCCGCTTGGCAGGTCGCAGCGTCGCTTCAAGCGGTCGTCGCCCAGCGTCTCGTGCGGGCGGTCCACGAGCCGTGCTCAGCCGCAGTGGAGCTGAGCCCGGCGGAGGTCGACGAGTTGAAGCTGCCCCGAGACGCCCTCGTCAAGGCGCACCTGCGGGGCGCTCGCGGCTGCGGCACCTGCTACGGCACGGGCTTCCTTGGCCGCACAGCGGTCTCCGAGGTCCTGTTCGGAGCCCCAGCCCTGCGTGAAGCCATCAGGCTGGGTCATCCGACTGAAGCGCAGCTGATGGACGCTGGCCGCGCCGACGGATTTTCCTCCCTTTGGGAGGATGGGCTCGTCAAGTTGCTGTCCGGTAAGACCACACTCGACGAACTACGTGCGGTACTGGCAGAATGAGCCCAGGTTCATGATCGTCGGGCACAAGACTTGCTTGGCCGGACGAATGCCCTCAGCCTCGTAGCTACGAACATTGGTTCGACGCCGCGAGACCGGGTTCTCTGGGGCGTCCCGCTGGGACCCGTGTACCCCAGAGACGTAGACGAGAGACCCCAGCGCAGGAGCCGGTGATGGACGCCTTCATTCCGCCCTCGAGGCCCGTTCAGCAGTACTACGGCGTGTACCCAGGCATCGTGGTCGACAACGCCGACCCCGAGAAGCGCTACCGGGTCAAGGTCAAGTTCCCTTGGATGATGGAGTCCGACGCGAAGTACGTCGACGCCGACACGCCAGACAAGGAGACGATGCCGACGACCTGGTGCCGCATCTCAAACTCGCTCGCCGGCACGGTCGCGCACGGCGGTTCGCCGTCTGACCAGCTTCGCGGTGACTTCTTCCTCCCGGAGAAGGACGACGAGGTCTTGGTCGTGTTCATGTTCGGCTGTTTCCGCGAGCCCGTCGTGATCGGCCAGATGTACAACGGCATGGACCTGCCCTTTTGGCAGAACCTGGAAGCCAAGGGCGTTCAGAAGGCCAAGGACAACAACCTTCGCGGTTGGCGTTCACGCTCCGGCCACATGATCGCCTTCGTGGACAAGGGCACGGGCGACGCCGACCGCATCGTCCTTCAGACGAAGGTCAAAGACGACAACGTCTATGACCAGCCGGCCATCCCAACCAACGTGTCGGTCGCCAAGGCGCTCGGTGGTACAGTCGACGTCAAGGTGCCGAACGGCACGACCGGCGGCCATGTCCTGAACCTCGATCAGACGCAGGGCAAGGAGAACATCCTCCTCGCCGACAAGTCAGGCAAGCTGCTGCTGAAGTTCGACACGGTGACCGAGACGATCATCCTCTACTCGTCGAAGGACATCGTCATCAACGCCAAGAAGACCCTGACCATGAAGTGCGAGACCCTGAAGGTCGAGTCCGACAAGGACACGGCCTTCAAAGCGGGGACCACCTGGAAGCAGGAGTCTGGGTCCACGATGGTTCTCAAGGCTGGCGCGACGATGACCCTGAAGGGCGGTCCCGACATTCAGCTCAACCCCTGATCCTCCCTCCCCCTCCCAAATCCGGACCGAACAGCGCGCTCTCCACGCTCGGGACGTGGCTCGCCGAATGGCAGCACGTCTGGCGGCCACGCGCCTTCTATGGCTTCCCGCTTTCATGGGAAGCTCAGCATCCTGATATTATTGACTTTATAAGCTCGATGCCGGGAGACCTCACGGCGATGCCTGCCGCCGCGGACGACGGCTTCGACGCGGACGGTGCCCTCGACGAGGGACACTGGACGGCGAGGGGACCCGCGTCACTTCAAGCGTGGGCGCGCGCAGGGGCACGCTTCGGAGCACTGCCCACACTCTCCCGCGGGGACCACATCGACCCGGCGTTGGCGTTGCCGGGGATGACGGCGCGTAAGTCTTTGCAACTTCATGCTTTCATTGACGTGGCGTCTCCCGCGATCGCGGCGTCGAGGGTCTCTCACGTCGTCGATTGGTGCGCCGGCAAGGGCCATCTCGGCCGCGAGCTGGCGAGGCGAACGGGGCTCCCGCTCCTGTCGCTCGAGCTACAGCCCGCGTTATGTGCAGACGCACGGCGCCTCGCTGGGGCGGCCGGAGTGGACGCGACCGTCGTCTGCGGCGATGCGCTCGGCGACGGAGCTGAGGTGCTCATGCGGACGCCGGGCGCGGCGACTGGGTTCACGGTGGCCCTGCACGCGTGCGGCGACCTCCACGGCGCGCTCATCGCTCGTTTCGAAGGGGCAGCGCTCGCGCTCGCGCCGTGTTGCTACACCCGCGCTGTCGATAGCGGCAGAGCCCGCTTGCTCTCGATGCGTGCCCGCGACGTTGCGGCGCGAGTGGGCCTGGTCATCGACGACCGCGACTTACGTCTCATCCACGAGCAGGTGTCGGAGACGGGGACGCGGGAGATTGGCGACGTGCGCCGCAGGCAGGCCCACCGCTTGGGCTTCGACGCGTGGCGTCGGTCTCTCGGTGCAGCGTCCTACACTCCCGTGCCGGCCATCCCCCTGAGCGCGACACGGCTCGGCTTCGTCGACTTCGGAGAGCGCCTCGCCGATGCAGCGGGCCTCCCGCGGCCGGATTCGTCGTTTGCGGAGTTCGAGGGCGAGGGGTGGCGACGACTCGACGCCGTTACGCGCCGGGACCTCGTTCGGTCTCTCTTCCGGGCGCCGCTCGAGGCCTTCTTGGTCACAGACCGCGCCTGTGCCCTCGATGAGCGCGGCTATGAGGTCTCCGTGGGGACCTTCTGCTCACGCGCGGTGACCCCTCGCAATCGGCTCATCCTCGCTCGGTCGCGTCACCAACGCTCGTGACTGACTCGATTCCGAGGGCTGCTGCCGGCGATGCCGGCGCGGCGCTCAGTGCTGCTCCTGAGCGCTCAGCGATCAGCGGTCGGCGGTCAGCTTCGGTCGGTCGACCGGGCTACAGGTCTCGCACGGCGCGGCGCTTCCTTGGCCTCGCCGGGCTGACCGCTCGTGACTAACTCGGACTCACGGAGACCTCGGACTTGGGTTCAACGAGTATGAGCCCGAGGCTTCGCGCTCGTTTCTCCAGGAGCTTCCGCTCCCAATCATGGCGGCGCGGCAGCGCCGCGAGGGTCACGGGCGACAGCC
>CANMLD010000287.1 GCA_947498315.1 Pseudomonadota bacterium | reverse complement strand
ACTGTTGAGCTCGGCCGAGTCGATGTCCGCGCCCGGGCTCTTGATGGTGCCGGTGTCGCACGGGCTGAGGGTCGAGTTGTTCGGATCGTCCTCGAGCTCGATGACGCTGTTCTCGATCGGCGTGTCGCCGTCGGTGCTGTCGACGCCGTCGGTGACGGTGGTGCCGTCGACGCCGTCCGTCCCGGTCGTGCCCGTGGTGGTGTCCGAACCCGCGCCCGGCTCGCAAGCCGCTGCCAACGCCACTACGCCGAACGCCATCACGAGGCTCTTCATCATGTTCTTCATCGCTATATTCTCCCTTTGCCGAGTTGGCTTGCGAGGGTGCGGTTGCTCCGACCCCCAAGTCAAGTTTCAGAGTGCGCCGCGCGGGCCGACGCCTTCGTTCATGTGCCGGCTGGCCTAGCTCAGAGGTGCTGCCCCATGGTCTTGGCCGAGCCGATGATCGTCGTGAGCTCCTGCAGGGTCAACGTCCCCGCCTTGGGACGTGACGCGGAGTTCGATTCTTCAAGTTTCTTCAAGAGATCAGCCGGATTGGCGCTGCCAAGTGCGCCGAGGTTATGGACCCCAGTGTCCCAGAGCCAAGCGGCGAGGGCCGGCGTAACCTCCTTCACGCGAAGGAAGTCCGCGTTCGCGACGTGGCGATCGACCTCTTTGTTGTCGAACTTGTTCGACTTGGCGAAGGCGTCGCGTTGGCCGGAGACGCTGAGGTTTTCGACCACGGTGACGTTGTCGAGCCACTTCTTCTTGCGGAACGCCGCGAGGATCTTCTGGTCGGCGTTCACGATCTGGCCGACCGGGATCGAGCGAGACATGACCAGCGCAGCGCCACCGTCCGACACGGCTTTGGCGTCGGCGACCCAGGCGGCCGTGCTCCACTTGGTGAGGTCCTCCCCTGCGAGCGCGCCGCCAGCGCCGCCGAACTTGCCGTGCGTTTCCTGCATGCACTTGAGCAGGCCATCGGGGTTCGCGCCCTTGAGCGCTTCGAGTCCCTGGATGTTGCAGTGGTGGACGAGGCCCCACGCTATCGCCGGGGAGACCGACTGCGCGCCGACCATCTGCGCTTGCCAAACGGTGTGCAAGAAGGCCTGCTCGTCGAGCTTCTTGCTCTTGCCGTACGCCTTGATCTTGGCGATGGTCTGGCCGGCGAAGCGCTCACGGATGAGCTTGGTCGCGGGCATGCCGTCTTTCTCCAAGGCGGCCTTGATCTCAGGCGCGAGCCCGTGAAACTTCGACAGACGGGTGTCTCCCGCCGACGCGGCGGAGGCCCCGCCGATGACGAGTCCGGCGATAAGCTTGGCCCAGATACGCGACGTACTGTTGATGAGCTTCATGCGGACCCCCGATGCGATCGGAACTTGGGGCGGGATGGTACGAATCACTCGACGTCTGTCAAATTAGCTGCCGCGTTTACCGCGGCGCGTGATGAAGTCAATGAGGTCGATGTTGGTCAAGATGCCGGTGTAGCGCTGTCCCTCGTGGACGATGACCGTCTTGCCGCGGGCGAAGAGCTCCGACAAGAGCGCCGCCGAGTTGCGCGGTTCCACCAGCGCGAAGTCGACCACCACGTACTCGCCGACAGGGCTGTCCTCGCGCGCGTGCTTGCTGACGAGCGCCTTTAGCAGCGCGAGCTCGGTCGCGACGCCGATCAGTCTGTCGCCGTCGAGTACGGGGATCTGTGAGACCTCGTGCTCTTTCATCTTTGCGATGACCTCGCCGATCGTCGCTGACGGCGAGACCGTCCAAAAGGGGCGGCTCTTCGTGCCGACCACGTCGGCGACGGTGCCGCCATGCGCGTCTTCGAGGAAGCCGTTCTCCAGCATCCACTGATCGTTGAAGACCTTCGAGAGGTAACGCGCCGCGCCGTCTGGAAGCAGCGCGATGACGTTGAGCGGCTCGATCTGCTTCTCGGCCCACTTGATGGCGCCCGCCACAGCCGCGCCCGAGGAGCCGCCGCAATAGAGCCCCTCTTCACGGACGAGCCGACGGGTGGTGTCGAAGCACTCCTTGTCGGTCACGCGCACGACGTCGTCGAGGACGGAGAAGTCCATGGTGCCCGGGAGGAAGTCCTCACCGAAGCCCTCGACCTTGTAGGAATGGGCGGTGGTCATCTTCCCAGTGCGGAAGTAGTCGTAATAGATGGAGCCGATGGGGTCGACGCCGATCATCTTGATCGACGGCTTCTTCGACTTCAGATACTTGCCGATGCCCGAGATCGTGCCGCCTGTTCCCATGGCGATGACCATGGCGTCGAGCTCCCCGCCGGTCTGCTCCCAGATCTCGGGGCCCGTCGACAGCACGTGCGCTTTGGGGTTCGACGGGTTGTGGTACTGATTGGCGAGGACCGCGTTGGGGGTCTCCACCGAGAGGCGCCGCGCGACGCTATAGTAGCTGCGTGGGTCCTCCGGGTCGACGTTCGTCGGCGTCACGACCACTTTGGCGCCAAACGCGCGCAACGCGGCGATCTTCTCTTCGCTCATCTTGTCAGGCATCACGAAGATGCACTTGTAGCCCCGGATGGCGGACGCCATCGCGAGGCCCATGCCCGTGTTGCCCGACGTCGCTTCGACGATGGTCCCGCCCGGCTTCAGCCTCCCCTCGGCTTCATAGTCGAGGATGATCTGCAGCGCGGGTCGGTCTTTCACCGATCCAGCGGGGTTCGTGTACTCGCACTTGGCGAAGAGGTGACTTCGGAGGCCCTTCGAGACGGCGTTGAGCCGAACGATGGGGGTGCGACCGATCGCCGCGAGGATGTTGTCGTAAGCGCCTTGCATGGCGGATTTCTACACCTCGTCCTCGTAGTAGTCGAGCCCGAGGTGTGTGATGAGCTGCTCGCCCATGACATAGCGGAGCGTGTTCTTCAGCTTCTGCTGCTGGATGAACAGGTCGTGTTCCGGGAGGAGGCCGGCCGCGGCCATCGGCGACTTGAAGTAGAACGACAGCCACTCTTGGATGCCGTAGAACCCGGCACGCTTGGCGAAGTCTAGGTAGAGCGCGAGGTCGAGCACGAGCGGGGCCGCGAGGATGGAGTCCCGGCAAAGGAAGTCGATCTTGATCTGCATCGGGTAGCCGAGCCAGCCCGTGATGTCGATGTTGTCCCACCCCTCCTTGTTGTCGCCGCGAGGGGGGTAGTAGTTGATCTTCACGCTGTGGAAGTAGTTGCCGTAGAGCGTCGGGTACAGGTCCGGCTGAAGGATGGTGTCGAGGACCGACAGCTTGGTCACCTCCTTGCTCTTGAACGAGCCCGGATCTTCGAGGACTTCGCCGTCGCGGTTGCCGAGGATGTTGGTCGAGAACCAGCCCTGCAGACCGAGGAGGCGCGCCTTGAGGCCCGGGGCGATGATGGTCTTCATGAGGGTCTGGCCCGTCTTGAAGTCCTTACCGCAGACCGGGAGCTTCATCTTGTCCGCGAGCTCGAGCATCGCCGGCGTGTCGACCGACGCGTTCGGCGCGCCGTTCGCGTAGGGGCATCCTTCCATGAGCGCGGCGTACGCGTAGACCGAGCTGGGCGGGATGCGCGGGTCGTTCTGGTCGAGGCCGGCCTCGTACGCCGCGAGCGACGCCGTGATCTCGGTCTCTTCAGCGTAGGACTCTGTCGAGCCGCACCATACGAGCACCACCCGCTCGAGGCCATGGCGCGCCTTGAAGTCGCGGATGTCCTTTCGGAGTTGGTTGGCCCACTCACGGCGCCCACCCGGGATGACGTTCGGGCCGCTGATGCGCTTGACGTACTCCGGGTCGAAGGCCGCCTTCATCGGGCGGATCTCGCCGAGGAAGTCCGAGAGCTTGTCGAGGAGCGAGCTCTCGAGCACGCCAGCGCGACGGGCAGCGGTGAGGCAGTCGTCTTCGAAGATGTCCCAGCCGCCGAACACGACAGAGTCGAGGCTCTGGAGCGGTACGAACTCCTTGACGAGCGGCTGGCGGTTCTCAGTGCGTTTGCCGAGGCGGATGTGGCCCATCTGCGTCATCGAGCCAATAGGCTGCGAGATGCCGCGACGCACCGCTTCTACACCTGCGATGAAGGTCGTGGCGACAGCGCCCATGCCAGGCAGGAGGATCCCGAGTTTGCCGGACGGCGCGTCCACCGCAGGTTTGTCGCGAAGCATCTTGGTCATGTCAGGCTCCAGAACGAGGCGCGGCGAAGCGCGCGGTTGATCGGTGCGCGTGGCGTGCACGCGGCGGAGGCGAAGGCGGGCCCGCGTCAGCGCGCGGTACCCGTCCGTGCCGTGTAGGTCAAGCCGGGGCTCGGCCGACGAGTCGGCGCGAGTTAGCCCGGAACCGAAGGGACGTCAACGTTTCCATGCCCACGGGTGCCGGTCGCTGACGACGAGACTGAACCCGGCACTCCCCGCCTAGCAATAGTTGGGCCAAGGTGGCTAGGTGGCAGAAACACGGTCGAG
The DNA here is from genome assembly GCA_947498315.1 of Pseudomonadota bacterium. Taxonomy (GTDB): domain Bacteria; phylum Myxococcota_A; class UBA9042; genus SXOO01. The sequence goes on along the minus strand of CANMLD010000287.1, from coordinate 439 downwards.
ACCGATATAGCCGCGTGGCGCGGCGCAATCGTGCTCCAGCTCTCCAGACCATATCGACGTGAGTTGGAGTACCGGTGCACCGAACTCGAGCCGGCTCCCGAAGTCGCCCGCGCTGCATCGTCGCTTGCCTTAAAACGGGGCGACTTTGGCGAGCGCCTCTCGGAAGCGCGCCGCGTCCAAGTTCGGAAGGGGGAGCCAGCGGCGCCGCTCCAGCTTACGTTCCAGCTCGCCGGCACCGAGGACGAGGCTGGTCACGAGGCGGCCGTCTCGGGCGAACAGGTGTGCTCGGACGCGACGACCGATTACGACCACGGCGTTGCTCTCGGTGTCCTTGAAGAGCCGCTCGTCCGGGGCTTCTCGCGCGTCGCCGAGCGCATGAGCGGTGGGACGTTCGCCACCCTCGTGGCGCTCTTGCGCGTGCCGGGTGCGGCGGTCGAGT
>CANMLD010000286.1 GCA_947498315.1 Pseudomonadota bacterium | reverse complement strand
ACCGGCAAGACCGGCAAGACCGGCAAGACCGGCAAGACCGGCAAGACCGGCAAGACCGGCAAGACCGGCAAGACCGGCAAGACCGGCAAGACCGGCAAGACCGGCAAGACCGGCAAGACCGACGCGCCGGAAGCAGGACGGCGTTACCTCGTGGGCGAGCAGATCACCTGCTCCATCACCGTTCTGACCGCCACGATCATCTTGGCCGTCGTTGGCATCGATGGCGCCTCGGCCGCTGTGGAGGAGGGCTTCTCGATGCTGCTGGTCCCTGCGCTGGGCGGCGTTGCGCTGCTCATCGGCGCCCTCAGCCAGGCCACGGGGACCTTCGGCAGCTTGGTCCTCCTCAACGGACCCGAACACACCTACTGCGTGCCGATCAATCGGGCGTCCAGCGTTCTGGCGGGCGTCGCTGCCACAACATTGCTTGCGGTCTTGGTCGACACCGAGTGGCCGTCCACCGACGAGCTCAGCGGCGCGACGCTGGTCATCGTGGCCATCGTGCTGCTCGCGCGGGCTCGATAGCCGGGCACCGCCTGCTGCATGGGTTCTACGGGCCCGGGGGTGAAGGGACACACACGGCGAAACAAGGCGCGACAAGGCCCGTCAGCCCAAGTCGCCCGTCAGCCCAAGTCGCCGAAGCGATGCCGCAGGATGGTGAGAACGACCAGTGGCGCCGTCTCGGCTCGCAAGACTTGGGGCCCGAGATGAAAGGGGAGAAAGCCCACTTTGTGAGCGACTTCGACCTCGGCATCAGTGAAGCCCCCTTCCGGACCGGTGAGTACTATCGCCTGTTCGATCGCGCCCGGCGGCAATACGTCACGCAGCGGCCGATCGGCATGGGGCGTCGCGATGAGTCGTAGCTCCGTCTTCGCGTAGGCCTGTAGACACTCGGCGAACTCGAGCGGCTTGGCGACGTCCGGTATGACCGGGATGCCGCACTGCTTCGCCGCCGCAGCCACGATACGCGACCAACGCCCTGGATTACCTCTATCCTTCCGGACACTTCGGGCGGCCCATACCGGCTGTAATACGCCAGCGCCCATCTCAGTCGCTTTCTCGAGAAGGATGTCTATGCGTCCGCCGCGGGGCGGAGCGAAAGCCAGCACCACGCCTACCCCCGTCAGCGGCGGGAGCGTCGTGCGCTCATCGAGGGCGAGGTGCTGCTCGTCGACCAGCGACGCACGCCATGCCCCGCCGCGACCGTCGCGGACCTCGATGGTGGCTCCGATCCCGAGCCGAAGTACGCGGAACAAGTAGTGGACCTCGTCAGGCTCGAGGCGGAGACGCCCACCACACGCGTAGATGCGGTCTGCCGGGACGAGGACCCGGGTCACGCCGCGGCTCCATGGGTTAGGTGCAGAGACAGCCAGTCGCCGTCCTGCACGCGCTCGAGCATGACGAAGCCGTGCCGAACGTAGACGTCTGACACGGCGTCACCGTCGGCATCGAGGATTCCGCTGAGCACCAGATGCCCACCCGGAGCCACTCGCGCGATGATGTCCTCCGACACCTCGATGAGCACGGACGCCAGGATGTTGGCGAAGACGATGTCGTAGACGCCCTTGACGTCAGCGAGCAGCGTGAGTGACGGCGTGATTAGACTCGTCACCCGGTTGCGTTCGGCGTTGTCGATGGTCGCGTTCACGGCGTCCTGCTCTACGTCGATGGCCACGATGGACGCCGCGCCGAGTAGGGCTGCCGCGACCGACAGCACGCCGCTGCCACAGCCGACATCGAGGACCGTCTCACCACCCTTGATGAGCTGATCGACCGCACGCAAGCAGAGACGGGTCGTCTCGTGCGTGCCCGTTCCGAACGCCATGCCGGGTTCGATTACGACCTCGATGTCCGTCTGCTGCGGCTCGGCATGGGCCTCCCACGGCGGCCTGACGACGAAGCGAGGGCTGACGCGTGTCGGCTTGAAGAACTTCTTCCAGTTCTCCTTCCACTCGTCCGAGACGGCTTCTGGCGCCCCAACGCGGCCCCGCTCGATCTGATTGGCCGCCGAGACAGCGAGCTCAATCTGGTCTGGAGTAACGTAGAAGCGAAGGAGAATACGTCCGGGGCGAAGCTTGCCCGCCTCGGGGACGAGCAGCGCTGCCCGCCGATCGAGGATCTCGACCCCGATACCAGGCACGAGCTCAGTGACGAGCTCGGTCGCCGTCTCTTCGTCGTCGGTATCCACTTCAACTGGGACACGAAGCCACTGCACAGGAGCACCGTCCATCCGGCGCTCTCCGCGCACGGCAATTCGAATCTGCGCCGTTTCGGCGAGGTCCGAACGCGGCAGCGAGGCGGCATCGGATGCGACCCGAGACCTCGACGATGATGCATCGAGGATGAGCGCCAACGCTGATGCGTCTTTGCTCAGCCTCGGCGCTGACGCGTCCAGGCATGACCTCCAGGCGACGGAGTCGACGTCACGCCTCAACGCTGATGCGTCCAGGCGTGACCTCTACGCATCAGCGTGGAAGCTCGGTAGTTGTCAGAGCGCCTTAGTAGGCTCCTGACGGCGAAAGTGACCGGCGGGCCTAGCTTACCAGGCCCGCCAGCACGTTAGGTCACTCGGAGACGACGTAGAGCTTGACCTTGGCGCCCACGTTGGCGTGAAGCTTCACGTCAACGGTGTAAACCCCGAGGCTCTTGATCGGCGTCTCGATGACGATGTTGCGCTTGTCGACCTTGTAGCCGAGGAGCGCGAGCGCATCGGCCACGTCGCGGTTCGTGACGGAGCCGAAGAGCTTGTCTTCGTCGCCGGCCTTGCGTGCGAGGGTCACCGAGGTGTCGGCCAACTTCTTGGCGACTTCGGCGGCAGCCTTCATGAGCTTCTGGCGCTTGCCAGCGAGCACGGTCTTCTGGTGCTCGAGCACCTTCAGGTTCCGGCTCGAAGCCGGGATCGCGAGACCCCGGGGGACGAGGAAGTTGCGACCATAGCCTTCGCGTACGGAGACGACGTCTCCAACATGACCCAGGTTCGCGACTTCCTCGCTGAGGATGACGGTCATTGGCATGACGTGCCTCTCACTCCGACGTGATGGTGGTGAAGGGGAGAAGCGCGATGTTACGCGCCATCTTGATGGCGAGCGACAGCGTGCGCTGATTCTTCGCCGTGAGACCGCTGATACGGCGGGGCACGATCTTGCCGCGTTCCGTGAGGAAACGACGAAGCAGGTTCGGGTCCTTGTAGTCGATCTTCAGCGTCTTATCGACGAGGAACGGGTCAACCTTGCGCCGACCGAAGCGACGCTTGCCGCCGCTACCGCCGCCCTTGCCGCCACGCTCACCGCCGCCACGCTCACCGCCGCCGCGCTCACCGCCGCCGCCGCCGCGATCACCGCCGCGGTCACCGCCGCCAGCGCCTGCACCCGGGCCGCCCATGGGGCCCCCGCCATTACGATCCATGCTGTTCGAGCTTCCAGGACGCATTATCGGCCCTCCTCTTCTTCCATGAGGTCGCCCAGATCGTCATCGTCATCATCCGAGAAGCCGGCGCCTTCGCCCCACGCCTCGCGGTACTGACGCTCCATCGCCGCAGCCTCTTCAGGAGTGAGGAAGAGCGGGGTTCGCTTCTTCGCTTCGCTCTCGAAGTCGAACTTCTCGAGGTCGATGGTGTCGGCCAGCTTCACCGTCTGGTGCTGCAGGACCTGCTCCATGATGCGCAGGTTGCGCTCGATCTCGAACACCGAGTGCTGAATCGTGACGAAGTTCACGTAGAGGTAGTTGGCCTTCTGCTGTTTCTGGAGCTCATAGGCGAGCTTGCGCTTGCCCCAGTTCTCCCAGCGGCAGACTTTTCCCTTGCCGGCTTCGATGACGTCTGTGATGCGCTTCTTGATGTTGTCGATGTCGACTTCCGCGCTCTCGGGGCGGACGAGGAACACCGTTTCGTAGTGCCGATAAAGCGGCTGACCTAGAGGCATTGCTTTGCAGTCTCCCTGTGGACTTGCGGCACCCCCAGATGCTCAACGTGAGCGAAGGGGGAGCAAGGAGTTGGGGCGCGGACCGTAAAGGCAGTCCCACGTCGAGTCAACACCAAAGCTGTCAATTGGTGCCGATGTCGTCCTTTCTCGTTTGTGGCTTGCGGGTGGGGCTCGCCGCACCATTGAGACGATTCATCGTGGAGGCGATGCCAGTCTTGAGCCACTGCTCAGTGGCGTCTGCGGCCTTCTCGACTAGCGTGGTCAGTGTGATGGCGTCGCTCGTGCTGAAGTTCGAGAGCACCCACGCCGACACCTCGCCATGCTGCGGGCGACCGATGCCGAATCGAAGCCGGGGAAAGTCTCCCTTTGGCGCGACGTGCTGAAAGATGGAACGAAGACCATTGTGCCCAGCGTGGCCGCCCCCGAGCTTGGCTCGGAGCTCGCCGTATGGGACGTCGAGCTCGTCGTGAATCACGAAGATGTCCTCCGGTGCCACTTGATAGAATTGGGCAGCGGCCAGGACGGATTCACCGGACAGATTCATGAAGGTCTGGGGCTTCAGCAGGATCGCCGACTCGCCCCCGACATCGGCGCGCGCGTACTCGCCTTTGAACTTACCGGACCAAGACGCACGGGCTCGTCGCGCGAGCTCGTCGACGACCATAAACCCGACGTTGTGGCGATTTCCGGCGTAGTTACGCCCAGGATTGCCAAGTCCGACGATGAGCTTCATGGTGAGCGCGACATTCGCCACAGCAGGGTGGCTGCGGCAGGGTGCCCCCAGAGGGAGGACCGTGGCAAGCGACCGAGGGAGCTTGAGCTTGTAAGCGATGGGCGACCGGTATCTCTCCGGTCGCCACCAACGCAGCGCCTACTTCTTCTTCTTCTTCTTGTCGGCCGGATCTTCAACCTTGGCGACGATGATGACCGGACCCGTCTCCACAACC
>CANMLD010000285.1 GCA_947498315.1 Pseudomonadota bacterium | reverse complement strand
TCGGCCGGCCGGCCGACGTGTCTCGCACTGCTCGGCGCTTCCCTCGCCTTGCCGGGCTGACCGCTGAGCGCTGATAGCCCGGCGTCAGCCCCCACTGAAGCTGGCCGCTGACCGCTGATAGCCCGGCGTCAGCCCCCACTGAAGCTGGCCGCGAGCTAGTTAGACAGAGACCATATCAGCGCGACCACGATGGCGGTCGCGACGAGCCCTCCCGCAACGAACCAACGTCCGCTACCTGTCTTCACGGTGGGGTGACGGCGGGTCTCGGTGTCCGCTCGAGAGCGCAGCTCTGGAAGCGGCAGGCCACGCTTCTTCACCAGACGGGCGCTCGGCTGCGACGCTTCGCTCGGTGGGACCGGCGTCTTCTCGTTCTCGACAGGCTCTGGCGTCCTGGTTCGCAGCGGTCGCTGTACGATCGTGTGCCCGGGCGGTCGGGCTTGCGGGCCCTCGAGTTCTTCGACGAAGAAGGGGCGTAAGTCGAGGCGAGTCGCTTCTACCGTCATCTCGGGAGCCTCTTCCTGCGAAGGAACGCGTGCTCTTACGAGGCTCGGAGCCGGGGGGGCGTTCGCGTCACCCGGAGGGCGCGACCGGGCTCCGGTGACGGGCTCCACGGACAGAGGTTGCGAGGACGGTGCCATGCCTGAGAGGTCCGGGAGCGGGCCGACCTGGCTGTCCTCGTAGTCACCGTCGTCGGCCCGACGGCCTTGACGACCACGACGCAAGCCCTTTGGCTTTCGGAACTGAGACGACGATTCGCTGTCCGGCGCACGCTGGTTTGTCTGACTGATCTCATGTCGGCTGCGGTCATCCGGCTCGAAGTCGAGCTCGGGCGGCGCAGCGCGCTTCTGTGATGCCGCGAAGCTGCGTAGCCGCATCTCGTCTCGGATGGCCTCGAGCATCCCGACCAACGTTCCGGCGTTCAGCGGACGTTCCACGGCGTTCTTCGCGAGGCACTGCGAGATGAGGGTCTCGAGCTCCCCAGGGAGGTCGAGGTCGGGCCGAGCCGCGCGCAGGAGCTTCGGCTTGTCCTTGATGTGCGCGATCATGACCTGCAACGCGGAGTCGCCCACGAACGGCGGCTGGCCCGTGAGGAGCTCGTAGAGCATACAGCCGAGGGCGTAGACGTCGGTCGCGGGCAGGGGCGGGTTGCCGCGAGCTTGCTCGGGCGCCATGTAGTCCGGTGTGCCCAGGGTCGTGCCTTCGACGGTCAGTGCGCGCTGTTTGACGGCGGAGTCCCCGTCGTGGATGCGAGCGACGCCGAAGTCGATGACCTTCACGAAGTCCGGCTTACCAAAGGCCTGCGTCAGGAAGATGTTCGACGGCTTCAGATCGCGGTGAACGATGCCATGGTGATGCGCTTCGGCGAGCGACATCCCGATCTGCGTCACGATGTGGATGGCACGCTCGGGCCCGAGGACCTTCTCGGCGATGAGGACCTCATCGAGCCCAAGGCCCTCGAGCAGCTCCGTCACGATGAAGGGACGGTCGTCGCCGGTGAAACCGTAGTCGATCACCTGCACCGTGTTTGGGTGACGAAGACGGCTCAGCGCGACGGCCTCGCGCCGAAAGCGCTCCTTGATCCGTTCGTCTTGGCCCGGGTCGGCGGGGATGTGCGCGAGCAGCTTCACGGCCACATCGCGCTCGAGCCCGAGCTGCCGCGCGAGATAGACTTCGCCCATGCCGCCCGAGCCAATTCGCTTACGGGCTTCGTAACGTCCTGCAAGGACGCACGGGAGCTTCAGCGATAACGGTCCGAATCCTTCCACTGGACGCACGATAACAAAGGCTGCCTCGCCTTGAAAGCGATGGAGGTCCCGACGACGCCACTCTCCGGCAGAAGTCGTCCTGTCCGTCACGCGACCTCGATGGTATCGTCCCAGCCATGAGCCTAGTTCTTACCGTTCGCTCCCCATTGGCGTTCACCTTCGCCACCGCGTGCGCCATTAGCCTCGTCGCGTCGGCCGCTGACACGCGATGGCATCAGGTGCCCGGTCGCCCGATCTGGGTCGACGTCCCGCAGCCGTGGGAGGTCGGGGCCGACGCCGAGCGTACCGTCCTCTCGATGAAGCACCCGCGCGGTGGCGAAGTGCGGCTCGTCATAACCCCGACGGAAGGGGCGGACGTGGTGCTCCAACTGGAGTCGCGGCGACTCGAATCCAGCTATCGTTCCGTCACTCTCGAGGCGACGCCCGAGAAGGCGCCGGGGCTTGGCGGGGGCTTTGAAGGCCTGGGATTCGCCGGCGATACTCGCTTCAACCTCCAGATCGCGCCGACGTCGGTCACCGTCCCCGATCCTGCCGGCGAGCTCACCCTTCGTGCCTACCTCGTCACTGCCGCATCGAAGGCCACTGACAAGGACGTACGCACGCTCTCTCGCTCCCTCCTCGAGACCGCACGGCTTCAATGGGAGCGGCCCGGGGGCGCGTGGACCACCATCCCCGGCACCGCGATGCAGCTGCAGCAACCCATCGCAGGATGGTCTGCGAAGGTCTCGTCGGATGTGCTGGTCCTGAAACGCGCTAGCCGCGACGCTGAAGTGCAAGCCCGCTTCGTCGTCGCCGGTGCAACACCCGACGGCGTCGCGGCAGCGAAGGACATCGACTCGCTGCTCGCTCGTTATGCGTCAGGCGTCGCCCCTCCCGGCCTAGTCGCCACCGCGCCTACCGTGGGCCCGAAGTCGGCCCCCAAGGGGACCCGCGTCGTTCGCGGCGAGGCCCAAGGCGATCTCGAGGGAGCGACGGCCGGTCCGGCGCGGCTCCTCCTGGCCGGCGTCCCGGTCAAGGGCGGCGCTGTGCTGCTCATCGCGAGCGCATCCGGCGAGTCTGCTCCCGCGCTCGACGCCCTCGAAGCCATCGCCCTGACCTTGAGGACCACGCCCGCGCCGTAGCGCCGCCGAATCGTCGCCCCTTTTTGTTCGCCTCTCGCCCCCGACCTGGAAATGACTCCCCGATGGAAAGGCCCGATCTCCGCACGGCCCTCGTGGTGTTCGTACTCACCTTCGCGACCTACGCGCTCTTCGCGTTCGATCGCCTGAAGGCGCCATCACCGCACTTCCACTTCGTTGATCTCGCCCACTCGTTTTGGGCCGGTCGCCTCGACACCGACACCCCCCGCCTGAACCCGAAGACGCCGCCCGACTCGCCACACGGTTACGCGGAGGCCATCGCCCGCCACGCGCTGAACCCCGACGGATCCCACCGCGGCTGGAACGACTGGGCTAGCTACCGCGTCCTAACCATGAAGAACGGCGAGGTCATCCGCGGCGTCTTCCCGTGGCGCGATCAGAAGGATGGTCGCCAGAAGGAGTTCCACGCCCTCGACGGGCAGCTCTATAGCATCGACTGCGCGCGCGATGTGAAGTCGGGGTGCTGGGGCAACCGTCTGGGCGAGATAATGTATTACGTCTCGTTCCCGCCCTGGCCGGCGGTATTGATGATGCCCCTCGTCAAGCTCTGGGGCTACGCCACGAGCGACGTCTGGTTCACGGTGTTCTTCGGCGCCTTGAATGGGGCGCTCCTCTATCTGCTGCTCGACGGCCTCGCTCGCCGTGGCCATAGCGGTCGCAGCCGGCGCGACAACCTTTGGCTCACTTGCCTCTTCCTCATCGGTAGCGTGCACTTCTTCAGCGCCATCCGCGGCGAGGTCTGGTTCACTGGCCTCATCGTCGGCGTCACGATGAACCTGCTCTCGCTGATCGCGCTCCTCGTCGGCCAGCAGCGAGCCTTGGCAGGGCTCTGCCTCGGCCTCGCCTTCGGCACGCGGACCCCCATCCTCTTCGCCGCGGTGCTTCCGGCCGTCCTCGAGCTCTTCCCAGAAGGGCGTCTTCGCCGCAGTGGCTGGGGCGGCGCGATAGCTCGGCTCACGGCATTCGGTGTGCCTCTCGCCTCCGTTCTGGGCGCGCTCATGGCGTACAACCTCGTCCGCTTTGGAAGCCCGATGGAGTTCGGCCACTCCTACCTTCAGGAGGGGATGCGACCCGCGATCCGCGAACACGGCCTCATGTCTGGCTGGTTCTTGCCCGCCAACCTCTCGGCTGCGCTCTCGAACCCGCCGGTCATCACCTTCGAGAGCTGGCCGTTCTTGCGCATCACTAAACACGGGCTGGGGCTCCTCTTCACGACCCCCGCGCTGCTCTTCATCTTCGGATCGAAACGAAAGGACACGGTGTTTTGGGGGCTCATCGCCGCGTTCGCCGCCGTCGCCGTGCCGGGCCTCCTCTACCAGAACACCGGCTGGGAGCAGTTCGGCTACCGCTTCGGCCTAGACTGGATGCCCTACCTGCTCGCGGCGTTCGCCGTGGGCGGCAGGCCCATCACGCGGGGGCTCATCGTGCTCATCGTCTTCGGAATCGCCATAAACACTCTTGGCGCGGGGACCTTTGGGCGCTACTGGTCCATGTATTACTGACGATAACTCATCGGTTCGCTCCCCTGGGCGGGCCACAACAGGGGTGCTCATGAGCGACAAGGCCCAGCCCATCACGTTCACCGTTCAGCAGCAGGTCTACCTGTGGCTCACGGTGCTCTTCGTCTCGTCCCTGCTGGTCGCCGACGTTCTCGGCGTGAAGCTCTTCCGGATCCCGCTCGGGTTCTCGTTCTCGCTCCCGTGGGAAGACGGCGAGATCGATGCCATTCGACACACGTGCGGCATGCTCACCTTCCCGGTCACATTTCTCCTCACAGACCTCCTGAACGAGTACTACGGCAAAGCAGCCGCGCGTCGTGTCGTCTGGATCGGCTTTGCGGCGGGTGGCTTCGCCTTCCTGTGCATCAACGTCGCCCTCGCCATGCCGCATTGGGACGTGCCCTTCAACGTGAGCAAGCAGGCCTTCGCCGACGTCTTCTCTTCGGCGCGGATCATGTGCGTCGCG
>CANMLD010000284.1 GCA_947498315.1 Pseudomonadota bacterium | reverse complement strand
GGGCGTCTGTGCACCGCTCAACCTGTGTGGGAGCATCACCGCCGTGGGCTGCTGCGACCTCTCGACGCTCGCGTTCTGCGCCGCAGGGCAAATTGTCTTCAGCCCTTGCGCGACGACGTGCGGTTGGAGCCCGGCAACGAGCAAGTACGCGTGCGGTTTCTCCGGCGCCGATCCGTCGGGGACGTACTCACGCCAGTGCGGCACCTGCACGCCGAATTGTCAGAACGCGCAGTGCGGAGATGACGGCTGCGGCGGCTCTTGCGGGACGTGCAGCGGCGGCACGGAGTGTACGACGGCGCGCCAGTGCCAGCCGCCGTGCGGCAACGGGACTTGCGGCGCGGGCGAGAGCTGTTCGACGTGCCCAGCCGACTGCGCCTGCCCGAACGGGCAGGTCTGCTCACCGCAAGGCGCTTGCGAAGTCATCAACAACTGCGGACCCATCGGCGAGCTCGGCTGCTGCGACTCGGGCCGGCTGCGTTACTGCGACGCGGGCCAGATCATCGAAGAAGACTGCCCCGCGAGCTGCGGCTGGTCGCCGCTCGACAACAACTACGGCTGCGGCTTCACGGGCGCTGATCCGAGCGGTCAGAACCCGATCTACTGCCCCGGCTCGTGCATCCCCAGCTGCAGCGGCAAGCAGTGTGGCCCAGATGGCTGCGGTGGAGAATGCGGGTCTTGCGCGCCGGGCCAGGAGTGTACGGGGGCTGGGCAGTGTTTGGCGCCGCAGTTCGACATGGGTGGGTTCAAGCTCATTCAGACGGATTCAGCCCAGACCTTCACGTTGCCGACAGGCACGTTCGTGCAGCTCGGGACGGTCATCGTCGTCGGGCGAAACTCGACACGCCAGGCGTTCCAGACGTTCTGGGGGGTGACACTGGCGGCGTCGGTCATCTACATCAATAGTGTAGACAAGTTCCCGCTCATCAACGGGGCAGAGACGTTCTCAATCGCGGCGCCAGATGGCACTGTCATGGATGGTCCGACTGTCAAACACCCGACTACCCCAAGTTCTGCTGGAGCCAAGCTCTATTGGACCCGGAAGGTACCGGTTGGCCTGGCGAACCTCGCGGCTTCATGGCTCAATCCCACGCCGTCACCCGGAGTCGGTACTTTCGACGCCAACTCGCCGCCACTGTTCATCAGCGAGTGGGCTGATCCTCAAGGCACAGGGAACCCCGCCTTCGAGTTCATCGAGATCACGATCGTCGGCGGCGACGGCCCCGCCGCTCCGAACTGACGTCGAGCAGCCTCCGACGGCGCGCGGCGGGACGATCCCGTCGCGCGACGTTACGAGCGTCGTGCGCCCCCGGCAGGACCGTGCGGGGCGCGCTCACGACCGCTTCGGCTGGCCCCTCCGCGTTCTCTCTAACTACCCAAAATCACTCGGCGTCGGCTCGAACGCCCCCGCCGGAGTGGACGAGCGCGGCGCAGGTCGTGATCAACGCCTTGCGATCGACTGGCTTCGTCGCGAAGGCGTTGGCGCCGGCCGCGACGCAGGCATCTCGAGTGCTCTGCTGCGCGTCGGCCGTCAGGGCGAGCATGGGGAGCACACTCCCGCGTTCTCGAAGCAGCCTGACTGCCCCGTAGCCGTCGAGCTCTGGCATCTGTATGTCCGTCACGAAGAGGTCGAACTCTGGTGTCACGGACAGTGTGCCGTCGAAGCGGCCGTCGCAGAGTCGCGCGACTGCCTGCCGCCCGTCTTCGACCGCCTCCACGGTGGCGCCGGCGCGCTCCAAGAAGGCCTTGATCAGCCGGCGGTTCTCGGTGCCGTCTTCGGCCAACAGGATGCGAACCCCCGCGAGCGGGTTCGGGGAGGAGGACGTGATCGACACGCCAGCCGGGGCGGTGGGGGTCACCGAGACCGGCTCTGCAGGAAGCGCTGTTGCCAAGACGGTAGCGGTGAAGACGCTCCCGCGCCCAACCGTGCTCTCGACGGTGATGTCGCCTCCGAGCATTCGGGCGAGGGTGCGGCTGATCCGGAGACCGAGGCCCGTTCCACCATACCGCCGTGTCGTCGAGGTGTCGGCTTGCATGAACGCTTGAAATATCGTGGTTTGCGCGGCCTCACTGAGGCCGATCCCGGTGTCTTCGACGTCGATACGCAGCCCCTCATCGGGGCCCGACAGCGCCGAGAGCCGCAACGTCACCGAGCCCGTTTGGGTGAACTTCACGGCGTTGGCGACAAGGTTGTCGACGATTTGCCGGACGCGGGTCGGGTCGGTGAGCACTTGTTCCGGGATCGCGCCCACGATCGTATGCGTGAGGAGCACCCCCTTCGCCGATGCGCGGCTCCGGTGCGCCTCGAGCGTGTCGCGCACGAGCCGAACTGGGTCTACGGGCGCGAGCTCCATGGTCATCTTGCCGGCTTCAATCTTCGTGACATCGAGGACATCGCTGATGATCCCGAGCAGCTGGTGTCCACTCCGCTCGATGGTGTCGAGGAGCCCAGCGACGCTCTCACTGATCTGCGCTACCGGCAGGCTCTCTCGGATCAGGTCGGCGTGGCCGAGGATGGCCGTGAGCGGCGTCCGGATCTCGTGGCTCATGTTGGCGAGGAACTGAGACTTGGCTTGGTTGGCGGCGTCCGCTTGGGTCCGCGCCTCGACGAGCGCGCGCTCACGTTCGACGTCTTTGGTCACGTCCATGACCGTGCCAAACAGCCCCGTGGGTCGTCCTCCTTCCCCTAAGACGGGATGACCCTCGGAGCGGAGGTACCCGACTCCCGGGACCTGGTCGCAGGTGCGCAAGATGATGCTAAAAGGCTCGCCGTGAGCCAAGGCTCTCTCGACGAAACGCGCCAATGCGGCATTCGAAGCGTCGTCGTGGGCGAGGGAGATCTCGTCCGCGTTAGGCACGCCCATCGCCTCGTCACGTCCATACAGCCGGTACGTCTCGGTCGACCAGATGATCTCTCTAGAGGTAAGGTCGAAGGACCACGAGCCAATACGGGCGACCCGTTGGACTTCGGCCAGCAGCTCGGTCTTCGACGCTAACGCCTCCGCCTGCGCTCTCACTTCCGTGACGTCTCTCACGACTGCAAAGATCGTCTGGCTCGAGCTCTCTGGGAACGAGCGCCAAGAGAGCCACCGGTAAGAGCCATCCTTACAGCGATACCGGTTCTCGAAGTCGATGACTGACAGCCCGTCGGCGATGCCCGCCGCCGCTCGCATCGTCGAGTCGACGTCGTCGGGGTGGATGAAGTCCAAATAGGGGACCATCATCAGCTCGGTCTCCGACCAGCCCAACGTACGCTCCCAGGCCGGGCTGATCTGTTTGAAGTAGCCGTCGAAGCCAGCCAAGCACAGCAGGTCGAGGGAGCGCGAGAGGAGTTGATTCCGCTCGAGCTCGACTAACCGTTGGGCATGGATGTCTCGCAGAGATCCGCGGAGACGAACGACCTTATCGCCTCTCAGCGAGGCGACCGCTCGGCCGTGGAACCAACGGTAGGTCCCATCGTGAAGTTGAAGCCGCTGGTCTACCTCGAGGTTCAGGCCGGTCGCCAGACACTCGCTGATCTTCGCATCGACGGGCGCGACGTCGTCCGCATGAATACGTTCGCGGAGGCTGGTGATGCTGCTCTGGGGGGCGCTCTGTTCCGCTGGGAACCCGAGCAGCTTCCAGCACATCTTGGAATGCCAGACGTAGTCCGTTCCGACGTGCCAATCCCAGAGACCATCGGTTGAGGCTTCGAGTAGCTCTGGGTAGGACAGCTCGTCTATCGCGGCTGGACCGACGTGGTCATCATCCTCCACGAAGCGTCTCCGAGTCCCGCCGACTCTGACCGCCAGTCCACCGCCGTCCCGTTCGAGCACCGTTCCGACGTCACAGATCCGCGCCAGCGTGCCGTGCGGGCCTGCCTCTCTGTATTCGCAGCGATACTCGGAAGCGTCACCCGCGATGAGCGAGCTCAACGCCGCTTCGCCTCTCGCCACGTCAGCGGGGTGGATTCGGTCGAAGAGCCCGCCCTGGGCCGTCTCCACTCCGTCCTTCGCCCGCCGTCGATCGGAACGCGTGCTGTAGGTAACGAGGCGCGTGCGAACCTCCATCACCCAGGTCACAGCGCCGGCAAGCGATACGACCGCAGCCAGAAGGTCGCGCTGCTGTTTGGACTCCGTGACATCGGTGAAGGATGTGACGACCGATGAGACAGCTCCGCTCTCGTCTCGGGCGGGAGTGGCGTTGACGGAGAGCCAGCGCCGGACCCCAGAGGTGGTCTCCACGCCCATGATGAACTCGAGGAGCGGCTGTCCCGTGCGAAGGCTCACCATCGCTGGATGGCGCTCACCGGGGAGGAAGAGCCCCTGTCCATCCACAGCGTGCCAACGCGGGTCGATGGAGGTGAGCCCCGTCAGTTGGTCCATCGTCAACTCGAGGAGCTCGGCTGCCTTCGCGTTGCACGCTGTGATGACGCCGGCTGCGTTCTGAGCGACGATCCCGATCGGGAGCGTAGAGATGTCGATGTTCATGCTGCTGCGCCCTTTACCAGGGGCGCCGTAGCGGTGCAGGTCTCGCGACGAGGGCACTTATGACTGGGAAGTTCGTTCACTCGCGTCACTCCTAGAGTCCGCTTCGGTGGCATCGACTCGTACGCACCTGCCCTCAAGCGTCAGGTTGGTCCCTCACCGTCGATCTCGCGAGTCTATCACTTTACAGCCCCAGCGCCGGCGCCGCCAGCTTCAGCCGGAGCTGACGCCGGGCTATCAGCGCTCAGCCCCAGCGCCGGCGCCGCCGGCTTCAGCCGGAGCTGACGCCGGGCTATCAGCGGTCAGCCCCAGCGCCGGCGTCGCCTGCTTCAGCCGGAGCTAACGTTACGGCCGGCCGGCTGGGGGGCCGCCCCAGACCCCGCACGGGCTGTCGCCCGTGACCCTCGCGGCGCTGCCGCGCCGCCATGATTGGGAGCGGAAGCTCCTGGAG
>CANMLD010000283.1 GCA_947498315.1 Pseudomonadota bacterium | reverse complement strand
GGTGCGGGTGACCACCAACTCACCCGGTGGGTCAATCGAGACAGGCGGGAGGCCCCATAGACGCAGGGCCGCCCACGTGGCGAGTGCCGCCACGATGCCGCCGACGCCAATCACCAGCCAGAAGGGGCTTCTGCGCCAACGTGGAGGCGCTGCCCGGGCCTCTGGAGCCCGGTTGTTCAGGTCGCTCATACGCCGTGTCGATTGTGCCGGTACAGCGTCCAGGCTCCGACGCGCTTCACGAGCGACACCGACGCGTCGAACCCGGCACGGCGCTGGAAGCCGGGGGGCTCGCCGCGGACGAGGATGTAGTCGTAGTAGCGGTTCTCGCCCGTTAGCCGGAACTCGTTCGGCTTCCACTCGGAGCGAAGCTGGGTCGGCGGAGGTCCGCCCTTGTCACGAGGGACGAAACGAATCGGCGATTGAGGCGCCTCCGCGAAGGAGTAGACGGCGACGCCGCCGCGGTGGCGAATGACCGGGTACTGGCCGAAGTGTAAATAGGCTGGCCCCTCTACTACCTCGCTGTGGGAAGCGAAGATGACAGAGACGAGGCGCGACTCCGGCTCGACCGACGCGACGATCTCGTCGAACTCACCCGCCTCCCGTCCAAAGGCGGCGAAGCGATCCGAATGCATGGCAAGGCTGCCGATCGCGATGGCACCGAAAAGCGCGGTGAGACCGTGGTGTACCCAGCGCGGCACGGAAGCGGTGCCCATGAGCAGCATCCCCAAGGCGGCAACCGGTGCGAAGCGCCAGTTGACGGGCCAGATCCACTTGTAGGAATCGGGGAGGCATACGTAGAAGAGCACCATGAAAAGGACGAAGGCCTCGGGTGCCCAGGAGCGCGGGCGCTCAGGTGTATCGGTTGGGGTGCTCGGACCGGCGGCGTTGCGGCCGCCGCGAAAGAAGAAGAGAAGCAAGAGCCCAATAGCAACCGCGACGAGATAACGCTCGTCGGTGTGGCCCTTGTAGACGCCCATGAGGCGCGCAGGTACCTGCGACAGCGTCTGGTCGAGGGGCTCCCACTTGGCACCGGTGAGGCTTGCGTAACGTGCTCCGACGGCGCCTTCCCATGCTTCACCGCCTGCGAGACCGGATGAGCCGAGCGCCCAGAACGCAAAGAGCACCAGCGCGGGCACGAGGTGGGAGAGGCGAAGGATGAACGCACGGGGCGCAGGCCGGCTAGCGAGTACCACGAGCCCGACAGCGCCAATGTGGACCAGGAAGACCTGAAGGTGGCTGTAGAACGAGAGGACCGCCAGCGCCGCGAGTCCGGCTTCGCGCCACCACGAGCGCGACGGCGCCAGACAGGCACGCTGCGCGAGGCCCATCGCGAAGAACAGCAGCGGGAAGGCAAAGACGTAGTTGACGAAGCCGTAGAAGAGAAAGGTGTTGAAGGTCAGTGGGATCGCGAGGAGCGCCGCCGCTCGCAGGCGACCGAAGGCCTCAATGGCGTAGAGCACCGACCAAGGGAGGAGCACCGCATAGATCGAGAGGAAGATGGTGTTGGCATGCTCTACCCCGAAGAGGTCGGCAAGCAGGTCGCAGGTGAGGTAGTAGAGGAGGTATTGAGTCGACGCGAGGTCCACCGAGTAGAAGGCGTCGACTCCGGGGGTCCCGACCCCGTCGATGATGGCGATGGTGAGGAGGTGCTGAGGCGCGTCGAGGAAGGGCAAATACGCCGTGCGCCAAAAAGGTACGACGGCCCCGACGGTCGAGAGCACGAAGAGAAGCCAGAAGAACGGATCGCGGCGGAAGGCGACCCAGAGTGGATTGGGCGTTCGATGGGGCGTTGACACTGTGGGAGTCTAGCGGTCGTTCGCCGGAGGCTCAACTCGACCTCGAGGCGCCGGATGAGAGCGTCGCTTGGTTGCGCCGTTGATGCTCCAAATCATCCTTCCGCTCGTATGGCCGGGCTGGCAGGAGGAGAGCGCCACTGCGAACGTGGTCGTCGGCAACCGTGGACCGCGCAGTGCTTCAGAACTCGTAGAGCGATGCGCGACCCGAAAGGAGCGACGCGAGGCGCCCTCGAAGGGTCTGGGTCGTGGCGGAGTCGGTGCCCGAAAGCACGATGGTGTCCATGATGCCCTCTTCTTTGAGGTCCTCGATGGTGAGCTTCACCCACTCTTCGTCGACGAGGTCGGCCTTGCTCAGGCACACCACGCGCGAACGAGTGAGTAGCTCTGGCTCGTACTTCTCGAGCTCGTTTCGGAGGATGAGATACGCCTCACGAGGGCTCAGATCGCCAGCCAGATCGAGGAGATAGACGAGGATGCGGCAGCGCTCGATGTGGCGGAGGAACTGGTGGCCTAGCCCGGCGCCATCACTGGCGCCGCGAATGAGCCCAGGCACATCAGCCATCACGAAGCTGCGATCGTCGTCATACGCGACGACACCGAGGTTCGGAACCAGGGTCGTGAAGGGGTAGTCAGCCACGCGAGCCCGCGACCGGGACAGGCGGCGGATGAGGGACGACTTGCCGGCGTTCGGAAAGCCGACGAGGCCGACGTCGGCGAGCAGCTTGAGCTCGATTCGGATACGCCGCGAGCCGCCTTCCTCGCCGGGCTGCGCATACTCGGGCGCTTGGCGCGTCGACGTCGCGAAGTGGGCATTGCCCTTGCCGCCACGTCCACCCTTGGCGACGACGAGGCGCTGCTGGTCTTCGACGAGGTCGCCGATGAGCTCACCGGTTTCGTCATCGAAGATCATGGAGCCGATGGGTACTGGGAGCTCGATCGACTTGCCGTTTTTGCCGTGGCAGTCAGCGCCCATCCCGTGTTCGCCGCGCTCGGCTACGTAGTTACGACTGAAGTGAAGATCGAGCAGCGTGGCAGCGCGCGTCGTGGCTACGAGCGTCACGCTGCCGCCATCGCCGCCGTCGCCGCCGCTCGGACCGCCGAGCGGCACATGGGCCTCACGTCGGAAAGCCACGCAGCCGCGGCCGCCGTGTCCACCGTCGACGGTGATCACGGTCTCATCGATGAAGCGCATGGGAATCCAATTTGAACGCGATCGCGCTCGGTGAAGACGGCAAGCAGGCACCGCGCGCCGCCGAAGTGGCGGGCGCGGGCATAGCCGGGGAGTGGTCCTCGAGGTCGAGCACCACCACCCGATCAATCACGCCTGAGCCGGGGTCTCCAGCGGGACGACGTCGACCTTCTTGCGGTCGTCGCGAACCGTGCGGAACCGGACGGTGCCATCGACCAACGCGAAGAGCGTGTGGTCGCGGCCCATGCCGATGTTCAGCCCGGGAAGCACGCTGGTGCCCCGCTGACGGATGATGATGTTGCCAGCGCGAACGACCTGACCGCCCGACTTCTTCAAGCCGAGGCGTTGGGAATTGGAGTCACGACCGTTGCGGGTCGAGCCTTGGCCTTTCTTGTGAGCCATGAGTCACCTACCTCAACCGGCGATGCCGGTGATCTCGACCGCCGTGAACGACTGACGGTGGCCCATCTTACGGGCGTGGTTCTTGCGGCGCTTGTACGTGAAGATCGTGACCTTCTTGCCACGGCCGTGCTCGACGACCTTCGCCGTCACGCTCGCGCCCTTCACGTTTGGGGTGCCGATCGCGAGGCCGCCATCGCTCTTCACCAAGAGCACGTCTTGGAACGTGACCGTGGTGCCGACGTCGGCGTCTAGCTTCTCGAGCCGGAGCGTCTCCCCCGGGGTGACGCGGTGCTGCTTGCCACCGCTCTTGATCACTGCGTACATCGCTTCCTCCGGCTGCATCGGTCCGGGTACTGCCATTCAGGCCCGGAACGATGGCGCATCGTTCATGCTGGTTCAGGCTCGTGCCTTTGGAAGACGGTCCAGTCTTCCCCGGGGGCGGGCGGGGATAACCCCGGCGAGCCCGCGCGAGCGAACCGCGACTTCTACAGGCGGTAGGCCCAAAGTCAACTCGATTCGTAGGGTGCGGGAGGCGGATGTCGTGGTTCTCGGATCCAAGCGAGGGTTCTAGAGCAACCCCAGCGGGGCCAACAACGAGTGGAGGTGAACCACCCATCACGACACCGCACGACGGCGACACCGCACGACGGCGACACCGCACGACGGCGACACAGATGCGGTATCGTTCAGCCCGTCGGGACGTTACTCTCCCGTGCTCACGCGCGTGCGTGGCGGGCGAGGCAACCGGCGTGAAGTTCGTCTCCGCTTTCGTTCCACTGCTTCTGATGCTGGCGGCGGGTACCGGGCTCGATCAATGGTCGAAGTCAAGGGTCAGCGCATCGCTCGCGACGGAGGAGCGCCCCATCCCGCTGCGCGCCGCACGGGATGGCGAGACGCCGTCCGAGCTCGTGGAGAGCCGCTTCCCCGGCGCATCGGCCCCGCTACGGCGTCTGGAGTCGGATGGGCGACGGGCCGTCATGCGACTCAACGTAGACACGAAGTTGGCACCAGGGGCGCTGGTCTTCAGCGGGCCTAGCCCCGAAACGACCATCGGCCGTACGCTCTCGATCTGGGTCTTCGAGGGCGAGTCACTCGACTCGCCACCGCGCCGATTGCCCGCGGTCGGGCAACTCGCGCGCGATCTCGACGAGTTCGCCGGCCGGACGCTCCTCGAATACCTACGGGCTCGCTTCACGGCAGCTTCCGATGAGCACGTCGTGGGGCTCGCGCGCGACTGGTCCTTCGCGGTGGACTACACCGAGGTCCGGATGGATGACCGCCTCGCTGCAGGCGAGGTCATCCTCGTGATGGACCGCACTGTGTCCGTCATCGATGGGCTCGTTCAGCTCCGATACGCGGAGAATCCCGGCGCCGGCTGGGGGTTGCTCGCCGAGACGCCTTTGGGGTTCCGTCGAATCTTCTTCCAGCTCTTCACGACGCTGGCGATGACATTGCTCCTCTATATCTACTTACGAGGGTCCTGGTTCGGCCCAGCAGGCAGTGTTGGCGCAAGCGACGACGCTCGCAGGCGTACCGCAGTTCGCTGGG
>CANMLD010000282.1 GCA_947498315.1 Pseudomonadota bacterium | reverse complement strand
CAGATCCAGCCACCGCGGATCCAGCCACCGCGGATCCAGCCACCGCGGATCCAGCCACCGCGGATCCAGCCACCGCGGATCCAGCCACCGCGGATCCAGCCACCGCCGAGCCCCCCGTGGCCGGCGACACTAAAAGCGACGAGGCCATGGCGCCTCCCGCCCAATCCCCAGTCGCGCCGGCCCAGGGCCGCCGCATTTCACGGAGTAACGTTTGAAGATACTCGTCACGACGAAGCGGGTCACCGACCCGGGGACCAAGATCAAGCTGAAGGCCGACGGCAGCGGGATCGCCGCTGACGGCGTCGAGTTCAAGCCGAACCCCTTCTGTGAGAACGCCATCGAAGCGGCGATCTCGCTCCGTGATCAGCACGGCGGCGAAGTCATCGTGGTCAGCATCGGCCCCGACGAAGCCGACCAGACCATCCGCAGCGCCGTCGCGATGGGCTGCAACCGCGCCATCCGTATCGACGGCAACGACGGCGGTCTCGACGGCGACCTCGTGGCTCGCGCGCTCGCGAAGCTGGCCGAGTCCGAGCAGCCGGACGTCTTCATCCTCGGCAAGCAAGCCGTCGATGGCGACTCCAATCAGGTCGGCCAGCTCATGGCCGAGTACCTTGGCTGGCCACAGGCGACCTTCGCCTCAGCCATCACCGTGACGAACGGCGGCAAGTCGGCCCAGGTCGCGCGCGAAGTCGACGGCGGCATCGAGACGGTCGAGGTCGACTTCCCAGCCGTCATCACCGCCGACCTGCGCCTCAACGAGCCGCGCTTCGCGTCGCTGCCCAACATCATGAAGGCCAAGCGCACGGCGATCGAGGTCAAGACGCTCGCCGATCTCGGCGTCGAGACCACGCTCAAGGTCCGCACGACCCGCTTCGAGGCCCCCCCGGGCCGTCAGGCCGGCAAGAAGGTCGCCGACGTCGCCGACCTCGTGCAGAAGCTCCGCAACGAAGCCAAGGTTCTCTGAGGTAGGCGCCATGAGCATTCTCGTCGTAGCAGAACAGTCGAACGGCTCGGTCAAGAAGGCGACCTACGCGGCGCTCACGGCGGCGCGCGAGATCGCGACCGCAACCGGCCTCCCCATCCACTTCTTCGCGTTCGGTCCGGGCGCGGCGAACGCGGGCGCCGAGCTCGCGACCTACGGGGGCGCTAGCGTCCTCGTCGCCGATGACGCCTCGCTCCAGAACGCGCTGGCCGCCCCAGCCGGCGCGGCCATCGCGGCGGCAGCCAAGGACTCGGGCGCCTCCTGGGTCCTGATGGCGAGCACCACCACGGGCAAGGACGTGCTCCCCCGCGCCGCCGCTCGCCTCGGCGGCGGTCTTGCGTCGGACATCGTCGAAGTTCGCGCGTCGGGCGCCCACGTCGCGTTCGTCCGCCCGATGTTCGCGGGCAACGTACTTGCGACGGTCGAGATCGACACCCCGGTGAAGCTCGTCACCGTCCGCACGTCTGACTTCGCGACTGCCGGCCCGACCGGCGGCGCGTCGCCCGTCACGACCTCGGCCTCGGCGGTGGACGCCGCCAAGGCCGCCGCAGGCAAGGCGCGCTTCGTGTCCTTCGACTCCTCGGGCGGCGACCGGCCAGAGCTCACCGAAGCCGACGTCGTCGTCTCCGGTGGTCGCGGCCTCAAGAGCGCCGAGAACTTCAAGTCCATCATGGAGCCCCTGGCCGACGCCTTCCGCGCCGCCATCGGCGCCTCGCGCGCGGCGGTCGACTCGGGCTACGCCCCGAACGACTACCAGGTCGGCCAGACCGGCAAGGTCGTGGCGCCGAACCTCTACATCGCGGTCGCCATCAGTGGCGCGATCCAGCACCTCGCGGGCATGAAGAACTCGAAGATCATCGTGTCCATTAACAAGGACGCGGACGCCCCGATCTTCCAGATAAGCGACTACGGCCTCGTCGCGGACGCCTTCAAGGCTGTCCCCGAGTTTGCTGCTGCCGTGAAGGCCGCCAAGGGCTGAGCGTCTCTCCCGGGAGTGGCGGCGCGTGAGACGGGCTCTTCGTGAGCGCGCCGCCCTCGACCCCACCGCCCTCGACCCCACCGCCCTCGACCCCACCGCCCTCGACCCCACCCGGTTGGCTCGCCTTTCTGCGTGACGGAAAGGTTTGGGAGACCTTGCCAAGTCGATACGAGTTCCAGAAGGAGCTCACCATGGCCATGAAGGTGCTTGCCGATATTCGCGAGCGCGAGTGGGATCTCTACAGCCGCCAGCTCGACGCCTAGCGGACCCAGCAGCTGATCGAAGCCGACCGACAGCGCGAAGCGGAGTACGCGAAGAAGCTCGCACGCGACGTGGCGGAGATGCAGGCGGCACTCAGCGAGAAGGACGTCGCGCTCAGCGAGAAAGACGTCGCGTTCAGCGAGAAGGACGCCGCGCTCAGCAATCAGGACGCCGCGCTCAGCGAGACCAAAGCCGCGCTCAGCGAGGCGGAGGCTCGCGCGCATGCCTCCGAAGCCACACTGGCCAAACTGCTTGCAGACCTCGGCAGAGGTTGACCCTGCTGCCCTGATACTCGCTTCGGCGGACCCGCGGGCCAGATCACACTCATGCATCGGATCTTGGTCGCGGAGAAACGGTGGTTCGGCGAAGACCGGTTCTTGCACGCCCTCAACTACTGCATGCTCATTAGCGGGTGTCGATCACCGGGGCGCCCCGAGCGCGAACTCGATGGCGTTCATGCCGTCGATGGCGCTCGACACGATCCCGCCCGCGTAGCCCGCGCCTTCGCCGACCGGGTAGAGCCCGGGCAACGTCAGGGACTCGTAACCCGCCGTCCGCGGGATACGGATGGGCGAGCTGGTCGTCGTCTCGGAAGCGACGATGATTGCTTCGGAGGTCAGGTAGCCGCGAAGGTTGCGATCGAACTGCGCCAGCGCCGCGCGAATGGCCGCCGACACGAAGTCGGGTAGCACCTCGCCGATGTCACCGGCAGTCAGCTTCGGCCGGTAGGACGTGCGCTCTGGGAGCGTCGTCGACGCCTTCCCTCGCGCAAAGTCCGTGAGCCGCGTCGCCGGAGCGGCGTACTGACCGCCTCCTGCCAAGAAGGTCTTGCGCTCGATCGCCCGCTGCCAGAGCAGGCCATCGAGCGCGTCCCCCGACGGCGCGCAGTCATCCGGATTGACCGTCACCACCAAGGCCGCGTTCGAGAAGCCGTTCGCGCGAGAGGCGTTGCTCATGCCATTGACGTTCAGATGGCCGACTTCGGTGGGGGTCGGAATGATGAATCCACCCGGGCACATACAGAACGAGTAGATGCCCCGGCCGCCGACTTGGCACTTCAGAAAGTACTCTGCAGCCCCGAGAGACGGGTGTCCCGCCGAGTCGCCGAACTGAATTCGATCGATGAGCGCCTGTGGGTGTTCGACGCGCGCTCCCACCGCGAATGGCTTCCGTTCGAGCCGGACCCCGCGCCGCGCCAGCATGGTGTAAGTGTCGCGCGCCGAATGCCCCGTCGCGAAGAGCACCGCGTCCGCCGGGTACTCGACCGACTCGCCGGTCGCCAGCGCCGTGGCCACGACGCCGCGGCAGCGACCGTTCTCCACGATCAAGTCATCGACACGCGTGTCGAAGACAAAGCGAGTGCCGCGTGCCTCGAGGTGCTCGTGCATGGCCGCGATCACCGGGATGAGCTCATTGGTTCCCACATGCGGGTGGGCTTCCACCAGGATGTCGGTCGTTGCGCCAAACGCGACCAGCCGCTCGTAGACCTCGCGGACCCGGTCGTCCTTCTTTCGCGTGTAGAGCTTGCCGTCGGAGTACGTGCCTGCGCCGCCTTCACCGAAACAGAGGTTGGTCTCCGGGTCGAGCTCCCCCTCCGCTCGCAGCCGGCGTGAACGGCGGTGACGGTCTTTCAGCGCCCCGCCGCGGTCGAGGATGGTCACGCCCATGCCCGCGTCGGCGCACCGCAGCGCAGCGAACAGCCCAGCCGGTCCTGTGCCTACGATGACGACGCGCCGTGCGGCGTCGGCCACTAAGGGCGCTTCCACCACGCGGGGATCGAGCTCGGGCGGGGCCTCCCCGCGCAGTCCGACCGCGAGCGTCAGCACCCAGCGCGGGCGGCGATGACGCGCGTCTATCGACTTCCGCGCGACCCGGACCGACGTCACGTCGCTTACCTGGACGCCGAGCGCCTGAGCCGCGACCTGAGTCAGGTCTTCGATCTTCTCGATGGGAACGACGAGGTCATGGAGCCACGGCATCGAGCGGTGGATACACGATGGGGGGCGTCACCGTCCATCTGTTCCGCTCTCAGCATCTGATCCGCTGTCAGCCCCAGTGCCGGCGTCGCCGGCTTCAGCCGGGGCTGACGCAGGGCTATCAGCGGTCAGCAGTCAGCCCCAGCGCCGGCGACGCCGGCTTCAGCCGCAGCTGACGCCGGGCTATCAGCGCTCTGCGCTCAGCGGTCAGCCCGGCGAGGCCACGGGAGCGCCGCGCGGTGCGAAACATGCAGCCCGGCCGGCCGACCGAAGCGGACCGCCGACCGCTGACCGCTGAGAGCTCAGAAGCAGCACTGAGCGCCGCGCCCGCATCGCCGGCAGCAGCCCTCGGAATCGAGTCAGTCACGAGCGGTCAGCCGCGCCAGGACGCGCTCGCCGCGCGAACGGGAAGAGCCACCCGGCCTGCCGACCCGCAGAAGCTGACCGCTGAAAGCTGAAAGCTGAAAGCCCCGTGAGCAACTCTGAGCGACCCGCCGGCACCGCCGGCAGGAGTCGTGGTCGTCGAGTCAGTCACGAGCGGTCAGCGGTCAGCCCGGCGAGGCCAGAAAAGCGCCGCGCCGTGCGAGACTTGTAGCCCGGCCGGCCGACCGAAGCTGACGGCCGACCGCTGATCTCTGACCGCTGATCTCTGACCGCTGATCTCTGACCGCTGATCTCTGACCGCTGATCTCTGACCGCTGATCTCTGACCGCTGATCTCTGACCGCTGATCTCTGACCG
>CANMLD010000281.1 GCA_947498315.1 Pseudomonadota bacterium | reverse complement strand
CGACGACTTAGGACCACTCGCTCCTGTGACATCGCGATGTCTCGGTGGTAGCTTCCCGGCGCCATGACGACAGCATCATCGCCCGCTACCGCTCCAATCACCCGCGTCCTCGTCGCGAACCGCGGTGAGGTCGCACACCGGCTCGTGTCCCACTACCGCACACTTGGGGTCGAGACCGTCGCCGTCTTCTCCGAAGCCGACGCGGGCGCGCCTCACGTGAAGGCCGCGACCCGGGCCGAGCTCATCGGGCCGGCGCCCGTGCAGCAGTCCTACCTGAACGTCGAGGCGCTCCTCGCCGCCGCCGAGCGCTCCGGCGCCGACGCGATCCACCCTGGTTACGGGCTCCTCAGCGAGAACGCGGCCTTCGCTGAGAAGGTCATCGCCGCGGGGCTGCGCTGGATCGGACCACCGCCGGCTGCCATCTCGGCCATGGGCGACAAGATCACGGCGCGCGACACCGCTCGTAAGTACGGTCTGCCGACCGTCCCCGGCTCTGACGGCGCGGTCTCGCTCGACGATGCGACCGGTATCGCCGACGCCATCGGCTATCCAGTGCTGATTAAGGCCTCGTCGGGTGGGGGCGGGATTGGCATGGAGGTCGCGGCCAGCGCCGAGAAGCTTGGAAAGGCGCTCGAACGCTGCAAGTCTCGAGCAGAGCGCGCCTTCGGGTCCGGCGCCGTCTACCTCGAGCGGTACCTTGCGGCCCCACGGCACATCGAGATTCAGGTCCTCTTCGACCAGCATGGCAATGGCGTCTCGCTCTACGAGCGCGAGTGCTCGATTCAGCGACGTCACCAGAAGGTGCTCGAAGAGGCGCCGTCGCCCGCGATGGCGCAATTCCCAGGTCTCCGGGAGCGCATGGGCGAGGCCGCGGTCGCGCTCGGTCGCGCGGTGGGTTATCAAGGCGTCGGCACGGTCGAGTTCCTCGTGGACGGCGACGGGGCGTTCTACTTCATGGAGATGAACACCCGCCTCCAGGTCGAACACCCCGTGACGGAGCTGGTGACTGGCCTCGACCTGCCGGGTTGGCAGCTCCGAGTCGCCAATGGCGAAAGGCTCGACTTCGATGGAACGCTCGTGCCACCACCGATCACAGGCCACGCCATCGAGGTCCGGCTCTGCGCCGAGGACCCGGCCAAGAACTTCTTACCTCAGCCCGGGCAGGTGACTGCCCTCGAATGGCCTGAGGGCGTCCGCGTTGACGCCGGGATCGAGCTTGGGACCACGATCGCACCCTTCTATGACTCGCTCATGGCCAAGCTCGTGGTCCATGGCGCGACTCGCGAAGCGGCCATCGCGCGCCTCGAAGCGGCCCTCGACTCGACGGTGCTCGAAGGCGTCGTCTCGAACCTCTCTTTTCACCGCTGGCTCGTACGCCATCCCACCTTTCGCGCTGGCGAGCTGTCGACACGCTTCCTTGAAACCCACTGGAAAGTCTGAGCCCGAGGGCTCGATGAAGTCGGAGCCTCACGGCTCAATGAGGTCCACATGCCCGAGAAGATCAAGGCGCCCCTCACGGGGACGGTCTGGAAGATCGAGACCACCGTCGGCGCGTCGGTCGATGAAGGCGACACGCTCATCATCCTCGAGTCGATGAAGATGGAGATCCCGGTCGAGGCCCCCGTGAGCGGGACCATCACCGCTATTCACGTGACCGAAGGCGCGTCGGTGCTCGACGGTCTCATCCTCATCGAGATGGAAGAGAGCTGAACGCCGTGAACATCGACACCACCGTCGAGAGCGCGCTGGCTGAGATCGGGGCGGCAGACTCTGAGGCCACCCTTCGCGACCTCGAAGTGCGCCTCTTGGGCAAAAAGGGCGAGATCACCGAGCTGACGCGGCTCATCGGTGCGGCGCCGCCCGCCGAACGTGGTCCTATCGGCAAGGCCATCAACGTCGCCAAAGCCACCGTCACTCAGGCGCTCGAGGCGCGGAAGGTGGCGCTGGTGCAAGGGGCCATCGGCCGCGAGCTCGCGGACACGGCCTTCGATGTGAGCGTCCCGGGCGCTCCTCCCGAGGTCGGCTCGTTTCACCCGCTGACGCTGGTGCAGGAGCGCCTCGAGGACATCTTCACGGCGATGGGCTTCATGGTCCTCGACTACGGCGAAGTCGAGACCGACTTCATGAACTTCGAGGCCCTGAACATCCCGAACAATCACCCTGCGCGAGACATGCAGGACACCTTCTGGACCCGCGACGGCCACGTGCTTCGGACGCACACCTCGCCCGGCCAGATCCGTGCGATGCAGCAGTTCGCGCCGCCGTTCCGCGCTGCGTTTCCGGGCAAAGTGTTCCGAAACGAAGCCCTCGACGCATCGCACGAGCATACCTTCCACCAGCTCGAAGGGCTCTTCGTGGACCGCCACGTCTCGGTCGCTGGCCTCATCAGCACGATGCGGATCATGCTCTCGCAGGTCTTCGAGCGTGAGGTCACGGTGCGGCTGCGGCCCGGCTACTTCCCCTTCGTGGAGCCGGGCTTCGAGCTCGACATGCAGTGCCTACTCTGCGGCGGCGCGGGCTGCCGCGTGTGCAAGCACTCGGGCTGGGTCGAGACGCTCGGCTGCGGGCTCGTCCACCCGAACGTGCTGCGCCACGCCGGGCTCGATCCCGCTGAGTGGCAGGCCTGGGCCTTCGGCATGGGGCTCTCGCGCCTCGTGATGATGCGCTACGGCATCGACGACATTCGGCACGTGCTCGGCGGTGATCTGCGCTTCCTGCAGCAGTTCGCTTGATGCTACAGCCCCCCCGCCCCTCCTGATCCCGAGGACAGGTCATGCGCATCTCTTGGAACTGGCTCTCACGGCACCTCGACACGGACGGGCTCGACCCGCACGACGTCGGTCGCCTCTTCACGCTCAAGGTGGCGGAGCTCGACGGCATCATCGAGCTCGGCAAGGGTATCGAGCGCGTGACGCTGGTTCGCGTGCTGGAGGTCGGCAAACACCCGAGCTCCGACAAGCTCTCCCTCGTCCGAATGACCGACGGCAACGCTGTTCATCAGCTCGTCTGCGGCGCACCGAACGCGAAGGACGCGGTCGGCCGGCTCGCCGCGTGGGTGCCGCCCGGAACGACGCTCCCAGATGGCACGCGCATAGAGGTGGCTGCTGTGCGCGGCGTGGAGAGCGCGGGCATGCTGGCGTCCGAAGCCGAGCTCGGGCTGTCGGAAGAACACGACGGCATCCTGATCTTGGATGAAGGGACGCCCGGTCAGGCCCTCGTGGACGCGCTGCCGGTGCGTGACGTCGTCTTCGAGGTCGACAACAAAGCCATCACTCACCGTCCGGACCTCTGGGGCCACCGCGGCATCGCGCGGGAGGTGGCGTCGCTCACCGGTCGACCGTTGCGGCCCGAGCCCGCGCCGCTCCCGATCCCGACCACCGGCGCGCCGGTCGCGGTGCACGTCGACGCGCCAGATCTATGCCCGCGCTACCTCGCGCTGCGCTTCGATGGCGTTCGAGTCGGTCCGTCGCCAGCATGGCTCGCGTGGGCGCTCCGATCGGTCGGGCAGCGTCCTCGGTCGAACGTCGTCGATCTCACCAACTTCGTGATGCTCGACCTCGGAAACCCCATCCATGCGTTCGATGCGACGAAGCTCGATGCCGGCGGCATCGTCGTTCGTCGCGCGACCCCGCAGGAGTCCTTCCGCACGCTCGATGGACAGCAGCGCGTCCTCCCGGAGGGCGCTCTCGTGATCGCCACAGCGGACGAGGCTGGCGTTGCGCGGGCCGTCGCCGTCGCCGGCGTGATGGGTGGCGAGAACTCCGAGATCGACGATGGGACCACCTCGGTGGTCCTCGAAGCGGCCAACTTCTCGGCGGACTCCGTCCGTAAGACCTCGTCGCGACTCGGACTTCGTACCGACGCTTCTGCGCGTTTCGAGAAGGCGCTCGATCCACATCTGGCCGAGTCGGCAGCCCATCTCTTCGGGCGCTTGCTCGTCGAGACGATCCCCGGCGTTCGCATCAGCTCACCGCTCACCGACGTGTGTGCGCCCCTCCCGGCGCCGCTGACCTTGACGTTGCGGCTGTCAGCCGTGTCCGAGCGGCTTGGGCTCCTCATGCCCAAGGCCCGGGTCGAGACCTTCCTCCGCGGCCTCGGCTTCGGCGTCCGCGATGGGGTGGCGGAGACGCTGACCGTCGACGTGCCGTCCTGGCGCGCGACTCGCGACGTGCGCATCGAGGAGGACCTCATCGAGGAGGTCGGCCGCCTTCATGGCTACTCGGAGATTCCACCCGTCGCAGCACAGGTGCTCATGAGCGCCCCACGTCTGCCGGTGGAGAAGCTCCAAGAGCGCCGAGTGCGCCGGACGCTCTCGCTCGGTGCCGGCATGGCCGAGACGGTGAGCTACGCCTTCGATAACAAGCCGCTACTCGAGCGTCTCGGCGCCGACCTCACGGGCCGGGTCGAGCTCCAGAACTCGCTCTCGTCCGAGCAGGACCGCCTGCGCCGTTGGCTCGCGCCGAACCTGTTGACGCACGCGGAGCGAAACGCCCGAATGGCCGATCGCATCCGGATGTACGAAGTCGGGCGCGTCTTTGACCCACGGGGTGAGGCGCTCCCGCATCAGCCACGAATGGTCGGCTTCGTCGTCTCCGAAAAGACGGACGGACCGGAGAGCGCATGGCGAACGCTACGTGGCTTGACCGACGCCGTCATCGCCGCGTCGCATGCTCGCACCGACCGGATCGCGTTCAAGCGACCCGAACAAGCGAACGTTGGCCTCCGCGCGACCTGGCTACACCCGGCCCGGTCGCTCGAGGTGTTCATCGGTGAGGCCCATGCGGGCTACCTCACCCTCTTGCATCCTGCGGCGGCGCGCGTGCTCGATTTGCGTCGGCCGACGGCCCTCGCCGAGCTCGATCTCGACCTCCTGCTGGCCGAGGGCGACGGCGCTACGAGCTACACGCCGCTTCCGCGTTTCCCGGCGGTGCCGTTCGACGTCGCGTTCGAGGTGCC
>CANMLD010000280.1 GCA_947498315.1 Pseudomonadota bacterium | reverse complement strand
TCACCTGGGACGAATACCAGACTCGGCGACGAATTTCTCGAATGTCGCGCAAGACAGCGCCGAGGTGCGACTTGACACCTATTGGCTGTCACGGCAGAGCAAGGCACTACGCGGCGAGTTAGAAGAAGGTCGACATGAAGCGAGGGGGGAGTACGTGGACCGACTCGAGTTATTGAGGGCCATCGGTGCCGGACGGAGAGCCTTCCCCGGAGTGGACCTGCGGGGCCTTCGGATGAGCGGTCAGTCCATTGAGAGCGTCGACCTGCGGGGCGCTACGCTCGATCTTGCCGCGTTTACCGCATGCCGGTGCCTCGAAGTGGACTTCGTCAACGTCAGCTTCGATGGGGCCGTCCTTCGGAACGCGCTGTTCAGGTCCTGCGACCTCAGCGGCGCGAGCTTCTTCGACACGGAGCTCACAGGGGCGGACTTCACCGGATGCAAGATGGTGGGTGCCGACTTCACGGGCGCCTTGAACCTCGGCGACGCCGTCCTCGGGTCGTGCAACCTACGCGGCGCCATCCTACGCGATCAGCTCCTCACCGAGCTCCACCTCGTGGGCGCCGATCTCACCGAAGCTGACCTGAGCGGCTGCGAGCTCGTCGGCGGCAAGTTGCGCACAGCCCGATTCGAGTTGGCTCTGCTGCTCGGGACCGACCTGCGTCGCGCGGACCTTCGGGACGTGACCTTCCGCGAGGCGGACTTACAGGGAGCGGATCTCCGGGAAGTCGAAGGGGAACGCGCCGACTTTCGCGGCGCTGATCTGCGCGGAGCGCGTTTCGAGCGCGCGCTCCTCTCGGGTGCGGACTTCCGGGGCGCAAAGCTCACGCCAAACGCCCTCGATTCCGCTGGGACGGTCGGGGCAATCTTCTAAAATGTGCAGTAGGGCCAACGTGACGGGGCCTTGCGGGTCGGCAGTCTTGGCCCGACGCGTTATCGGAAGGCGGGAGGCTTGGGCTCGAGGATGTCCTTGAGCTTGAAGCCGAGGCGTCGGAAGAGCCGGTCGGCATCGGCTGTGCGACCGAGCGCATGGTAGCAGTACGCGAGGGCGTGTTGCCCAATGCGCAGCCGGCCGTGACCGGGCTGTTCGGCGATCCACTGCCGGAGCCCGGTGAGCCGAGCACTGCAGGTCGCTGGGCCAAGGCCAGCCACGAGGTCACGTAGATCGGCTGTGGCCAGTCGGTCGTCTTCAGAAGTCTCGACGATCATCTCTATAGCGCCATCGGTCGACTTGCTTGGCTGATCCGCGACAGTGGGACGCCGCTGTCCGGGCATCGCCTCCGGCAGGACGATGGCGGAGACGGCGGCCTGGGCGGCCGGAGTCGAGCTCGGTGCCTTCGGCGAAACCGCTCGCGACGCCTTCGCGCGGGGCGGCGGCGGGTGGTTGGCGCCTTGGATCATCAGCGCAGCCACGACCGCGACCTCATCAGCGACAGGGGGCTTGAGTGCCACCAACACCGGCGACTCGGCCACGGCGACCGCGGGAGCTTCAGCACGGGTGGGTTCGGGAGCGGGTGACAGCCCCAACGGCTGCGCTGCATTGGCCTCACTCACGACCACCGCAGCCGGCTGCTCGCGCTGTGCGGGGACGGTCACGGATTCACCCCGAGTGAGGCGGACCGTACGACCGTCCGGGCTCCGAACTTCGACAATGCCGTGGTCCACCGTGACGGCGACGCGCTGGCCCAGTGTCGAGTCGCTCAGTCTTTGAACTCGAAAGCCGGTCCCAACGACCGTGACGGTCACTTGACCGGCCTCGATCTCGAAGCGGCCACCCGGCGGCCGAGGCGCGACCGCGAAGTGAGCAGCCCCCGAAACGAGAGACACTCGCGTGACGAGAGGATCATCGACGAGCACCTCGACGCCGCTACGTGGGTCGAGGGTTAGGGTGGCGACGCTCACGGACGCCGCCATTGGCTCGTCACCGGACGTCAGGCGCGTCCCGACACCGATGGCCTGGGGCAGCGGGACAGTGCTTGCGACCTCAGCCCCGCTAGCTGGGCGCGTGTCTTCGCCAAAGTTCGACGCAAGGACGAGACCGATTGCGGCGAGGGCGGCCGCGAGGCCGAGCCCAGGGAAGAGCACGCGCGTCACTTGGCGCCGCTCATTGGTACGAAGTCGTTCTTCAGCGACGGCGCGGAGCACCGATCGGTCGAGCGCGTCGAAATCGATATTCGGAGGCGCGAGCCGCGCCGTTTGCCACTGCCTGCGTGCGGCGGTCGCGAGTGCGAGCGCGTCCGGGGTCGGAGGAGCAGGGGCGTCGCCGCCGTCAAGCACTAGGAACGCAGCATCGATGTCTCTGCGCTTCGGATCGGAGCTCAGGTTCATGGCTTCACCTCGCGGCCACGGAGGTCGGCGTCGACGAGGGACGCACGACGCATCTTGTCGGTCAACTCGACTCGAGCAGCATGCAGTCGTGACCTCACGGTGTTGAGTGGGATATCGAGCAGGTCCGCGATCTCGTCGATCTCGCGTCCATCGAGTTCGTGCAGGATGAAAACGATGCGCTTCTTCTCGCTGACGTGGTCCAGAAGGCCATGGATCTTTCGAAGGAGGTCGCGCTGCTCGTTTCCAGGCCGGGTGTCCGTTGCCGTGTCGTAGTCTCGCTCGGGATCTGGCGGGCTGAAGAACAGGAAGACGCGCCGGCGTCGCTTCTTACGGATGTGCTGAAGGGCGACGTTGACCGCGATTCGGTAGATCCAGGTCGAGAGCTTCGATTGGCCCTGATAGCGGGGCAAGGAGCGGTGGATCTCGAGGAACACGGACTGAACGATATCGTCGACCTCATCGCTCGGTCCGATGACGTGGTGGATGGTCCCGTAGACCTTGTGCTTGTAGCTCTCGTAGAGGCGCCGAAAGTCGAGGCCCCGGAGCTCGTCGTCTCGGCGGACCTCGGGCCGTCTCGTATCGACCTGCGACTCGCTCTCCGCCGCATCGGACGTGCCGAGGCGGATGACGCTGGCCGTTACGTCTGGAGTGCGGCTTCTAGGGATCATGTCGATGATGATGGCCGGTTCGGTGCGCGCCGCCAAGTAAGGCGCCGTCTTTCGAGTCGACGTCATCGACGTCGTCGTTCGCTCTGGGCTAGTGGGCTTGGCTCCCTCGAGCGGGCGTGCGTCGGCTGGCCATTGTGCTGGGATCATGCTGTGCACAGCACCGGTATCAAGCTCGGATTTCGACTTGGTAGTCTGGGTGAACACGACTCTCCCTTTCTCCGTCTCGAGCCTCTAACGCAGCTGAGCCGCGCCTCGAGACTTGGCCCTTGTTCCGCTTCGCGCCCCCCGGCCAAAGCTGGAAGAAAGAAACCGAGCGTGTGTTGCTCTGACCGCTGGGTCTGATCGAAGCCCCCGGGCGAATGTTCACCGAACCGGGCTTGCCCCCCCCCAGCAGACCGGCAGACGAAGCCATGGTTGGGCCTGACATGCCTGACCACGCGTCTGACGGCCGTCGCACCGAAGCTCATGAGGGTTCTTTGGGACGACGAACGGGGGCATGCGAGACTGCAGGCATGTGAGACTTCAAGAGGGCGTAGCTGAGTCGGCACCGAGACATGCCATCCGAGGTCCCCAAATGAGCCATTCGTCCAACAGCGCCTCCACGTTCCCGTTCGCACGCGCCGCAGCCGTCATTGCGGTCGCTGCAGCCACGGGCCTTGTCGCTGGCGCTGTGCATGGCGCGGTGGGGCGCTTCATCTATTTGCCGCTCGTGTCACCGGCGCTCGCCGCCCTCGGAGCAGGAGCCGGGAGCATGGTCGCGCTTCGCATCCTCCGAACCCCGGGCGTCGCCTTCGCGCGAGTCGTTGGCGTGCTCGCGGCGACCGCCAGCGTGATTGGAATTATGGTGGTCACTCACGCGCTGATGCGGGCCGAGCTCGTCGCATCACTCACCGCCAGGGGTGGCAGTAGCGCCGATGCGCTTCACGATGCGGTCGACTCGGCGATGACTCAGCAGGGGGGAGGCGCTGGCGTGACCGGGCCCGTTACCTTGAGGATAGAGACGGGCGTGGCCGTGCTTGGCGCCAGCAGGGCGGAGCTCGGGAGGACCGGTAACGCGGTGCTGCTCGGGCTCGAATGGGTGCTTGCGGGCTTCATTGCGTCCGCACTGACCACGAGGCAAGGCCGGCAACCCTTCTCACGTCGGAAGCAAGCATGGCTCACGCGCCGAGTCGTTGGCCGCGCTGCCGAGGGCGCCGCCGCGTCCATCATCGGCGAGCTGGAGAAGGGCCAGTTTCATCGCGTCGGCCGACGTCTGGACTCGACTCGAGGCCACGTCGCGCTCATCGCCTGGACGGACCTGGGCTGGACGCCGGGGACCTCGACGACGTCCGAAGAGCCAATATGGCTCGATGTCCTGACGGAGCCGAGTGGCGGGAGACCTTTCGTGGTGCATCGATGCGGCGTCAATGACGCTGCGCTCACCGCGATTTACGAGAGCGTGTCGGCTCGGGGTAGTGACCGCGGTTGACCCCCGATCTCTCCCCGAACAGGCGAGAGCAAGGCGCGAAGGAGGCTGCCCGCTGCCGCCCTGCCGCCGCTTTGCGCGTCGAGCTGCCCTAAGTGGTTGGAAATCCAGGCGACTCATGAGTAATATATCCTCCGTATAGAGTTGACTTCTCCTCCGAGCCGACAAATAGTCCGTGCCGTTTCGATTTCCGGCGTGGATCACGCCGCGTGGAGGTACAGAGATGCGTAACGTGATGAAGCTCCTCGTGGGCGGTGTGGCCCTGGCTGGTATCGTTCTTTCCTCGGGCTGCAAGAGCGACTGCGAGAAGGCCGTCGACAACGTAATGGCTTTGATGGAGAAGAATCCAGAGACCAAGGCGATAGCCGAGGGCATGAAGAAAGAGAAGGCCAAGGGCATCGAGGAGTGCAAGAAGCAGAAGCCGGAAGACGTCAAGTGCTTGGCCAACGCCAAGACCATGGAAGACTTCACCAAGTGCTCGATGGGCAAGGCGGAGACCAAGGCTGACGAGGCTGCTACTCCGGCCGCCGAGGCTGCCGCTCCGGCCGCCGA
>CANMLD010000279.1 GCA_947498315.1 Pseudomonadota bacterium | reverse complement strand
TAAGCCCAAGCGAGCGGAGGAGGTCGAGCGACGCCATCGCCATGACGACGCCTGAACCATCGTCATGGGCGCCCTGCCCTACGTCCCAAGAATCGAGGTGGCCAGAGATGATGACGATCTCGTCCGGGCGCTCGCGGCCGCGGAGCTCGGCCACGACGTTCGCTGATGGGACCAGCCCGTGATCCCGTGCCCCCATCGTCAAAGTCACCACGGGCGCCTTTCCGCGACGATAGAGTCGCGAGAGGAGCTCGGCGTCTTCGGTCGGGACCGCGGCGGCGGGGACGGGCGGCGGTCCCTCTTTCGTGGACGTGGCGCCCGTGTGCGGCGTGTAGAGACTACGCGCCGTAACGCTGCGAACCAGGACACCCACGGCGCCGTACTTCGCCGCCAGCCCGGGGCCCTTTGAGCGAAAGCGGACCGCCTCACCATAGCCCGTACCCTTCTCTGGGTGATGCGGCGGCATGGGGTTGTTGAACAGGACGATCGCGCCCTTCACCTCGGCGGCCCGCGCATCGAGCTCCGCCTCATCCGCGACGACGACGACCCGAGCGGTCACCCCGTCGCTCGCCGTCCCGACCGAACCGCCCAGGCCGAGCAGCGACAGCGGCCGACGCGGCTCCGAGAGCCAGAGCGACTCATCACCGCGCACCCACTTCGGAACCTGTACCGGCTCTGCTCGGACGCTCTCGTGCCCAGCCGCTGTCAGCCGCGCCAGCGCCCAAGCGATCGCCCGATCGAGACCGGGCGATCCCGATAACCGGTGTCCGATGTCGTCACACAGCTCGGTCAGCATCTCCCACGCACGCGGGCTCGCGAGTGCGGCGTCGATGATACGCGTCATCGTCGCTGCCGTCGTCGGCGTGACCACTGCGGACGGCGTGACCACTGCGGACGGCGTCGTCTTTGTCGGCGGCGTGAGCTTCGCGGGCGGCGAGAGCTTTGCGGGCGGCGAGAGCTTCGCGGACGGCGTCACCACTGCGGACGGCGTGACCACTTCGGAAGGCGTGACCACGATGGACGGCGTCGTCTTTGTCGGCGGCGTGAGCTTCGCGGACGGCGTGAGCTTCGCGGGCGGCGTGAGCTTCGCGGACGGCGTGAGCTTCGCGGGCGGCGAGAGCTTCGCGGACGGCGTCACCTGCTCAAGGGTTGGCCAATGAGACGGCTGAGGTGCAATGAGTGCGGGTGGCACCACTGCGAACGCTGAGCCTGCCGCAGACAGAGCGATCGCAGCAACGATGGAGCGAGGTAAAAACGTCACTCGCCCAGCTTCGCTGCCAGCCTGCAGCGCGTCAAATCGAGTGCCTTGTCATGTGCTGGAGAGTGCCGAAGGAGACTGCGCCAGCGGCGGAGCGAGCCCCCTCACGTTCCCGATCTCGAGCCTCGTGGTGGGCGCCTCTCCAAGAAATTGGCTGAAGCTTCATTCATACTTGCGTAACGAGAGCGAATCCGGTTTATCAAGGCCAGAGCACGGGGTGTCGCGTCACAAGACGGCACATCATCGAGCTGCACTCGGCATCTCTTCAGTCAGACTTTGCACCCCTACGAGGGCACCCATGAGTAACGCTCCGCACTATCAGTCGAACCTCCGTGACATCCTCTTCAACCTCTTCGAGGTGCTCGGAGTCGATGAAAAGTCGCTCGGCCGCGGTCCATTCACGACCATGGACAAGGCGACCGCCCGCGACACGCTCACCACGCTCGACGGCGTCGTGAAGTCGGAGCTAGCATCGAGCTTCGTCGAGGGGGACCGCGTCCCGCTCATCCTTGACGAGGACGGCAACGTCACACTACCAGCCGCGCTTCAACGCACGCTCGCGGCCTGGTTCAAGGGTGAATGGCACCGCCTCGAGCTGCCGGAGTCTCTCGGAGGATACGGCGCACCGCCGTCGGTCTACTGGAGCTCCTTCGAGATGCAGGCCGGTGCCAACCCGACGGCGGCGTTCTACTTCTTTGGAACGATCATCGCGAAGGTCATCGACCGCCTGGGCACGGACGGGCAGAAGAAGCGCTTCGTCGACAACCTCATCGAACGTCACTGGGGCGGCACGATGGTCCTCACCGAGCCGGACGCGGGCAGCGATGTCGGCGCGGGTCGTACCAAAGCGCGACACATCGAGGGCGAGGTTTGGGCGCTCGAAGGCACCAAGCGCTACATCACCAATGGTGACTTCGGTACTGAGAACATCGTGCACTTGGTCCTCGCTCGCCCCGAGGGCGGCGCCGTCGGCACCAAAGGGCTGTCGATGTTCCTCGTCCCCAAGTTCTGGGTGAACGAAGACGGCACTATGGGCGAGCGTAACGGCGTCTTCGTCACGAGCATCGAGAAGAAGATGGGCATCAAGGGCTCCGCCACGGCAGAGCTCACCCTCGGCGACAAGATCCCGTGTCGGGGTCTTCTCGTCGGCAACGTCCACGACGGCATCCGCCAGATGTTCCACGTCATCGAACACGCTCGTATGGCGGTGGGTATCAAGTCGATGTCCACCGTCTCGACCGCTTACTTGAACGCCCTCGCGTACGCGAAGGATCGGGTTCAGGGGCCGGACCTCAAGCGCGCCATGGACAAAGAAGCGCCGCGCGTCCGCATCATCGATCACCCCGACATCCGGCGCATGTTGCTCGAGCTCAAGGCGCACGCCGAGGGTATGCGCGCGCTCGTGATGTTCACGTCCGCCACTCAGGACCAAGTCGAGATCTTAGGCGGTCACGGCAACAGCGACGCGGCGGATCTCGACCGTCGTAACGACCTACTGCTCCCGCTCGTGAAGGGCTACTGCTCCCACCGGGGCTACTACCTCCTCGGCGAGGCACTTCAAGTGTTCGGCGGTGCCGGCTTCATTCAGGACTATCCGATGGAGCAGTACGTTCGCGACCAGAAGATCGACTCGCTCTACGAGGGCACCACCCACATACAGGCGCAGGACCTTGTGTTCCGGAAAGTCATGCGAGACGGCGGTGCCACTCTGCGTTCGCTGCTCGCTGAGGCCGAGAAGACGGTCAAGGAGCTGACCGAACACCCGGTTCTCAGCACCGACGCTCAGGCTCTCATGAAGGCACTCGGTGACCTTCGAGGCCTCTTCATGGCGCTCCTTCAGAAGGGCCAAGAGTCCATCTACCACATCGGCCTTCAGGCGAACCGCCTCCTCTTCCTGCTCGCCGAGGTGGTCATCGGATGGCGGCATCTGGTCGCGGCTAAGGTCGCTGATGCGAAGCTCCCCACGGCAGTAGGCAAGGACAAAGACTTCTACGCCGGCAAGCTCGCCGTCGTACGGTACTGGTCGCAAAACGTTCTGCCAGCCGCGACGCTGACCCGGAAGCTCGTCGAGGCCAGCTCCCTCTCGCCGTACATGGACCTGCCCGAAGACGCGTTCTAAACGGGTCTCACCGTCTCTAGGGGGCAGGCTCCAGGGCGCAGGCTCTAGGGCAGGCTCTAGGGCAGGCTCTAGGGCGCAGACTCTAGGGCAGACTCTAGGGCAGGCTCTAGGGCGCAGACTCTAGGGGGGCAGGCCCGGGGCAGGCTCAGGGGCGCAGGCTTTAGGGGCGGCTGTAGTGGGGGGCCTAGGGGGAGGCTCTAGGGCAGGCTCTAGGGCAGGCGCACGCCGTACGTCCCGTCGAAGCGGCCACTGGGACAATCTGCCCTCTCCTACAGAGGGGCAAGCCACTGTCAGGAGTCGTCCTTGCGCTCCGAGCCTCGGTGCGAAGCGCTACGCTCACCTCCGGTTCGGTCCGCCGCCGCGCGGTCTTCGCGGCGCTCATGCTCCAGTATCGCAGCCCGCTTCATGTCAGAGGTCCAGCGGCTTGCCGCCAGGCGCCGCTGGGCAGCATCCTGAAGCGCGCTTCGGGCGTCGTCTTCTGGCGGGCGGGCCGCTTCGAGGCGGCCCTCGGCGAATGTAATGGCGTTGCCGCTGACTCGCAGCGCCGCCGTTATCAAAGCGAGCGAAGCCCCGTCGGTTCGACCAGCCAGCATCGCCTCCGCTTCGAGGACCGCATCATCATGTTCTTGGAATCGGAGGTCCACTTCCGCCTCGGCGGCAATCCTCTCCGCGGCGGCACGCGTCAGGGCTAGCTGTCGTGCCTTCTCGCGGAGCTCGGTTACACGCAAGTAGCGAGCAGCATGTGACGGGATTAGCTTGCCGTCACTCACGGAACACGCCTCGCTCTA
Organism: Pseudomonadota bacterium; assembly: GCA_947498315.1. GTDB lineage: Bacteria > Myxococcota_A > UBA9042 > SXOO01. Next base: position 876 of record CANMLD010000279.1, on the reverse strand, counting down.
CTGACCATCATCCGATCGAAACGCTTGGCGCATCCGTTCGAGCTTGGCGTCGAAAGCGCGAACTGGCCGTTGCGCTGCCGCTAAGGACGCTTTCGCACCCGCTTCGAGCGCATCGGCCATCGGGCGTACGATGCCGTCGGTCAGCGGCTGTATCAATGTCGCCGCCATGAGCCCGAACAGGGCCAACGGCGCTGGGGTCTGAAAGAGAGGGAAGATGGGCTCCACGGTGGGGAGCGAGGTCACGAGAGTGAGGTGCATCGTCATTGCAGAACCTCCAGGTGCACGGTGCTGGCGTGGAACGTCGTGTTCACGCCATCGCCGGTAGTCGCAGGCTTCGGGCCGCCCGCTGGGGTAGCAGGCTCCGGGTGGCTAGGAAGCGTATCGGAGCCTTGCAACTCCAACTTTATCCAAAATCGCGTCGCTGTGCGCAGAAAATTTCGCACTGGGTGAGAAAAACTTTTCCACCTCTCTGTAGAGGATGCGCACGGAGGGCGTGAAGTGCAGGTTTGGACGTGCAAGTCCGACCAGTCACGGCTAATTCTGGTCGAGTTCTGCGGGCGGGCTCACGAGTCGTTAACAGTTACCTTGCCGTTCCCGGGAAGCTCCGGTAGTGTCCCGCGCCCTCACGAACGTCCCGTGCCGACCAGCACGGGCCGTCCAAGTGGACCCGGTTCGGGTCCACCATGAGGCCCACCCGGCATCGTGATAGCCGGCGAGTCCCATCCGGTCCCGGAGGTCCCTTTGAAAGACATCTTCAACTTCTTCGAGAAGCCGAAGGATCCCATCTCGTTCAGCGCGGTGCGCGTCAGCTTGGCTGCGCCCAAGAAGATCCTCGAGTGGTCCTACGGCGAGGTGAAGAAGCCAGAGACGATCAAC
>CANMLD010000278.1 GCA_947498315.1 Pseudomonadota bacterium | reverse complement strand
CCCGGGTACCGGCGTGGATTGCCAAGATGGCGACAAGTGCAACGGGACCGAGACGTGTGACTCCGCCGGCGGTTGCAAAGCTGGACCCGCGCTCGTCTGCAACGACGGGGTCGCCTGCACCGCGGACTCCTGCGGGGCGGCGCAAGGCTGCATCTACAACCCGAACGACGGCGCTTGCAACGACGGCGTCTTCTGTAACGGCGCCGAGACGTGCGTCCTCGGGACCGGCTGCAAAGGGACGGCGTTGCCCGACAACGAGACCTGCAACGACGGCAACGCCTGCACGTTGAACGACAAGTGCATCGCCGGCACCTGCGTCGGCAACGGCCTTCAGTGTAACGACAACAACCCCTGCACCATCGATAGCTGCGACGGCGCCGGGACCGGCTGCACCTTCACGAAGGTAGCGCAGTTCAGCAAGTGCAACGACGGTGACCCGTGCACGCTGAACGACGTGTGCGACGCCGGCTTCTGCGTCAGCTCGGGGAGCCTCGACTGCGACGACGGCAACCCGTGCACCACCGACGTGTGCGCTGTCGGCACGGGGTGTGTGCGGACCAACAACGCGCTCGGCTGCAACGACGGCGACGCCTGCACGCTGAGCGACAAGTGTAGTGGTGGCAGCTGCACCGGCACTGCCAAAGACTGCTCGATCAGTGGCGATGGCGACGCCTGCACCGAGAACGACGTCTGCGTGCAGGGCGCCTGCGTCGGTTCAGTCGTGGACTGTTCGTCCCTCGACGACGACTGCAACCTGGGGATCTGCCAGGGTGGCTTCTGCTTCGCGCAAGCTCAGGCCAAGGCCTGCAATGACGGCGATCCCTGCACGGTCGGTGACGCCTGCAACGCTGGCGAGTGCGGCGGTACGACGCTCGACTGCAGCACGCTCGATTCGAGCTGCAGTAAGGGCATCTGCGTCGACGGGCTCTGCACCGAGGAGGCCCTGGCCTGTGACGTGTCGAGCGTCTACGTCGGCTTCTCCTCCGGTAGCCTCCACATGGCGCCCGCCGCCGGCCTCCGCATCCGCGGTACCGTTGGCCAGGGCAGCCCGGTTGGCATCGCCAAGAACGCGTCGAGCATCGGCGCTCGCTACGGGTTCCCGTGGGGTCTCTGATGCTCGAACTCTTCATCCATCGCGTCGCTCGGGGCCCGGCTCCCGCCATGACGCTTTCCCACATCCCCGATGTGTCGTATCCTCGTGAATGCGGAGGCCTAGGACTATGCTGAGACGAATCTTCAAGTGGGCAGCTACGCTCGTCCTCGTGGGCGCGGGAACTGCCTCCGCCGTTGTTCCCCTTCAGATGAACGTGCAGGGCTCGCTGCTCAACAATGACGGCAACCCCGTCAACGGCACCTTCACCATCACCTTCACGCTCTATAGCGGGCAGGGCGCAGGCGCCACGACCGTATGGACCGAGACGATCGCAGACGTCGCCGCTAGCGGCGGCGTGTTCGACGAGGTCCTCGGTGGCGCTGCCACGCCGCTCAGCGCGGCCACCTTCACCGCCAACAGCCAGCTCTGGCTGGGTGTGAAGATCGTCGCGGGGCCGGGCGTCCCGAACGGGGGCCAGGCCGAGCTGCCGCGTCGCCCGCTGACGTCTGTCGCCTACGCGATGGAGTCGCAGAACGCGGTCTCGGCCGCTAGCGCCGACAACGTCACCTGCACCGACTGCGTGTCGCTCTCGGAGCTCGGCTTCGACGTCGCGACCCAGGCCGAGCTCGACACCGCGCTCTCGCAGCCGGCCACGTCGGCGCTCGACCTACAATGCACGGCGTGCGTAGCGACGACGGAGCTCAACTTCGACGTCGCGACCCAGGCGGAGCTCGACAGCGCGGTCTCGACGATCAACAGCGCCATCTCGGGCGTCACCGGGAACGTCTCGACGCTCACGACCACGGTCGGCGGCATCAACACCACCGTCGGCACTCTGAGCACGACGGTCGGCGGCCTCACGACGACGGTCGGAGGCCTGAACACGACGGTCGGAGGCCTGAACACGACGGTCGGCGCCCTGAGCACGACGGTCGGCGGCCTCTCGACCACGGTCGGCGGCCACGGCACCGACATCAGCCAGCTCAAGGCGGACGTCGCGACGCTCAAGACGGACGTGACTGGCCTCAAGGCCGAAGTGACGCTCTCGGATCTCGGCTGCACGGCTGGCCAGGTGGCCGTCGTGGGTGCCGGCGGGGCTTGGGGCTGCCAAGCGGCTCCGGTCGGCACTCCGACCACGGCTTGCCAGGGCGACCAGAAGGCGCTGCAGTGGGACGGCTCGGCGTGGAAGTGCGTGACGCTCAGCCAGACGGGTCTCTCCATTGGCAGCGCCAAGGGCTTTGAAGCCCGCGACAGCTGGGGTCTCGTCTGGGACGGCCTCGAGCGACAGGCCGGCACTTGGTCTCAGGCCAAGGCCTACTGCGAGAGCAAGGCCGGCCGCCTCCCGACCGCGTCCGAGCTCTGGCGCGTCAGCGGTGGGCAGTTCTCCGAGCTCGGCTCGACCTACGAGACGAACTACCTCTGGTCGCTCACCCCCTGGAACGTCAACGCCGGCACCATCCAGTACACGGGTATTCGCCTCACGGACGGATCCACCAACAACTACACGAACACCACGTCGCTGGCGTACCGCTGCGTGTGGCCCAGCAACACCACGGGCCGCCTCTCGGGCACCAACTGCTACGGCCCTCCGGGCAGCGAGTGCTGGGTTGCAAAGGGCGAAGCAGGTCGTATGAACCTCGACAAATACAGCCGCCCGAAGGTGACGTATCAGGGCGCGACCTTCGATTGCGCCTTCTACGGGGCCCACTTGGCGCACACGAACGACTACACTGAAAACATCCCCCTGGGCCTGCCGAACGACGCCTCGAACGAGTGGCAGTGGACGTCTGATCACCCGGTGTATTCGTACGCTGACGTTGTGCGTTGGCAGAATGTCGCGACGAACTACGACGCCACCTACAGCACCTACCAGTCGTGGGCTGGCCGTGAAGGCAACATCTACCGCTTCCGCTGCAAGGGCGTCGGTTACGAGCCCGGCCCGAATCCGAACGACACGCCGTCCGATATTGCATGGGGTTCCAAGTTCGTAGGCGCTAGCACGGACCTAGTCAGCCACACCGCCAACCCGGGACAGAAGCTCTTCTGGGACGCTCTGACCGATTGCTTCGATCGCGGTGGTCACGTTGCACACACCCGCGACTACATGGAGCTCATCCGCGATGGCCTCCCCGGCGGTCTTGGCGTGACGGCCGACTCCCACAACCTCTGGTCCTCTGACTTCAGCTACTGGTGGTACAGCCAGATCGTTCGTTGGCCGGGTGTCGACCTCGAATACAACGGGTACCATTCTCGCTATGTGACCTGGGCCGACCCAACCCCGACCAAGAACTACAACTACCGCTGCGTGTGGTACCCGATCGACCAAGATTACACGGGTCCAGGGACGTGCAACGGCACCGACCAGTTGCCCTGTTACACGACGTCCAAGGGCGGCACGGTCAAGAGCAAGATGTGGGCGGATCGATTCGACCGCTCCCCTGCTACGTTCATCAACGCCACCAAGGCGTGCTCAGCCGAGAACGGTCACCTCGCCTCCGCGCGAGAGATGGTCGAACTCATCCGCGCCGGGCTCCCGAACGGAACCGGGCCGAACAACTACGTGTGGACCGCGGACAACGGTGGCAACACAGACACGAACCCTGCACTCACCATTCAGCTCCGCTGGAATGGCACCGAGGGCACGGGCTTCACTGTACGCACGGCCAGTGGCTCCAACTCTGGCTTCGACTGGGTTTATCGTAGCACCACCACGACCAAGCCCTATCGCTGCGTCTGGAGCAACGAGCTCAAGTGAGCCCTTTGTTCCCCGTCAGCTCAGCCGACATGAGCTGAGCTGACGCGGTGCTGCCCCTCCCCTTCTCCGAAGCGACCCGAGACTGGTTCTCGGGCGCCTTCGGAGCCCCCACTGAAGTTCAACGTCGTGGCTGGGCGCTCATCGCGTCCGGCAAACACAGCCTCCTGCTCGCCCCGACGGGCAGCGGGAAGACGCTGGCGGCGTTCCTGTTTGCGCTCGACAGACTGAGTCAGCTCCCCGCCTCGGCGCCGCTCGGCGTTCGGGTGCTTTACGTCTCGCCGCTGAAGGCGCTCGTCGTCGACGTCGAGAAGAACCTGCGTGCGCCGCTCGCGGGGCTTCAGGCGGAGGCGGAACGCCGGGGGAGCTCGGGACGACCCATCACCATTGGGATCCGCACGGGGGACACATCGCCGAAAGACCGCGTGGCCATGCAGAAGCGTCCGCCGGACATCCTGGTCACGACGCCCGAGTCGCTCTTCCTGATGCTGCTCGGAAAGTCGCGGTCCATCCTCGAGAGCGTCGAACAGGTCATCGTCGATGAGGTCCACTCGGTCGCCGGCACCAAACGCGGCGCACACCTCGCGCTGACCCTCGAGCGCCTGTCCGCTGTCTGCACGCGCGACCCGCAACGGATTGGCCTCTCAGCCACGGTCTCGCCCGTCGCGGCGGTCGCGGCGTTTCTGGGCGGCGACCGGCCCGTCGAGATCGTGGATGCGCTGGTCCCGCCCCAGATCTCGTTGCGAATCACGATGGCGCCGCGCCCTGGGGCGGCTGCGACCACCTCGCCCGAGTCGTCACCGGCGCCGAAGACGCCCTCCATCTGGCCACTCCTCGCCGCCCGCATCCGGACGCTCTCGGAGGGGAGCCGGTCCTGCATCGTCTTCGTAAACAGTCGGGGCGCCGCCGAACGGCTCTCGCAGGAGGTGAACACCGCGGCGGGCCAGGAGCTGTCGCTGGCCCACCACGGCAGCCTCAGCCGCGAGCGTCGGGAGGTCGTGGAAGACGAACTCAAGTCGGGCCGCATCGGGCTCATCATCGCGACCAGCTCCCTCGAGCTCGGCATCGACATGGGGCTCGTTGACCTCGTCATCTTGATCGAGTCGCCCGGCGCGGTCTCGCGCGGCCTTCAGCGCGTCGGGCGTGCCGGCCACGGGGTCGGTGAGACGAGCCGAGGCGTCCTGTTGCCCAAACACCCA
>CANMLD010000277.1 GCA_947498315.1 Pseudomonadota bacterium | reverse complement strand
TCGGCGGCGGCTACCTCGAGGTCGACCGCGACCGCCTGGTCGTCATCACCGAGTCGGCGGAGTTCAAGGAAGACATCGACGCCGACCGCGCCCGCAAGGCCAAGGGCGACGCCACGAAGAAGCTCGACGGCCTCGACTCGGGCGACGCCCAGTTCGACCTCCTCGCCAAGCGCCGCAAGCGCGCCGAAGTGCGCTTGCAGGTCGCGTCGAGCTGATCCCGCGGGGCGGCAGCACGGCCACCCGACTCTGCAGCGCCCCCTCCCGCTTCCTGGCCCGCCGTGAGACGGGCTTGTTGAAACTCCCTGCCGGCGTCCCCTGAACTCGTCAGGGCTGGCCTGGGGCGCGGGGCGGCTTGCCGACGCAGGTGTCATGCACGAAGCCGGTATTCTCACCGCAGCGAACCGGGATCCAGCCGCTGGGCGACGGACCTGTCTGGGTGCAAGTCACGCCTCTTCGGAAGCGGAGGACGGGCTTCGATGTCCCCGCAGGCGCGGTCCGCAAGTGGCAGCCCTGCTTCGGAAACACCGGCGGCGCCGGCGTCACGACCGCGGGAGAGGGTTCCACCACAGGTTGGCTAATGGGCGCCTGGGCCGGGGCGGCCCACTCCACGAGTTGGCCAGCCAGGTCGCGACCCCAGCTTTCCGCAGCCCGAGCGCTCCTGACCGAATACCAGAGGACCGTGGCCGCGCAGGCAACCACCGCCACCGACTGAACTCCTGCAATGAGCATGTCGCCAATGGCGACGCTGCCGTGGTGAAGTGCTGCCAGTCGGGAATGCGTGGAGGGGTGCGTGCTCCCCATGGCGTCGTGGACCCGGTCCACAAAGTCCGACCACGGCCGATCGGGCATCCGAGCAATCTCGAAAAGGTCTTGAAGCACACCGGGCCCGTCCCCATGCTCGGCGGAGGCCTTGCGCTCCACTGCTGCGATCCGCTGGAGAGCGCGCGCCATGTGGCTTGGGTCGCCAGAGAGCCGGGCGCCGGCAGCGTCCGCCAGATACTCCGCCTGCCGGCTGACGGCCATGCTGAGCACCCGAAACGACAGGCGTAAGGCCGTCAACGAGATCGAGAGCAAGGCGAGTGGCACGCCCAGCGCGCCGTGGAGCAGGGTTCGGATGCCGAAGTGCGGAGCCCAGCGGACCCGGCCCCGATAAGTCAGGGTTCGGTGCGTGCCGCGGAACCACACCCAGCTCGCGGCCGTCATGGTGAACCGGGAGAGCGCGGTGAACGGGGAGAGAACCCGGGCGATCGTCGTGCCGATGCGGCTGTGGTCGCCCGCCAGATGGCCGAGCTCGTGCCCGATGACGGCGGACAGAGACTTCGGGGTCAGAGCCTCGATGAGCCCCGTGTAAAGAAACACCGCGCTCGGCCCGGACGGACCTCCGATCGCGAAGGCGTTGAACACATCTGCTGGCACGATGAACACCTCGGGCGGCGCAACCCCGGCTTCGTGCGCCATTCGCATGGTGTCGAACTGGATGTTCTGCTCGTGGAAGCGACTCGGGCTTGGCGGACGCGCCCCATAGTAGCCGACGTGCGCTGGGACGAGATAGTGGGCGACGACCACGGCGTGGAGGCCGAACCACGCGAGCGCGAACCCGATCACGCCGAGATCACTCGCGAGCCCCGGGTCCCAGGCCAGAGCCAGATGCGGCAGAGCGAACAGCACGCCCCCAAACAGGGACGCCACCCCCGCGAGGGTCAGTCCCTTAGACGGATGACGGAGGAAGTCGACGCCCTCCGACATCCAGACCTTCACGCGATCAGCTCGCGTGCGGCCACGCGCCTCAGCGGCAAACAACGCGACGTGTGCGTTGAACTCGAGGAGCTCTTGGATGCTGGCGCCCAGCGTCGTCTGCCGAGCGAGGATCTCGGCGCGAAACTCGTCGAAGTGCCGGTCTAGCCCGGCGCTTCGCATCGCACGGACCATTGGCGTCGACGGACCGTTCAGCAGCTGCAGCGCTCCCGCTTCCAACGACGCCAGGTAGTGCGTGATCGCCTCCTGACGGACTCGCCCAACGCGATAGACGTCTGTGATTCCGTGCTTCGCGATCTCTCCAAGCGTTCGGTATCCTCGGGCACGTAGTGTCGCAACGGACTTGTGGCCGATGCCCGGAACCTCAACGAGTCGTTCGACAGGTTGCCCTTCGACCCAGAAACGCGCCTGTGCAGTCAGGCGCTGCTCCTCGATGATAGCCAGCACGTTCTCGTTGACTCCTAGCGCTGTGCGAAGTGAAGTCCGCACGGCGTCTATGAGCTCTCCCCGCCGCCTGATCTCGAGTTGGTCGTGTCGGAGCGCCCGAATCAGACTCGCGGCGACCGCCGCGATGACTACCACGAGCGTCACCCACGCGACGGAGAGCCCAAGCGATCCCGCAAACCACCCGACGAACGCCCCTCCGCTCTCAGCGACGTGCTCGAACAGGTCGGTCATAACGCGCGGCCTCTCCAGGGTCGTGAACGAGTGTACGCCCACGGGGTAGGGGATAATCCGGAGCCTGCCAAGGAGGCTAAGGACAAAGAAGTGATCGCCAGCGGAGCCATCTCCCAATCGGGACGATTCTGAAAGCGCAATGGTGTCGAGATGACAGGATTCAAGGCGGCAGATTGCCGTTTCGCGGGAGTTATTGGCAAGTCCGCGGGCGAAACGGCGCAAGCTGGCCACCAAAGACAGGCTTCGGCGCCGTCGGGTTACTCCGTGACTCTTGCTCCCTGACAGGCAGCTCGGCCAGCTGCAAGGCCGAGCGCGCTGAATCGAGGCGCAGTCGCTGGTTGAGGGCTGGTGTCGGACTCTCCATAACATGCCGTTCCTAAACCATATTCTAAATCACTAGTTCGATTGAGTTCTCGTTCAAACCAGGATCTCGTGGTCGTGGTAAAGATCGCCGACGTTCTTGATCGACGCATCGATAGTGCCGGGGGTTCGCACGTTGTCGAGCTCTCGATCGCGCTGCTAAAGCGGCGTGGAGAGCTCCGGGATCGCGTGGGTATCGATGCTCGGCATCGGGTCTAGTCTGCTCCCTGAAGGCGGCGATGAACGCTGGCCACCTGCTCTTCGAGCCCTTCGAGTTCTTTGAGCCGCACCGTGGGCGGGCCGAGCGTCGTCTGGCGGGTCTTGGAAACGCGGATCACGTTCGTGCGCATGGCGAAGTCTGCCACGCCGAGCGGCGAGAAGAAACGGGCTGTTCCGTTGGTCAGGAGCACGTGGTTCGGTCCTGCGATGTAGTTGCCTAGCGCCTCCGGCGTGTTCGGCCCGCAGAAGATGGCCTCGGCCGAGCGGAAGACGGAGGCGCGTTGCTTCGAGTTCGGGATCACCAGCTCGAGGTGTTTGGGCGCGATCCACTCCGCGAGGTCGATGGTTTGTTGGACCGACCTCGTGAGCACCGCGACGCCGAAGTTTCGGATGGACACCTGGGCGATAGTCGGCCTCAGGAGTGCTGCGGCTTTCAGCACAACCTTCGCCACGATCTCGGTCAAAAGGCCCGCGTCGGGACTGAGGGCGCGGACCATCGCCAGAGTGTCGTGTTCGGCTTGACTCAGCAGATCGGCCGCGAGCAGCGCGACAGAGGCGCCGCCGTCGCGCGTGGCGACGACACAGAGCTCGGAAGGGCCCGCGATCGCGTTGATACGGACTCGACCGAAGACCTCTCTTTTGGCGGTGGCGACCCATGCGTTGCCCGGGCCGACGATCGCGTCGACCTTGCCGATGCTCGCCGTGCCGCAGGCCAGCGCCGCGACCGCCTGGGTACCGCCGATGCGGCAGATCTCGTGACTGGCGTTGCGCTTAGCTCCGCTTGTCAACCCGTGACGCCCGAAGGTCGGAAGCTCTCGGAGCCCGTGAAGGAAGTCACGACCCCGGGCGCGCTCGGCGAGCTCGGCGTCCTCCCGGGCCACATCCCCATCCTCACCGTGCTCGACATCGGCGCGCTCACCTACCTCCCGGCCAAAGGCGGCGGCCCGCGCCAGCTCGCCGTCGGCGGCGGCTACCTCGAGGTCGACCGCGACCGTCTGGTCGTCATCACCGAGTCGGCGGAGTTCAAAGAAGACATCGACGCCGAGCGCGCCCGCAAGGCCAAGGGCGACGCCACGAAGAAGCTCGACGGCCTCGACTCGGGCGACGCCCAGTTCGACCTCCTCGCCAAGCGCCGGAAGCGCGCCAAAGTGCGCCTGCAGGTCGCGTCGAGCTGAGCCTTAGGTGGCGGCATTTCAACCGCCCCATCTCCCTGTTCGCTACTCGAATCGTCTATCGGTATCGACATCGTGTGTGGGTAGTGCCATTCGGCTGGCGTTCTACACCTTTCGCGATTACTCCATGCTTGCGCATGACCGTACAAGGTTGTGTTAGGTCGAGGACTTGCACGAACCCACAAGGCAGGTCACCGTAGACCACGTCGACAAGCGGGAGCCCTAAGCCCCTCATTCGACTGTTGACTCAGGGGTGCCGGACATGGTTCGAGAAGGAACAGCCCTCGGCTCGTACGTGATCGAAGGCTACATCGCGAGCGGCGGAATGGGAGTGGTGTACCGCGCCCAGCACCGAGTGCTTCGTCGGACAGTAGCGATCAAAGTCCTACAGGAGGCGTTCGCTCGCAGCCCACAGGTCCGCCAGAGGTTCGAGCAGGAGGCGATGGTCCAGGCGAATCTCATCCATCCCAACATCGTGCCTGTTACTGACTTCGTCTCGGCGGATGGGCTTGTCGCATTGGTGATGGAGTTCGTCGCCGGACCGTCACTTGACCAAGTACTCGAAGAGGAGCAGCCAGGCCCTTGGGCCGAGAGCAATTGGTTGCCCATGTTCGCGCGCGTAGTTTCGGGAGTGGCGTATGCGCACACAGCAGGCGTGGTGCATCGCGACCTCAAGCCCGGGAACGTGCTGCTGGACCGCGCTGCTGGGCGGCCGGGAATCCCTCGGATCACGGACTTCGGTATCGCGAAGCTCGTGTCGGGATCGGCGCCGGCTGCCACACGGGCGGGTAGTCGCCTGGGGACGGTTCCATTCATGGCGCCAGAGCAATTCCGAGGAGAGCTGGACGTGGGTCCTGCGGCGGATGTCTTCGCGCTAGGGATGCTGGCATGG
>CANMLD010000276.1 GCA_947498315.1 Pseudomonadota bacterium | reverse complement strand
ACCTCGACGTGGTGGGGGAGATGCTGCACCACCCGCTCGCCCTGCCCGGCCTGACGGACGGCGGCGCGCACGTCGGCACCATCTGCGACGCCAGCATGCCGACCTTCCTGCTCACGTACTGGACGCGTGATCGCCAGAAGAACCCGCTGACGATAGAGCGCGCCATTCAAATGCTCACCGCCGACGGGGCCGACCACCTCGGTCTCCGCGACCGAGGCCGGCTGGTCGTCGGGCATCGCGCCGACCTGAACCTCATTGATTACGATCGATTGCACCTCAAGAGGCCACGCCTCGTGGCCGACCTGCCGGCGGGTGGCAAGCGCTTCCTTCAAGACGCCGTTGGGTATCGCGCGACCTTCGTCGCCGGAGTCGAGACGGTCCGAGATGGCCAGCTCACCGGCGCCCGACCCGGGCGGGTGGTGCGGCTCGGCAACAATCACGCGGCCCACTGACAAGACCTCGTGACCCCAATCGTCGCCACGCCGGCGACTTCTCGCGCCGGCCTGCCGACGATTGGGGTCGAGAGGCCCGGGCTTTCGCCCGCCTTGCGAAACCTCCAGACTGGTTGCGCTTTGCCTAAAGAGCGGCTGGCGCGCTTCGCTGGCTTGCCTACGTTGCAGGGGACCCGTGATCGCGACGACGTTCGCCGACATCTTCGCGCAGAACGCGCTCAAGAATCGGCGGCTACCGGTCCGCGTCGACGTCGACTTCCACGACGCCGTACGGGCGGTGCTCGCCGCCGATCCCGACGCGCGGGTGCAAATCGATCTCGACTCCGAGACGGTGACGCTCGTCGGCCGAAGGCCGGTGGCGTTCCGCATCGACCCCTTCGCTCGCCATTGCCTTCTGAGCCCATCCACGGATCGGCGCCCGAGCTGGCCGGGCGCGGCATCTGCAACCCGGTCGGGACGCTGCTCAGCGCGGCGTGTGGCTGCGCGAATCGCTCGCCCTCGGGGCCGAGGCGTCCGCCGTGGAGCAGGCGGTCGAGGCGGCGCTCGACGCCGGCGTTCGCACCAGGGAGCTTGGCGGCTCGGCCAGTACTCGCGAGATGACGGACGCGATCATCGTGCGGCTCGGAAAACCTGACGCCGCAACCTCACGCCGCGACCTCACGCGGCGACCTCGCGCGGCAACCTCACGCCGCAACCTCACGCGCCCCTCACGCCGCAACCTCACGCCGCAACTTCACGCGCGCCTCACGCCGCAGCCTCCCGCCGCAACCTCACGCGGCAACCTCACGCGGCTGGCGACCGCCCGCGTGCGCAGACATCGTCGTCTTCGCACTCGAAAGGGAGAGTGCTCGGGTCCACCGTTTGGCCCGGCCCTAAGTACTCTTCACTCGTCCATCGTTTCAGGAGATGGCCCGTCGCCTGCCCCCCGCGGTGGACTTCCTGGTAAGCCCGCCGGTGCTGGAGCGTGGTCCCGTCGTTCGCGTTGGCGATGAGTCGGCTCTCCCCTTGCTGCCAGGGGGCGAAGTAGGCCCCCGCGAGCCGGTCGACCTCCCGCAAGCAGGCCCGCGCGTCCTCCGTCCCAAGGCTCCGGCGGATGGCGCGCGTCATGATGCCCTGCAAGCCGTCGAGCTCGGTGGGATCGGTGATCTCGCCGCGGGTAAGCCGTCCCTGCACCTCCGCTGGGAGCTCGCGCTGGGCCATCGCGCGTGGCATCGCCTGCAGCATCGCAGGGACCACCGCGAGAAAAGGCGCTACCGCGGTCGCGACCTCACGGGTGTAGTCCTGATAGGGGCAACGGATCTCCACCACACGCGGCTTCACCGGCCCCGAGCACCCGTCGTGGTGATAGTACTCTCCGGGGCTGAGCTTTCCGCGGCTCGAGCGGCCGCGCACGTCGCGATACCGAGCGTCCGGCGTCCCGACGTTCTTGCAAGAGACCATCCCGGTCTCGTCGACGAGGCGTAGAAACGACTCGCGCCACTCGGGCGCCAAGAGGACGTCGTGAAGGTAATCGCCCGCGCCGCCACGGGACGACGCGCTGATGGGAGCATCGGCCGGGCCTTCGATCACGAGGACGAAGGGAGCTGGGCGACGCACGAGCCAAGTGGTTCCCGCGAAGTCGTACGACCGGAGCGCGCCCGGCTCGGCCGGGGCTGGTTCGACGAGGCACTCTAAAAGCTGAGCCGACATGGCCCGATTTTGGCACGGGCCTGCGACTTGCGCACCAGCGAATTCAGTGGGTCGGACAAAGCTGCGATTGGCGTCCGCCGGCAGTTCTCTGCAATTGGGTCACTGATCGCAGTAGCCCGCACCGGAGCTGCCAAGTGCCGGGCAGTTGGTAGTGGCGTCGTTGCACTGAGGGTGTAGTGCGGCTTTCGGATCGCAGAGCGGCTTGCAGCGCGTCGCGACGCAGGCCGTGCTCGGCACGCAGTCTTCGTTGGATCCGCACTCCTGGCCGGCCGGCGTCGTGCCGGCGTCGCGGCAGCGCGGACCATCGACGGTCTGGTAGCAGGCCTTGCCGGCGTCGCAGTCTTGGGCGAGCAGGTCGCACGGCGGCGTCTCGTCCTTGATGGTGCAGACGGCGATGTCCGTGTACCCGGTCAAGTTCGCCTGTCTACCCGGGCACTTGAAGTCGCACTTCGGATCGGCGCCGTTCGTGCGCGGATTGCAGACCTCGAGGCACTTGTCGTCGATGCAGAGCCGCCCCGGGCTGCAGTCATTGGACGAGGTACAGGCGGCTCCGGTCTCTTTGTCACCGGCCTTGATGCAGACGGGGTCGGGATCCCCGAGGTAGCAGCCCTGCCCTTCCTCGGAGCAGTCCTGCAGGAACATGCTGCACGCCTTCGGTTTGACGCCGCAGAAACGCACCTCATCGCCGCTCTCGACCTTGACCGTTACGTTGCAGGCCTCGGTCTCCGGGCAGTCGTCGTCCGCGCGGCAGAAGCCGAGGCAACGGTTGCCGTCCGTGTCCGTCGAGATACACGCCCCGGCGGCGCAGAGCGCTTCGCTATTGCAGGGTTTGCCGAAGGCCTGCGGGCCCGCGTCGAGGCACTGGTAAGCGCCGCCATTCAGAGTGCAAACATCGCCGTCCGGGCAGCCCCGGGTGTCAGTGCAGAAGGGGCTGCAGACCGCGTCCGCGGGGACGCCGCAGAGGTCGTCCGAAGGGCCGTCGGTACCGTCCGCAGGGACATCTTGACCGTCGCTGCCGTCTTCACCGTCAATGCCTGCGGTGGTGTCGGTGCTGCCGTCCGAGGACGAGTCGGAAGTACAACCGATGAACGCGGTCGCGAGTAGGGCCGTGAGCAGGGAGCCGCGAGAGGCGAGGTTCATTAGGCGCATGAGGAGCTCCATTTCCAGTTTCGGCGGGGGAGTATGCGAGCGGGAGTGGCCGAGAGCAACCCGTGACAGCGGCACCTTGGTCAATCAGGGACGCGGTCTCGTCCCTGAAGCCACTGATGGCCTGCACGAAGCCCGGTAGCCAGGAAGACGATCAAGAGCACACAGAAGACGATCCAGGTGGCCGCGACGGCCTCCTGCAAGATGAGCTCCGAAGACTTCTCCTCTTGGACGAACTGCACCGCGCTGAACTGAGCTGCCTGGCAGAAGACCTTGACGAAGAAGAGGAGCGCCGCGGCGGAGACGATTCGGACGATGCGCGCCCAGCCATACCTCGACGCGAGCGCGGTCGCGAAGGGCAACAGCACGAGGAAGTACTTCAGGACCACGAGCCCGGCGACGGCGAGCGCGAGATCGGCTTCTCGCTCGAAGCGGCCAGCGAAGAGCGTGAGCCCGAAGTCGATGTCGAGGTTCTTCAAGTAGAAGCCGTCGGTGATGGACCAAAACGCGACGTAAAGCGAGACCGCCAAAGCGGCGCCGGGCAAGAAGGGGGCGGACGCGGCGCCAATCGGCCTTGTCGCTTCGAGCCTGACGAAGCCCGTGAGGGCGAGGCCGAGGATCGCGATACCCGCGACACGGACATCCTCGAGAGCCAAAAACTCGAGGAGCACGACGGCGCCCACAGCCGTAATGCTTGCCAGAACGGCCGTGATGCGGCGGCGCTCGGATGCGGCGAGCGCGAATTGGCCGGCGATGGCCAGCGCAACGATGAGGTAGGCCCAGCGACCCGGGACGAGCTCTCGCAGCCAGCCGTGCACGCGATAGGAGAACTCCCAGCCGCCGGCGCTCATGGAGAGGAAGAAGAACGACGTCGCGAAGGCCAGCCACGCCCACGGCTGGCGCCGCAGCGACGCGATGCTGACGATCATCAGCGCGAGCGCCGGGAACGCGACGTGGCTCACCCCTTGCGCGGTGCCGTAGTAGTAGACCCCGGGACCAGTGAGATAGACGGTCAGCCCGAGCGCCGTGGTGATGGCAGACGACCGTAGCGAGGTGCCCCTCGGCCGCAGGACGGCCCCGATGGCGCCAAAACCCACGACGGTCAGTGAGAACCAGAAGATGACCACGGACGCGGCGTTCGTGCGCGTGTGGAAGAACTCCACGAGCTGGGGGAGGATCAACCCGACTGTAAATGCGAGCGCGGAGAGGCCGAGCAGCGAAAGGGGACCGGGCTCATGCGGAGGGCGGGGCCGTGCCAAGAAGGCTTGGACTGGCAAGGCGAGCCACGCCACTGGCAGGCTGGGCCAAATGATTGCCGCCGCGGTCCAGACCAACTGATACCGCCGCAGAAAGCGCCGAGTCGTTGCTCCACGAAGGGCCGACAGCGCCGTCCCGAGGAGCCCAGCGAGGTGAAGCCACCACGGCAGAAAGGCCCAGAAGTCACGCCATGGGCCATTGGAGCGCACGGCCACCGACGCCGCTCGCTCGGCGTCGAGGGCATCGCGAGAGGCGTTCGCGAGACCGAGCGATCGCGCTTGAAGCTCGCGCCAAGCATCCTCGGCTGGCCCGGGCGGGAAGAAGGACCACAGGTAGTCACCTTCAAAGGACGCGTCGATGGCGACGGCAGAAGCGCGTGCGAGCAGATAGAGAAGACTGGTCTGGTCGAGGGGCTTCTCGCCACCGCCCATGAGGCCGGGCCCTGCCGCGACGTACCACGCATCGCGGTCATGGTGACCTTCGTGGCCGTGGCCGTGGTCTCCGAAGACGACCAGCGTGTCACGGGTGAAATCGAGGCGTGCGTGGAGCTTCCCCAAGAAGGCGTCAGCGGCGCCATAGACCGCAACGTAAGGTTCGCTCCCCG
>CANMLD010000275.1 GCA_947498315.1 Pseudomonadota bacterium | reverse complement strand
ACTTCGTGAAGTGCGATGCGGGACGGGGATTCGGTAACAGAGCTGCGTTCGACCTCGCCCTCTCCATCTTGCACCGCACAGACGGCGGCACACCTCACGTCTGACCTACCTCCTCATGGCCATCTACGTCGGCGTCTGCCGTATCGAACTCGAGCTCGACGACAACGACTCCCTCAAGGGCAAGCGGTCCGTCGTGAAGTCGATCATCCAGAAGGCACGGAACTCGTTCAACGTTGCGATGAACGAAGTCGAGGACATGGACGTCCACACCCGCGCAGTCCTCGGGGCTTCCTTCGTCGGCAACGACAAACGCGTGCTAGACGGGGTCATCGCGAAGCTTCAGGACTTCATCGAACGCGAGTGTGACGCGCCGCTCGGGGACTTCCAGTACTCGATAGAGCAATTTGACTAGAGGAGAGGCCCACGCGGCCGGGGATCTACTCGGGAGCTGCGAACGGGTCCTCGCACAAGCGGCCATTGACGGTCGCTCCAATGCGGCAGTAGGTGTCCGTCGTCTGCCACGTGCCTTTGGGATCCCAGAACAGATTGCACGCGACGCCCAAGTCATTGCCGAAGCCGCCTTCGGTGCTGAAGCCGAAGAAGCACGGGTCGGCGACGCCTGGGTCGATGCCGAAGGCACCCGGCGGGTCGACCTCCGTGTACACGAGAACGACGTTCCACCACTCCTTGCCCTCGATCTGATCGAAGAACTCGTCGGGCTCCGGGCAGAAGTAGTACCCGCGCGCCGTCACTCGCACCCGCTTGCCGGTGGCGGAGTCAACTTCGTCGATGATGTTGATGAAGGCGTTACCGATGAACTCCCACGTCTCGGCCGAGTCCTTGGGATTGGGCAACGACGCGTTGTCGTCGATGAAGCGGCGGTACTTGCCGCCTACGCCGTCGTACCCATTCGGGCACTTGGTGCAGGTGAAGGCATACTGATCGCTCCCCGACTTCTCCGTCTGCGGCGTGTACTGAAGACCCGTGAATGGCCAGCCCACTGTGTCGCCTGGTTCGGCCGCCGTGGCGCAGACGGTGTTCGTGCCCGTCGGGATCCAGTCGGTGCCATCCGTCAGGCCGTCCATCCCTGTCAGGCCGTCCATCCCGTCGCTACCTTCGGTCGAGTCGCTGCCGTCGGTGCCATCGCCGGCCTCGGTGCCATCCTCACCATCGGTCGCATCCGTGGTGCCGTCCGATACGTCCGCCGAGGATGTGTCCCCGCCTCCGATGATCTGCTCGTTCACCGTCATCGTACACGCTGCGAGCACGAGGCACGCGCCCAACCCGACTGCTTTCATCATCGAACCTCACCCCGAACAGGAGCCTTCACCGCAAGCGGCAGCCGACGTGACCACCGGCGAGGAGCATATGCCCAGCCGGTCCGAGGTTCAAATCGCGTCGAACCGGGAGTCTTGCCAAGGCAGCCCTCGGCTGCCATATAGCCACCGAACCCGAGCCCAGGAGCATCCCCTGTACCTCGTTCTGCCGTATTGGGAAGTCGGCCCCATCGGCCCCATTCAGCCTTGGGGCTTCTTTGTAGCGCTAGGCGTGGTCATCGGCCTCATCATCGGCCACCACCGGGCCAAAGCGCAGGGCCTGTCCACGGACCGCTTCGGTAACCTGGCGGCCTGGATCCTGGTCGGCGGCTTTGTTGGAGCACGCCTCGCACACGTCTTCCTTTATCACTGGGACGACTACCGAGATAACTGGGCCGAGATCCCCGCGATGTGGAAAGGCGGGATGTCGTCGTACGGCGGCTTCGTCGGTGCCACGCTCGCAGGCATCGCTTACATCCGACGCTCGAACATCGACTTCTGGCATTACGCGGACGTCACCTCCCACGGCTTCGTGCCGGGCTGGGCCATCGGCCGCATCGGCTGCTTCGCCATCCACGATCACCCAGGCTCCATCTCCCATTCGCCCCTGGCCGTCTATATGAAGGTCGGCATCCCCGATGAGGTGACGGGCAAGCTCATCTACCGCATCGACCCGCGCCATGACCTGGGTCTCTATGACGGCATCCTGACCGCGTTCATCTGGGCGTTTTTCATCATCGCCAACCGCCAGCCACGCAAGGCCGGGTTCTACCTCGGTTGGATGTGCGTGCTCTACTCAATACCCCGCTATTTCCTGGACACCCTGCGGGCTGTCGACATCGACCACGCCGATACCCGGTACCTGGGATTGACCCCGGCGCAGTATGGGTCCATCATCTTGGTTGGGCTCGGAGGTTCGATTCTTTGGCAGCGGCGTTTTCGAGAGCAGTCTCCAGTGTGATCGGAATCGTGAGCACCTCGCTCTTGAGCGCAGGATGTCCGAAGAAGATAACTGATCGCGTGATTGAGACCGTCCAGGCACCCTGCGTGCCGAACGGTCCTGTAGCTGCTCCTTCACCTTCGATCGACGCCCTGACGGTCGCCGCTATCTTGACTACCCCCGAAGGCCGGAAGGCCGTCGTCGTGGCACCGGGCTATGCTGCCCTCGTGGGTGAGAAAGACGCGATCGGCGCTGAAGGCGGAACGGTGACCAACGTCCTCGGCGATGGCATCACCCTCCAGACACGCGATGGCAAGAGCCGACGCTTGGCGGTTTCGACTGAGCTCGGCGCGGCGCCGTCGCCCGAGGTCGGTCCAGATTCGGTGGCGCCCGCTCCTACCGACCAAGGAGGCAACCCAGAGCTCGATCTCTGGCGCGAAGCTGTCCTCGGAGGCATCAACAAGGGCTTTGGCGTTCCTTATGAAGCGTTGCTGACCGTCGCGCTCGCAGTGACGGGGAGCGAGTCGCCCGACGTCCTCACCGCACAGCGCGGCCTCGAATGGGCGACCGACGTCTCGCTCGCCGCCGTCAGCCTCGAACGCATCTCAGTCCGGCGAGGCCGGCTCCTCCTCGAGGGCTCGGTGCCGTCCGAGGCTCTGGCGAGTGCCCTCAAGACGCGTCTCGAATCGTCGAACCCAGTCATTCAGGGCGTACGTGCCGCCCCTGTCCCGCCACGAACCGATGGACGGGTCGGCTTCTCATTCACTGTTGAGACCCCGCTGCTTGCGGCAGACGACATCGCTCGCGCGGGGGCCGCTGACGGTCCCGTGGTGAAGTCGGCGCAGTTCGAACCGCACATCGGCGACATCGCACCCAACTCGGCACTCGGCGGCTTCGATGACGAGGCACGGGCGGCAGGCACCCGCGCCGGATTCAAGACCTTCGAGGTCACGAAGTCGGCCGGAACTGTCGAGGAGGGTCTCCTCGGTTATGCGTCATTCGACGTGACGGCAACCGGTGGCTTCGGGACGGTGGTCGATTTCCTCCGAACCGTGAAACAACCGATGGGAAAGATCGGGGGGCGACCGGTGGTCGTCGACCCACTCGAGGTCACGGGCGAACAAGTCCAGATGACGGTGCTTGTACCCTACGTGGTGGGTAAAGCGGACTCACGCTCGCCAGCGCCACCTGCGAAGATCCTCCCAAAGCTCCTCAATCAGCGCTGGTCCGCGGCCGTCGCCGTGCCGACGACGCAGCTCCGCGATCCCTTCAAGAAGTAGTCATCCCTGCCGGGACACGGCGGGGGCCGCTAGCAGTTGACCCGGGCCCTCGGCAGCTCCGATCGCCAGCGGGTCTGGCTCGGCCTGGCACACGAACGTCCATGAGTATTGGCTATAACAGGTGTCGCAGACTCGCCTCGCGCCGGATGCCCTCGAGGCTCGCTTCAATTCCTCGAGCGGCGGCGAGGGCGTGTTTGCCGTCGGTGGAGGAAAGCCGGGGTGCGGTCCCACTCTCATTGGCCAGAGCGCTAAGGGCTCGCTCGAAAATAAGTAGGTCGATGTGCCTCGCGCCGGATCCCCGCCCGGCCCGTTCCAAGTAGACAATGTCGGCGTCGAAATACGGGAGTATGTCTTCGGACTTGGCCCGAGCCGGGCGGGGCGCGGTCAACTCTCCCACTTATTGTCGACCGATCCCTAAGGCTCGGCGAAGACGGATGTGTGATGGCCGAATGGGCTTTGGAGGGTCTCGAGCAGCGACGATGGCCCGCGGATAGAACACGCCGCAGAGAGTGGCGCGAGCGGGGCCGATGTGACGGTGCGGGGGAGAAGGGGGCCGGGTCAGGCGGGACGAGTCGACGTCCCGCCCGAGCCGGATCAGCCGCTCTTCGCAGCGCGCTTGGCCGCCTTGAGGGGGTTGAGCATCTTGCCACCCTGCTTGGTCGCTTCGGCCTGAGCAGCGGCAATGCGCTTGTCCACTTTCACGTCAGCCATCTTCCTGGCCTCGACGATCATGACGAGACCGCCCGTCGGGCCCGGGACGGCGCCCTTTAAGTACACGAGGCCACGCGTCTCGTCGACGTCGACGATCTGGAGGCTCTGTGTGGTCTGACGGGCGTTGCCCATCTGGCCGGGGCGACCGCGACCGAGGGGGACGCGACCGGGGAAGATGGAGCCCATACCGCCGGTACCGGGATGGCGGTAGACCTCGTGTGCACCGTGAGCCGCGTCGTGGCCGTGGAAGCCGTGACGCTTCACGACGCCCTGAAAGCCGCGGCCCTTGGTGGTGCCGATGATGTCGATGAAGTAGCCCTGACGGAGGCCATCGACAGTCATCACCTTGCCGGTCTCGTACTGCTTCACTTCGTCCGCGGTGACGCGGAACTCGCGAAGAATGCGATGCGGGGCGATCTTCCGCCTCTGGTACTCGCCGAGGCGCGGCTTGGTGACCTTGCGCTCGGGGACAGCGTCGAAGGCAACTTGGACGGCGTTGTAGCCGTCTTTGCCGTCCGTGGTCTTCGTGCGGATGACCGTGCAGGGGCCGCATTTGATGACGGTAACGGGGATGGATTCGTCGTCGGGGCCGAAGCGCTGCGTCATGCCGAGCTTCGTGCCAATGATCGTATGAGCCATGGTACGAAAAGTCCTTTGGGGACGAGGAGATGACTCCCCTCAGTCCGCGTTAGCTGACGCGCGAGTAGAACTCGACGACGAGTTGCGGCTCGAAGGTGAACGGCACCGTCGAGACCGTCGGGTTGTCCCTCAGGGTAGCCTTCTTGCCCTCTTGATCGATCTCGAGCCAGTTGGGGCGGAGGCCCCACGACGGCTCGAAGCACTCGGTCAGCGCGGCAAGGTCGCGGCTCTTGGTCTTGGGCTCGACCACCATGCCGACCTTGGTCCGGTAAGAAGGC
>CANMLD010000274.1 GCA_947498315.1 Pseudomonadota bacterium | reverse complement strand
CTGTCCTCAGCGGGCCCCCTCACGACCTCATCGACTGAGCTCACGGTCCCCGAGGCTCAAGAACTCGTCGCGCGCCAGCGTGCATTCTTCGAGAGCGGGGTCACCCTTCATCGGGAGTTCCGTGTCGAGCGTCTCAAGGCTTTCTTGGTCGCCGTTCGTCGCTACGAGCGACGGCTCCTCGAGGCGCTTCAGCAAGACCTCGGGAAGTCCGACGTCGAGGGCTACGCCACCGAAGTCGGCATCATCATTACCGAGATCCGGCACACGTTGTCGCACCTCAGCCGGTGGATGAAGCCGCGAAAGACGACGCCCTCCATTCTGCTCCAGCCTGCGCGCGGCCGTATCCACCCACAGCCAATCGGTCTGTCTCTGATCGTCGGGCCGTGGAACTATCCCGTCAATCTCGTGCTCGCGCCGCTGGTGGGTGCCATCGCGGCCGGTGGGACCGCTATCGTAAAGACGTCGGAGCTCTCGCCTCGGTGCGCGACCCTCGTCACCGAACTGGTGAACGCCACCTTCGAGCCCGGCCACGTGATCGCCGTCACGGGTGGCGTCGACACCGCGCGCACGCTCCTCGATCAACCCTTTGATCACTACTTCTTCACAGGCAGCACGCGGGTTGGGCGACTCGTAGCCCGAACAGCCGCCGACCGCCTCGCTCGGGCGACTCTCGAGCTTGGGGGCAAGAGCCCCGCGATCGTGAGGCCATCCTGCGATCTCGGTGTTACGGCGCGACGCATCGCCTGGGGCAAGACGACCAATGCGGGTCAGACCTGCGTCGCCCCCGACTACGTGCTCGTCGAAGCGGCACAGAAGGACGCTCTCATCGCCGGGATTCAGGCCGCGTGGCGCTCTTTCTACGGCGCAGAGCTTCAACGGTCTCCGGACTACGGGCGCATCGTCAATCAGACGCATCACCGCCGGCTGCAGGGCCTCATCGACCCCGCGCGCCTCGGTCCCGGGCGCGTCGCGTCGGGTGGTGGTTCGGACGAGGCGACGCGTTACTTCGAGCCGACCATCGTCTTCATGGGCGCCGCCACAGACGAGGCGCTCGCGACGCCCATCATGCAGGAAGAGATCTTCGGGCCCATCCTCCCGATCCTCACCGTCGACGGCCTCGAAGACGCCATCCGTGTCGTTCGACGACTCGAGAACCCCCTCGCGCTCTATCTCTTCACATCTGACCGTGCCGAGAAGGAGTCCGTGGTAAGCCGGGTTTCGTTCGGCGGCGGATGCATCAACGCGACCCTCGTGCACCTCGGTGACCCGGATCTGCCCTTCGGTGGCGTCGGCGCGAGTGGCCTCGGTGCCTATCATGGGAAAGCGGGCTTCGACGCGTTCACGCACTGGAAGTCGGTTCTCGAGTCGGCCACCTTCATCGATCCCGCGCTTCGTTATCCGCCCTACGCGGGGCGTCTCGGGCTCATCAAGCGGCTCGTGGACCGGTGAGAGCGGGGCGCGACACAGGCGGAGCGACGACGGGGCGCTCGAGCCGCTTCGCACTGGCCGCGGTGCTCGTGGCGCTCTTAGGGCTCGGGTTCGTCGTCTTTTCGGATGGCGACGCCGCGCTCGTCTCACCCTCGGCTGAAAGAGGCCCGTCGGACGGGCCCGACCTCGAGGACCGTAGCCCGGTCGTGGCCGCTGTGCCGCCGGTGGTGGCCGGCCATCTTCTCGACCAAGAGGATCGTACCGGTATTGTCGGCGGGGCCATCAGCGCCCGATGTGGCAAGTCGCAACAGACTGTGATTACGAGGGAAAGTGGGCTCTTCTCTTTCCTGACGCTCCCTCGTGGTCGTTGCGTGCTCTCCGCCACGGCGCCCGGCCATGTGAGCGCCGGGCCGCAGCTCGATGTCACTGCCGAGATCGACGTCGATCCCGCAGAGCCCTACGACGACTTGGAGCTGCGGCTCTATCGCGCGGCGATGGTCGAAGGGACGGTGCGACGCGCCGGTCCGACTAGCCAAGGTCCCGTGATCCGCGGCGTACCGAAGCCAGGAGGGGGGCCGCTCGGCTTGCCTGTGGCTGGGGCGCGGCTGTCGCTCCTCTACGACGAGGCGCCAGGTGCCGAAGGACCTTTCGCGCTCTCTGCCGAGGTCCAGACGGATGACGAAGGCCGCTTTCGCCTCGATGGGGTCGGTCCAGGTCGCCTGCGCATCCTTGCGGAGCACGATGACTACGGTGCCGCCGAGAGTCTCGACCGCTTCGTTCACGCGGGCGATAGATTGACCGACATGGACGTAGACCTGTCCCCGACCGGGGTGGTCCGGGGCGTCGTTCGTATGCGTGGTATCGCCGTCGCTGGGGCGCGCGTCTCCGTTCAGCGCCCCGGTGAGGGTCGTGCCTACGAGGCCGTCACGGGCTCCGATGGCGGTTACACCGTCACCGAGGTGCCTGCTGGCGAGCTCACGGTGATTGCGTCGGCACACGGCTCAATGCCGTCGATCATGACGAAGCGCGCGCTCGAAGCGGAGTCCGAGCTGGTCCTCGACTGTGCGCTCGAGCCCCGGCCTGGCGTCGGGGGCTATGTGTTGTCACCCGGGGGGGCTCCGGCGTCTGGCGCCACGATCGAAGTCCGCAGCTCAGTGCGCGGGGCTGCGGAGGAGCGCGTCGCCTCTGAGCGAGACGGCACCTTCTGGCTCGACCGTCTCGAGCTTGCCAATGGCGAGCGCGTCTTGGTCGCTACCCACCCTGAATACGGTCCATCGGCGCCGGTCCCCGTGCCTCGCGCCGGCGAGAGCGCCGTTCTGGAGCTCACAGCCGGCGGCCGGCTCACTGGCAACCTCGTCGACTCCCGTGGCGCGCCCGTACAGACCTTCGTCATGACCATCATCGACGCGGACCGCCAGTTCAGTGGGGGGCGGCGCACGGTGGTTCGTGATCCACGTGGGCTCTTCACGAGCGCGCCCCTCGGACCTGGCCGCTACTTCGCCCTCTTAGCGAGGGAGGACGGCGCCGGCGTTGTGGAGTCCGAGCCCGTGGTCGTCTCCGCCGGGCGCACGACCCACATTGGCACGCTTCGGCTAGTAGCCGCCGGCGGCGCTATTGGACGGGTCGTGGACGCCAGCGGACAAGCGATTCGTGGCGTCTCGGTCGCCATCGAAGGCCCGCTCGGCGCTGGGCGAGTCGGCGCATCAGCCTCCGGCCCTGATGGCACCTTTCGCATCGGATCGCTGCCGACGGGGTCGACACTGCTCTTCGCGCAACGCGGGCTGAGGACTCGCCTCCTCTCTCGCGTCGTGACGCGTGAGGGGGATGTAGTCGACCTTGGGGACGTCATGATGACGCGGTCAGAAGGCAAACAAGGCGGCATTCAGTACTCGGGTGTTGGGATGCGCCTCGGAATAGGCGAGGACGGCGCTATCCGGGTACTTCAGGTCTTCGACGGTAGCCCCGCTGCTGGCGCAGGCCTCCCGGCAGGCGCGACGGTGCTGTCGGTCGGCGGCTATGACGCATCGCGGATGTCCATCTCCAAAGTGGTCGCGCTCATCCGTGGGGAAGTCGGCTCTGAGGTCTCGGTCCAGGTGGCGCTCGAGGACGGCACGCGCAGAACGCTCAAGCTGGTTCGGAGCGAAGTGCTCTCGAACTAAACTCTCTGCGTTCAGCCCCAGCGCCGGCGTTGCCGGCTTCAGCCGGGGCTGACGCCGGGCTATCAGCGGTCAGCCGCGTCAGGACGCGCTCGCCGCGCGAACGGGAAGGGCCACCCGGCCGGCCGACCCGCAGAAGCTGACGGCTGAAAGCTCGTGACTAACTCGGACTCACGGAGACCTCTGACTTGGGTTCAACGAGTATGAGCCCGAGGCTTCTAATAGTGGCGGCGCGGCAGCGCCGCGAGGGTCACGGGCGACAGCCCGTGCGGGGTCTGGGGCGGCGCCCCAGCCGGCCGGCCGGAACGTTAGCTCCGGCTGAAGCAGGCGACGCCGGCGCTGGGGCTGAAAGCTGAAAGCCCCGCGAGCAGCTCTGAGAGACCCGCCGGCACCGCCGGCAGGAGCCGTGGTCGTCGAGTCAGTCACGAGGCTGGTGGCGATCGGTCAGAGCCTGTCGTCAGCGGCGGTTCTCCCCATCGGTTCTGTTGCTCATCGTCGCTAGCGCCGTGATTATTGGCCAACCAAAGGCGTTGTGGTAGTGGTAAAGGGCGTGGAGATCCCATGGACGGTGCGGGCGGGTACCGGCGATGGAGGCCACACGAGGTCTAGTGCAAGAGCTCCTTCACGGTAAGTATCGCATCCTCCACGAAGTGGGGCAGGGCGGCATGGCGGTCGTCTACAAGGGCGTAGACGTGGCGCTCGAACGTGAAGTCGCCGTGAAAGTTCTGCATCCTCATCTCGCCAGCCGCACCGACTCGCGCATCCGCCTTCAGCGCGAAGCCCGGGCCGTCGCCAAGCTCCACCACCCCAACATCGTCGAGATCTACGACTACTCTGGGATCGACTCGGACAAGAGCTTCATCGTCACCGAGTACATCCGTGGCGAGACCCTGAAGGACTTCGCCGACCGGCACGAACCGAAGCTGCCTGAGATCGGGGCTATGGTGGTCTTCGTTATCGCGGGCGCGGTTGCGCACGCGCACGACGCCGGGATTATCCACCGGGACATCAAGCCCGAGAACATCATGATCCGCGACGACGGGCGCTTGAAGCTCATGGACTTCGGCATCGCTCAGGTCGCCGAGCTATCGGCGATGACCGTCACCGGCGCGCTCGTCGGCAGCCCTGCCCACATGTCGCCCGAGCACGTCGAAGGCCGCGTCCTCGACTGGCGCGCCGACGTCTTCAGCCTAGGCACCTTGCTCTACTCGCTCTGCACCGGTCGGTTGCCTTTCGAGTCGCCGTCGCCACACGCGCTTCTCCGCCAGATACTCGAGGCGCGCTACGACGACCCGCGTATGCACAATGGCGCCATCTCGAAGCGACTCCACGGCGTCATCGTCCGTTGCCTGAAGCGGGAACCCGACGATCGTTTCGACTCCGCGGCCGCCCTCCGCGAAGAGCTCGGCACATACCTCGGTGAGCTCGGCTTCAACGACCCCGACGCGTCGCTCGCAGAGTACTTCGATAACCCGACTGACGTGGAAGCCGCGTTTACGAAGCGTGTCGTCGAGCGGCTGATGAGCAAGGCGAAAGACCACGCCAGCGCGGGGCGGGTCCCCATGGCGCTCGAACACTACAACCAGGTCCTCGCGCTCGAAGGCAATCGGGAGGACGCGCTCGATGAAGTGCAGCGGCTCTCATCGTCGCGGG
>CANMLD010000273.1 GCA_947498315.1 Pseudomonadota bacterium | reverse complement strand
GCCCCGAACGGCACTCACCGCGCCCTCCCGAACCCCAGCCCTCTTCCAGCGAAGTCGTCCAAGTACACGCGACGGCCGATTTGGCGAGCCTTCGTGCCCCACGTCTTGCTGGGTCTGCCTGCCGAAATCAATCGAAGATCCTATCTGCTTTACGGGCGCCTCGCATGGGAGTAAAGGAGTTCTCTCTGACCAATGGAGGAACACTTGTGAGTCGAACATCATACCAACACGACCGGCGTGGACGTTTGCCCATGGCCACCGGGCGGCAAGTGCTTGGGCCACTGCTTCTGAGCGTGCTACTGGCTTTACCGCGCTCCCACGCCCGCGCTGTCTGCCCCACGTCCAGCGAGGCTCACACGAACATCAACGGGCTGAAGTCCTTCAAGATCAACACCGCGCACGCGACGAGCTTCGTCGCCGACGCGAACTGGGCGGCGCAGGCAGTAATCCTCGGCGCCTCGGTCTGGAACGAGCAGGCGAATGGTGGGCACTTCCGGTTCACCGGAACCACGAACATTACAGCCCTCGAGGATAGCGCTGGTGGAACTAACTGTGCTTCGACCGACTACTCGCTGGTGCGCTTCGACACGTCCACATGTCCAGCCGTCGCTCACAGCAATGCGGCTGCGTACACCGAAGCCCGCTGCGGCGGTTCACGATTCGAGATAATCGTGTTCAAGAAATTCGATAATAATTCCGACGGTAACTGTGCCGATGCCGGCGAAACTCGGACGTTCGGCAACGGCGCGGACGTCGGTGGACGCGATCTCGCCGGGCTCCTCGCCCACGAGTTTGGCCATACACAGGAACTGGGCCACTGTGATCCAACGTCGCTGACCGACCCCGAGTACTGCACCATGGCGACGAACACCCGGGCCAGCGCGACGTGGCGTAACCCCTACGAGTGGGACCTCAATTGCTCGCAGGAGGTGACCTTGAAGCGGGAAGTCACCGGTTTCGATCAAACGCACGACAACACCGGCTTCGGGGGTGCGAGCGCCATGTCCCCTTCCAATATCCTGACCAAGGTGAACGGGGGCGTCACATGGGACGGGGGAACCGCCCATTGGGCCACGAGCTACCTGAAGAGGACTGGGGCCGGTGATACGGATTGGGACCCGATTTGGGGTGAATCCCCGACCACGGGTTCGAGCGTTACTGAACTGACCAATCCTTCGCACTTCAACGGCGGCCCCTTTGTGCCCTCCGTCTTTCGTGAAGACCAGACAATCGACCGAGTGTTCTACACGTATTGGGTGGATTACCCTACTCAGTATGTGAAGAGTAGCGTGCACCGAGTTCGGCAGATCCAATCAACCAACGAGTTTGTGAACCAGGACCCCGACTACCTCTGGCGCTGCAACAGCATGACTGGCGGCGTTTTCCTTCAGTGCACCGATAAGACCACGGTCAGGTCTTCCTGGCCGCTCGCGGTCGCGTGGCTGGCGACAACGCAACGTGCGGTTGTGGCCTGGGCGAATCACAACAACGATGGAGATGGCGACGACTCGGAGTCCAACCGACTGAAAATCTCAGTTGGCTATGTGGACAACGACACGCTCTCCGAACCAACGTCCTCGCCCAGCGAACGTTCGGCAGTCGGACCCGGCTTGGCCTGCCATGAGAACTTCAGCAGCGGCTACGACTGCATCATCGTGTTCGTCGATGTCACCAACATGGACAACGAAGTCGTCGCCAGGAGATTCTCGGTGAGTGCAAGTTCGACAAGGTACACGCTTAGTTGGGACAGCTCAACCTACGTCGTGTACTCGGGTGGGCGGACGGCCAACTCGATTACGGCTTGGTACAATACAAACACTGCTAAGTTCTACTTGGCATATCGAACCTCAAATACTAACCAAAAAATATATGTTCACCAGTCCGCCGACGCCACTAGTTGGACTCTGAACACGGCCAATCTCGACGATTCGGTCAGCGGTCCAAGCGCCGCAAGCTACTTCGTCGGCACGAACAACCTTCTCATGTATGCAAAGTGATTTCACTTTAGTTAACAAAAGGATACAAACAAGATGCAAACGAACATGATTATTTCTCGGCTAGCCATCGGGGCGGCATCTGTCGGGATGGCCCTCGGCTGTGGAAAATCTGATGTCGCGACCAAGACGTCCGAGGCCACGACCGATGGCGAGGCAGCTGATGGCGGCGCCGGGGACGGCTTGGCTGATAGCGGCACCGAGCCCCACTCGATCAAGGACCTCCCTCATGCGGTGCTTCCTCGAACCGGATCCGACGCGAGCTGCGAGACGTCTCGTCCGCCCCTTTCGGCCTGCGACTGGGCCCTTCAGAGCGACGCGGTCGTGCTCGGCGAGATCATCGCCCTCACGTTCGTCGACGGACCTTACGTCTATACCGACTCGACCATGCCATCCGGCGCGGTCGAGTCCTGCAACGGACTAAACGAAGGGGGCGATCGGCCGCTTGCCCTAACGCTCGAAGTACACGAGTGGCTCACGGGCAGCGGAGCATCCGAGGTCACGATCCGGCTCGGGAAGGCCCACTCGGACTTGTGGAATCCGTCTCCGAACTACGACTCAGCGGCAAAGAGTCTCATCTGGGTGGGCGATTCAATGCCGGAGGCGCCACTCGCCGTCGGCTCGGTCGCGATCTTCTCGTTCTCGGTGCACAGCGGCAGCGGAGCACGCTCCATGTTGGGGGTGGACCCTGTCGCGATCGGCGCGGAGTGGACCGTGGAGTTCCCCAAGAGACCCTGCGAAACCGGCCCTGTGGTGCCGTCCGCCACGAGCTACGAGGATTTCGTGGAGATGCTCTCAAGCTGCACGCCAACCGAGCTCAGTCAGAGTTGGCACGCATCACGCCAGGAGCAAGCGCCTCAGTGGGTTAATGCTGGCTACTGCGCGGTACCGGACACGGCGAGCGGCTGTCAGATCGGTAGCGATTGCGACAGCGGCGTGTGCAACAACGGTACCTGCGCCGAGCTATAGGCTCACTGTCCCAGTCGGGAACGTCCGCAACGGATAGGATCTTCGATTGCCTTTGCCGGCCAGCCTCAGCGAGACGCAGGGGAGCGAAAGCCCGCAATATCGGCCGCCGAGTGGCGCGGACAACTCCGCTGGAGGATGGCTGGCGTGCCGGAAGGCGTGATGGGTGCCGTTCGGGGCAACTCCTGAACCATAGCGGTGGGGGGGGCCCAAGCTGGTCTCAAGCCCTTCGGGGTACCGAGTCTGGACGCAGTTGTCGCTTCGAGTTGGCGGGGTCGCTCTCGGGTCGTCCTTGTCTCTCGCGGCGAGCGCGGGCTGGCGTGATCGGCGGAGAGGACGGCAAGCCCGCCTCGGCGCGAGGCCGGCTTGCCGTCCTTTCCGCTAGAGCTGCTCTTGGTATCGTCGTGGGCGGCCCTCTCGGGGCCCTGTGCCCGGGTTGGTGGCCGGACGCTGCGACCTGTGGTTCAGGAAGTCGGTGAGTTCGCGTGCTAGACCTGACGGGGGGATGATGCCGACTCGACCGACGCAGGTTGTAGGCGCCCACCACAAAACGTGGAATTCAGCCGACGTCGAACTGCAGACGGCTCTCCTGGTCAGATGGGCATGCCGTCGTCGTACCAGACCCGGTCTTCGGGCTCGGCTCGGGCGGGCTCTATCGGTGCGATAGAGTCACACTCTCGTCGTAGGGCAGCGTGATGGGGGCGGAGGAGCGCAAGTAGGGCAGACAGGTGATCGAGCGCCATGATCAAGAGCTGCAGTGCCGATGGGTCATGGTCGTTTTTGACTCACTTATGTGCGAGACCGATTGCGGTCCATGGCCTCCTTGCGGCGCCACGACGCCCCCCTCGATTCGGAGCATGTCGGCGCAGTGGGAAAGTCAGTCGATGAGGGCGACGGTGCAGGTGGCGTTCGGAAATGCGGTCCCCCGAAGATAGGATCTTCGATTGACTTCGCCAGCCAGACCCCGCGAGTCGGCGAGGCGTCCTAAGTCTCAGTGCTCCCCGTGACGCCCCTATCGAGCGACGCGGCCCACATACAAATTCGTACCGCCGAAGTTGAAGCGTCGCACCGTCACGGCCTGGAGCCCCGCCTCGCGCATCATGGCGGCGAAGGCCTCGGGCGCCGGGAAGGCGGCGATCGACTTCTGCAAGTAGTCGTATTCGCGGGCGCCGGAGAGCCACGCGCCGACCTTCGGGACGACTCGGTGGACGTAGAAGCGGGCGAAGGGGCCCATGACGCCCGTGGGCTCCCCGAGTTCGAGGACCGAGACGACGCCGCCGGGGCGGACGACGCGGCGCATCTCCCGGAGGCCGAGCGCGCGGTCGGGGACGTTGCGGATGCCGAAGCTGATGCAGGCGGCGTCGAAGTTGTCGTCCGCGAAGGGGAGGGCCTGCGCGTCGCCGACCATGAGCTCGACGCGGCCGTCGAGGTTCCGCTCGCGGGCCTTGACTCGGCCGTGGTCGAGCATGTTGGGGCTCGGGTCGACGCCAACCAGGCGGGCCGTGGGGTAGGCCTTCGCGACGGCGAGCGCGACGTCGGCGGTGCCGGTGGCGAGGTCGAGGACGTGGGGCGTTGGGCCACAGGCGCCGAGGTCGAGGCTCTTCACGAGCGCGCGTCGCCAGCGGTGGTCCATCCCGAGGCTCAAGATGCGGTTCAGGAGGTCGTAGCGGTGGGCGATACGGTCGAACATCTGCCCGCTGCCGCCAGCCGGGACGAGGGCCGGAGTGCTCTCAGGCTGGGCGCTCATGCGGTGCGGCTCACGGCGCTCTCGATGACGGCTTCGAGGGCGCGGCGCGAGACCGAGTCTGGGAGCGTGCGGAGCGCCTTCACGGCCAGGTCGGCCTGCGCCGCCGCGAACGCGCGCGTCTCGGCGACAGCGTTGGTCGCGCGCACGCGTTCGAGGATGCGAAGCGCCAGCTCGCCGGGGGTGTGGCCGCCGCCGGGGTCCTTCTCGATAGCGGTGAGCGCGTCCTTCATGAGCGGCAGGAGCGTGGGGTCGGCTTCGCTCGCGAGGATGAAGGGCCAGGTGAGCTTTCCTTCACGCAGGTCCGCGAGCACGTCTTTGCCGGTGACGGCCGGGTCGCCGGTGACGTCGAGCACGTCGTCCATGAGCTGAAACGCGATGCCGAGGGCGTTGCCGCAGCGTCCGAGCGTCGCGAGCGTGTCGCCGTCGAGGCCGGCAGCGGTGGCACCCGCGACGAAGCCCCAGCGGAAGAGCCCGGCGGTTTTACCTTGCACGACGCGGAGATAGACGTCGCGGTCGGGGTTCAAGCGGCCGCGCTGTTCGAGCTGGACGG
>CANMLD010000272.1 GCA_947498315.1 Pseudomonadota bacterium | reverse complement strand
AGCGCTCCCAGCGAGGGGGGCGCGGCACCGCCCATACGCCGAGACGCGACTCCGCGTCGGTCACCCCGGCGACCACCACCCCTTGGTCCTGGCCTGGCTCGAGTTCGAGCAAGCCAGGCGATCCATCACTCGCCGCTGCATACATCCAGAAGGGGCCCGCGGAACCGGCTGAGAAGCTCGGGGTCGCGACGCCGAGGGCACGCATCGCGACGAGCACCACTGCAGCGGTCGGCCCTCGAGCGAATACGACCATTCCGTCAGCATTGACGCCGGCGGCAAGGCGCCCCGTCTCACCGTCAGGTCCCAGCGCTGCGAGCGGCTTGCCCACGAGTGTGCGCCCACCAGGCAGCACCGTGTTGACGCTGTCAGTACTCGCCGCCGCGTCACGCCACGGGATGGTCGCGAAGGGCCGTGTGGGCTCAGGTGTGGCCGCTGCCATCACCCGGGCTGCGGACGAGTCGACCACCAGCACCTCGACGCCGGCTGCCGAACCCGCGCTCACGCTGCCTAAAGCGGCTCTCGGCGGACGCTCCGGGCCGATCGGGAGCTCGGTAGTGAGCCACCGAACGGTCTGACCGGGGAGCAGCGGCGGGGGTAACGCGGGGCGCGTGACGAGGTAGAAGAAATCCCGGTAGTCAGTACCTAGGTAACGCGTCGGCCGGTTCATGTGCCGGATTTTGGCGTGGCCCTGTCGCCCTTCGATGCGGATCGGACGTGGCGTGACCGATCCTCCTGACGCGAGACCTGCGTCGCCAGGCGCAGCGACGACCGGAAACTCTCGAACGTTCTCAGCCACTTCTGGAGTCTCACCGCCCACGAGGTGTCGGTAGAATTCAAGTCCCGTGTGGCCCGGGTTCATGTCGAGGTGGATAGCGTAGACGCAGCCGGCATGCTTCAGCGCCTGGGCGAGTGCTTTCTCGTTCGCGTACTCCGCGTAGCCGTAGAGAAAGTGGCCGGCCACGGTGACGCAGATGGCGCTGCGCACCGTCCAGCCGTCTTTTGCGCCAGCGACGTTCTCGGTCCCGCCAAATCGGACGCGCCGATAGGCGTTGAAGACCCCGTCCTCGATGAGTGGCTCGAGGTTCTGACGAAAGCTCACGAACTCGGGCGGGATCGCGGCTCGCTTCATCCACGTTCCGAGCGCGGGACGCCCATCGCTGAGGAGGGCGATGGTCGCGCCGTAGGTGCGTGGTTTCAAGAGCACGTGCCGGTCTACCATCATCCCGAAGGCGCGGTGGGTTGTCTGAAATCCCCCGTTGAAGGCCATGATGACACGGCTGAGGTCGTCCCCCTCACGCGGGATTCGACCATCGCCGCGCGCGGCCGTTTGAGGGACCGGCTCATGAGTGCCGGAGCGCATTCGCAGCTCGAGGTAGCGCGGGTCCCACGCGAATAGTCGAACGGCCTTTCGCGCGTAGTCGGACTCGGGCCGGACGAAGGTCTCATAGACTAGTGGCCGACCGTGGGGCGCGGCCGTCATTCGATCAGGGCCGACGGCGCTCCAGAGCCCTTCCCCCTCCCACGGCGGGTCGAGGAGCGGCGACATCGGCGCGGGCGGCCACGCGATGTCTTCCGAGTCGAGCTGCCGCTTGGCCAGCTGCACCGCTTCTTGAACGGACTCTTCCCGTGCCGCCACCGCTGCCGGAGCAGCCACCGGCGTGCCCTCTTCGGGAGTCGCGTCGCTGAGGCTCATCTCGTCCACCGAGGCCTTCACGGCTTTGGCCTCGAAGTAGACCTCCTTGGCGAACTCCACGGAGGACCCGAGCCATTCCGGCGCGAGCCCCTGGTCGGCAAAGCCGCGTCCGCGGTCAGCGATCCAGTTCAGCATCTCCATTTGCATCTTCTGTTCGGGCGGGGCGAGCGTGAAAGTGAGACGGCCGCCATGGCTCGCCACGTCCGGCCCACGAGCCATGAAGACGCCTGCTGTGTCGAAGCTCACGAATGGGCGCTCGTCGCGCGAGAGGGCGACGGTCGCTGAGCTGCCGTCGAACGCGAGGGTGAACGCACCAGTGACCCCTGGGCTAACGTCGATGTGCTGAAGCCCGATCCCACGCACGTCGCCTGTCTGCTCGGCGTTCGTGATTGCTGCCATAGCGCGTTGCAGCCACGGCCAGGTGGCTGTGCCGTCGCGTTCGGCGCTCACGCCAGCGAAGTCGCGAACTTCGACCGCGGCGAGCTGGTCATCGACGAAGATGGCAGTCGCGGCCCACGGCGCGTCAGGCGCGACTGCCAGCAAGCGGTCGTTGGCGTCGGAGGTCCGAGAGAGGTTTACGGCCCACGCCACGTCGAAGATGCGGCCGTTCGGCGTGGCTCGAGCTTCGAAGCGCCATAGATCCCGATAACGACCGTTGAGCGGCGTCGCGAGGGCGACCACCCGCCCGCGGCGGAAGAGCGACGGTGGGTCGAGGAAGGCCACGTCCGCCTTCGGGCTCATCACCGTAGCGCCGGTACGGTGATTGAGGGCGGCGGCGGCGCTGGCTTGCCACGCAGCGAGCAACGCCGCTTCGGAGTCGTCCAAGGGTGGCGGCGTCTCGGCGGGCGCGGTCGCAAGGTCGAGCGCGCGTGCGCCGAGCGTGAGCCCGGCGATGAGTGCGATGACGCGCGCGCGAAGCTGGCCTCGGATCGTCGAACTCACGCGAGAGCCGGCGTAAACGCAACGACGTCGTCTAGGCTCGCCGCCCCGAGCGCGATCTTGATGAGCCGGTCCAGTCCAAGGGCGACGCCGGAGCAGCGCGGCAGACCCGCTTCGAGCGCGCCGAGGAAGGCCTCGTCGATCGGATAGACAGGCAGGCCGGCTGCGCGGCGTTCCGCCTGGTCGTGCTCGAGCCGAGCGCGTTGCTCGCCTGCGTCGGTCAGCTCGCCGAAGCCGTTCGCGAGCTCAACGCCGTCGAGGTAGGCCTCGAAGCGGTCACTCACCGTCGGATCGCCTTCGTTCAGTCGGGCGAGGCTTGCCAGCGATGAAGGCCACTCCGTCAGAAACACGGCGCCGAGCTCCGCGAGAGCGGGCTCCACGTGTTCGACGAGAGCGCGCAGGATGCGCTCCGGGTCGTCTTCCCGCTCCGAGAGGCCGGCGTAGCGCGCGACCGCGGTGCGGACGGTCAGGGTGGTCCAAGGTCGCTCACGTCCCGTCGCGATGGCCACGAGGCGCGCGATATCCGACATGATATCAACAGGTTCTGCGAATGCTCGGTACCACTCGAGCATGGTGAACTCGGCATGATGGAGGTGCCCTGCTTCATCGTCGCGAAAGGCCCGCCCGTGAAAGACGAGGCGATCCCAGCCTGCCGAGAGCAGCCGCTTCATGTGATATTCGGGAGACGTGATGAGGAAGCGGTCTTTGACCGGAAACGCGACGAGATGAACTTCGAGGCCCGGTGAGCGCGCCATGGCGGGCGTCGTGACATCGAGGAAGCCCTCAGCGTCGAACCAGGCTCGGACGGCTCGCTCGATGCGATGACGCTCCGCGAGATTCCGGCCGATGCGGTGGAGTCGCCACCAATCCTGCCTATCGAGAGGCAGCGCCGACCGGTTCTTGGCCACGAGCTGGCCAGAGCCGTCGACGAGATCACCGAGCGCGACGTCAGATGGGATCGTGGAATAAAGCATACCGGAAGGGCCGCTCAGCGCGGCCTCGACCCGATAAGAGTCGGTGCGCCCGAGTTCAGGGCCAGCGGAACGACTGACGACCCGGTAGAGCGGCATGGGGGCTGCTGGTTGGAAAGAGGGATGCGGCACTATCGCGCGAGCGGGACGCCGCTGCACGCGGGCGACTACTTTACGCGGCTGTAGTACTCGCCGGTGCGCGTGTCGATCCGGATGACTTCGCCATCGTTGATGAAGAGCGGCACGTTCACGACGGCGCCCGTCTGCACCGTGGCCGGCTTCAGGGTGCCTGTCGCGGTATCGCCACGGACGCCCGGCTCGCAGTACGTGATCAGCAGATCCACGAAGGTCGGGAGCTCGATGCTGATGGGTACGCCATCGTGAAAGAGAACCTTCACGCGCATGTTCTCGAGGAGGAAGTTCTTGGCGTCGTCGAGGAAGTCGGCGCCAATCTCAACCTGCTCGTAGTTGTCGTTGTCCATGAACGTGTACGTTGTGCCGTCGTTGTACAGGTACTGCACGTCGCGTTCTTCGAGGGCCACTTCTTTGAGCTGTTCCCCGGTCTTGAACGTCTTCTCCAGAGTGCGTCCCGACTTCAGGTTGCGGATGCGCGTGCGCGTGAACGCAGTGCCCTTACCCGGCTTGACGAACTGGAAGTCGACGACGACGTAGGGGTCCCCGTCGAGCTCGAACTTGAGATTCTTACGAATGTCGGAGGTCTCGTACATGGCGGCGTGTTGTACGAGCGCCCCCCGGGGGTGTCAACTTCGAAAGGCGAGCGTCGAGGCGCAAATTTTCGGCCCGAGCGCCGGCTGACGTCACAAGACGTCGACCCCGATGACCAGATCGACTCGGAAGCTCAAGTCCGACGCCGGAACGCGGCCCCTCAGGTTGCTCTGGAGCTCGAAGCCCTCGCGCACGTACGGCAGCAGATTCGCACCCGTCACGTCGAGACGGACCTGTTGACCGTCAGGATTGCCCGTCAGCGTCGCCAGGGACAGCGGCGGCAGGGTAGAGCCCTCTTGCGTCGACACGATCACCAGATCGATCCCACTGACGAACGCGAAGGGGTGTTCCACCAAGGCCGCCGTTGGGACGGTGGTGGTCAGCCTCAACACGGCCTCGTGCAGGTACACGCCCGCTGGCTCCTGACCGAGCTCGAACTCGAAGGTAGCGTCTGGGATGAGGTCCGGCGGTAGAGGTTGGCCAACCGCGTAGAGGCCCGGGTTGCCGGCGAGGACGACCTCGTCCGTGCTGTCTTCGATCTCGAAGTCGAAGGAAGAGCACCCCACCCCAAACAAAACGAGCGGGGCCATGAGGCTTAGTGTGACAGTGCGTGAAGTCGGTTTCCGTGGTCGCGCGTTCATCGACTAGAGCCTCCAACCGCATTGCCTTCGTCGCTACTCGGGCTCACTCAACCGACGTTCGGTCTCGGTGAGTGACGCGGAGCTTCGTTGGTCTCGAGCGTGCTCTTGATCACGCGCTCATCGAGAGCGCGAACGACGCAATATCGCCCGACCAAGCCGTCGTGTGAGAAGATGCAAAGATGCGCCTTCGCGTTGCGGTCACCGTTGTCTTCTCGATGTCGCTCCTCGCAGCGCTCTGGCTGGTCGCTTTCAAACCGGTCACGTTCGAAAGGCAGGTGTCCCAAGGCGACGTCGGGCCTGCCCCGAACGCCCCGGCAGCGAACGCCCCGGCAGCGAACGCCC
>CANMLD010000271.1 GCA_947498315.1 Pseudomonadota bacterium | reverse complement strand
GCTGCCGCGCCGCCATGATTGGGAGCGGAAGCTCCTGGAGAAACGAGCGCGAAGCCTCGGGCTCATACTCGTTGAACCCAAGTCCGAGGTCTCCGTGAGTCCGAGTTAATCACGAGCGGTCAGCCCGGCGAGGCCACGGAAGCGCCGCGCGGTGCGAAACATGCAGCCCGGCCGACCGACCGAAGCTGACCGCCGACCGCTGAGCGCTGACCGCTCAGAAGCAGCACCGAGCGCCGCGCCGGCATCGCCGGCAGCAGCCCTCGGAATCGAGTCAGTCACGAGCGCCCGCTGGTTCGCGACCTTTGGCTCGTCCTGGCCATCGTCGATCTCATGCGCCTGTACGGCGTCGAACTCCGCGTTCGACGGGCCATGGGACAGGTCGTCCTCTGCGACCGGTACCTCCGTCCGGCGGGTCCTTCGTGCCGTCCCGGACCATCGACCCCAAAGACATCGACAGCCTGTGCACGGGGCTGCTCGCGCCCAAGCCGGCGGAGTAAACCCGCGCCTCGAGTTCAAGCCGCCGAACCCGAGAGGCTCGCCATGTCGATGAAGACAAGATAGCGAACATCGCTGCGAAGCACGCTTTCGTACGCTTGGTTAAACCCACTTAGAGCTTTGCTACAGTGAGCAGCGGAAGGATAAGCTGGCGGCATGCCACAGAGCGCCTCGGTCATTACGCCAAGTTCGTCCAGCTTGAACGTCCTCCTCACCAGCGCTGGCCGCCGGGTCGCGCTTCTGAGAGCGTTTCGAGACGCGCAGCGGGCGCTCGGGCTCACCGGCTCCAAGGTGGTGGCGACCGACCTCACCCGGCTCTCGTCCGCCTTTCAGGACGCCGACGCCGCCGAGCTCGTGCCGCGTGTGACGGCAGTGGACTACGTAGACCGGCTCGTGGAGGTGTGCGAGCGCCATCAGATCGGGCTCATCGTGCCCCTGATCGATCCGGAGCTGCCAGTGCTCGCCGCGGCGAGAGCGCGCCTCGAAGCCGTCGGTGCCATACCAGTCGCAAGCGGGCCCGAGACGGCCGCCGTCTCCGACTCGAAGCGAGTCGCGGCAGCCTTCTTCGACCGCATCGGCCTTCGTACCCCGCGCGTCATCGATCATGGTTCCGCGCTCGCAGGCCACGAGCCGTTCCCCCTGTTTTTGAAGCCCGAAAACGGCAGCTCGTCCATCGGGACGCGCCCCATTCATAGTGTCGAGGAGCTCGCGCATTGGTGGCCGCGCACTCAAAAGCCCTTGCTCCTCGAGCTGGTCACGGGCGTCGAGTACACCGTCGACGTCTACGTTGGCCTCGACGGGACGCCGCGTTGCGCCGTCCCGCGTCGTCGGCTCGAGACGCGCGCTGGCGAAGTCTCCAAGGGGATCACGGTCGCGGACGAGCGTGTCATGAGCGCCGCGATGACGGCAGCGGCGGCGTTGCCCGATGCCCGCGGGGTGCTCACCTTCCAATGTATGGTCGGCCCTGATGGCGAGCCGAGCTTCTTCGAGCTCAACGCGCGCTTCGGCGGCGGCGCCCCGCTCTCGATCGCCGCAGGCGCCGACTTCCCTCGCTGGCTCCTCGAAGAACGCCTTGGCCGAGTCCCGGCCATCCCGTCACCGGCCTTCAAACACCACTTCGCGATGTTACGCTTCGACGACGCCGTGTTCGTAGAGAACGCCGGCGCGCTGTTGCCGGAGGCTATACTCTCGTGATCGCTGAGCTCCTCGCGCTCGTCATCGCCTCGTCCTACGGTGGCGATTGGCCGCACCCTTACCAGAACCTACGCCTCACCCGCGTCTTGCCAGGCCAAGGCGACATGCAGGAGGCCTCGTTGCGTTGGCGTCGCAGGCTCGGGGGCACGAACGCGCCCCTGCTGGTGGACGACGTGACCGGCGACGGCAAGACGGACTTCGTAACCCTCATCGGTGGTCGGGCGGTGTGCCGCAGCCCCGTCGATGGCACGATGTCGTGGGCTAGCCCGGGCCTCGAGCTCGGCGCGTTCATCACGGCGCCCGACGGGCGACCACGTGACCTCGACGGCGACGGGATCCTCGACGTGCTCGTCCATAAAGCGGCCACCGGCGACACCCGCATCTACGCGCTCGACGGCCAGAGCGGCAAGGTCTCGTGGACCTTCGGAGAAGGGCTCGGCCCAAGCTCCGGGGTGCAAGGCATCACCTCGTGGGTTGGAGACGTGGACGGACACGCGGGCGGTGACATCGGCTCAGAGCTGGTCGTCTTCGTCACGATGAACACGGGCGGCGCTTTCTTCTACGCCTTCGACTTCAGCAAGGGCTTCGGCGCGGCCGGGACCATGCTCTGGAAGAGTGACGGCGCGGGTTACGGCGGCTCGACCCGCTTCGTCGTGTCCGACGTCACTGGAGACGGGGTCCCCGAGATTGTGGCCAGCAGTGGAGATGCACTTCGCGTCATCAACCTGTCCGATGGGGTCACTCTCTCGATGACGACAGGAGGTTGGTACGGGCCCGGTGCGGCTGCGGTCCCTTACGCCGCGCCGATTGTGGCTCTCGACGCCGACGACGACCCCGGTCGGGAGGTCGCCATCGCCTACGGCGGGCTGGGAAGTGCTGGCTTCTTCGGCGTCGCGGACGTCGACGCCGCAGGCATCCCAACGCCTCGTTTTCGGCGTGATATCACGACTCGATGGGTGAACGGTCCCATGGTTGACCTGACCGGCGACGGTCGGCCCGAGCTGGTCGTCTCCGTCTTCGACGGCACCTGGCGCACCGAGGTGGTCGAGACCCTGGGCGGCACGGTGCTCGCGTCGCTCGATCAGCGCGTCACGACTCCCCATGCGCTCGATGCCACGGGGGATGGCCTGCCCGAGCTGGTCCTCCTCGAAGCGCCAGAAGACTCGATCCCGAGCTTCGGGACGCTGCGTCTCGTTCAGTACGTGGGCGGCGTCCTGAGCGACGTCGTCCCTGGAGGGATCGCGTCGGCCGGAGCGGCCGGAGTCGTACGGCGCGGGCCGCCATACGCGGCGCAGGAGCTCGTCATCACGGTCGATCCGAACGGCGACGGGCGAGGTGACGCCATTGAGGTGGTGGACGTGACGTCGACGCCACCGGGGCTGGAGGCAGGGAGCCCGACGGTGGTGGGGACCTACCTCTTCCCCAAGGATCTCGACGTGCTCTATCGCGGAAGCTGGGATGAGGTCGTCGGCTCAGAGCCGGGCCAGTTGGTCCTCTTCAGCGCCGATGGCTACTTCGATGTGCTCAACCGCCCGCTGAAGCGGATCGGGGAACGGACGGCGACGGGCGGCTTCGCCCCCGGACTGCTCACCGGCGCTCTCACTGCGGATGGTCCCCGCGAGGCCTTCGTGAAAGACTCGGTCGGTCGAACGCTGCGTATCGAGCTCGCCACGGGCAGCCCGAGCGCCACACCTGACTCGGCCACCCTCTTCGGGGCAGGTGAAGGCCGTACCGTGATGAGCCTCAGCGACCTCGAAGGCCCGGGGCCGTGGCCGGAAGGCGACGGCGCGACGGAGGGTGACCGGGAGTTGGTCATCTTCGAGCGCAAGGATGGGGTTGATGCCTTCGTGGTGATGGAGGCCGACGGTGAGACTGACCGGTGGCGCTTCACCGCCCCCGGCCTCGTAGGGCCGCCCGAGAACTACCTGCTCGGCGTCGGAGGCGACATCGACGGCGACGGGGTCTCGGAGCTACACGCGCTAACGGTCATCGACAACCTCCGCGTTGGAATCACCCTCGATGGGGCGACCGGCGGGATGTATTCGTGGGTCTACAAGCCGTACCAGGTGACGGCCGGAAACGGGACCTCCTACACGCCGGCGATCCTCCACGATTTCAACGGAGATGGCGTCTCGGACGTGCTCATCAGCCGTTATGGAGATCGAGTCGAAGGCATCCTTTCGCCGGCCGCGACCGCAGTGCAGTCGATTCGAATCCTGCAAGGCGATACCGGCGCCAAGCTCGCCTCGTCGGCCATCACCTTCGACCCGGGTCGTCTCGTCCTCGGCGACGTGGACGGCGACCCCGACACCGTCGAGATCGCCGTTGGGTCCTGGCGACAGCTCGGCGTCATGCGGTATGGCCTAAGTGGGCTCACCACCGTGTGGGCGCAGCCGTTCACGGGGTCGCTCACCCGAGGCATGCCGATGCTCCTCGACCTGGACGGCGACGGTCTCAATGATCTCATCCACTTCGAACACACGGCGGGCCGAGTGAGGGCGCGACGCGGCCTCGATGGAGCTGGCATATGGCCATCCCCCGAAGGCACGCTCTCGAGTGAAGTGCAGCTCTCGGGCGGACGGTCCTTCTGGGTGAAACAAGACGGCAGCGGCTTCATCGACACGGTGACGGGCGAGGTCACCGCGACGGCGCCGTCGATCTCGCTCAACGAAGCGGCGTGTGCGGTGACGAACCTCACCGGGCTCGGCCATCCGACGCTCCTCTTCGCCGGCGGAGACGGCCGCGCCTACGCCCTGAACGGCCAGACGGGGCAGCTCGACTTCGTCTATGACGTCGGCTTCTCGATTGGCGCCATCGTCCCAACCGACCTCGAGGGCGACGGGGTCGTGGAGCTGCTGCTGACCGCTGGCGATGGCAACCTCTACGCGCTCGGGCGAGCCGCCGACCTCGGGAGCATCGCGGCGGTTCGAGACGGTCTTGGCGCTGACGTCGATGAGGTCGACACCGCCGCGTCCGGTATCGACTCGTCCCGTTTTTCGGTCAACTGGGACGAACCGACAGGAGGCACCGAGCCCATCGATGGCTACTTCGTGCGACTTCTGACGGAGACCGGCGCCTTGGTCCTCGACTGGACCGACGTCGGCAACGTGACCTCCGCGTCGGTCCTGGCAGGCACAGGGCTCGTGTCGGGACTCACCTACGTCTCACTCGTGCTCCCCTACGGAGAGAGCGGCTCAGGGAGGGTCTTCCGCTCGGACGGCTTCGTCTTCCTCGATAGCGACGGCGATAGGCTCATCGACAGCGATGAAGATCGGCTCGGTACGGACCCGCTGAACGACGACACCGACGGCGACCGCATCTCGGACGGCGTCGAGACCAACTTCGGCGTCGGCATCGACACCGACGGCGATGGGTTGCTCGACGCACTGGACAGCGACAGCGACGACGACGGGATCCTCGATCAGTCCGAAGGCACAGTGGACTCCGATGCAGACGACACCCCCGACTATCGCGACACCGATGATGACGGTGATGGGCTAGAGACGGCGGTAGAGCGAGTGGACGCCGAGACCTGGGGAACCGACGTGGATGCTGACGGGCTGTCGAATTGGCTCGATCTCGAGTCCGACGGGGACGGTGCGTCGGATCGGCAGGAGGGCCGGGCCGACCAGGA
>CANMLD010000270.1 GCA_947498315.1 Pseudomonadota bacterium | reverse complement strand
CGCCGGAGCTTTCCGCTGATAGCCCCGAGGCCGGTCTAAGCGACGCGCCGGGCCAGCCGGCAGCAGCCCTCGGAATCGAGTCAGTCATGAGCGTTCAGCGGCCAGACGGGCAAGAACCAGCGTACTGCGAGCCACCGTGAAGGCTCGGCCGGCCGGAACCGGACTGACCGCCGACCGCTGATCGCTGATAGCCCCGAGGCCGGTCTAAGCGACGCGCCGGGCCAGCCGGCAGCAGCCCTCGGAATCGAGTCAGTCATGAGCCTCGCGTGACGCGTCGGGAAGCTTGATCGTTTACGCCGTGTTCAAGCAGGATGATGCACCCGCTCGGAGTCCATACTTACGGGCCGGAGCGGGCACAGTCCATTCGACCCTGCACTTAGAGGTACTCATGGCGATGTCGATTCTACGCAAGTCCCTGATGCTCGCGTTTCTACTACCGATGGTCGCGATGGCCGAAGGAAACAAGCCGGGAGAGGTGTGGGTGACCTTGAAGGGCGCCGACTACTGCAAGCCCTACCAGGGTGGTGAAGAGTGGTCCGAACACGAGTTCGAGGCGACCGGCTTCAAACTCGTCATTCGCCTCTCAAACTCCGACGAGCCACAGACCTTCGAAGTCAAACCGAGCGACGACAGCCTTGCTCCCGTCACCATCACGACGGAGCCAAAGAAGTTCAAGCCTGCTCGAGTCAAGGGGGAGAAGCTTCCGCGACTGGTGATGAAAGTTGACGCCAAGTTCGAGCCGAAGCCCGCGACGCCGCCCCCTGAGCCCGCAGCACCGCCGCCGGGGCCCGCTCCGGAGGCGCCTGCGCCCGAACCTGCTCCGGCGCCGTGAACCCGTTCTGGGGCCGGGCTTGGTAGCCCGGCTCCAGATGCCAACGCGGCGGGGTTCGCGCGGTTCATGGGAGCAGCGGCTCTCGAGATCAAACGTCGGGGTCGATGACGGCACCGATGCGAGACCCGAGCTGTTCGTAGTGCTTGCGAAACACGAAGTTGATGAGGACGTCTCGGTCCCGTTCGTCGAGCGCGGTGAAGTGGACAGCGAGTCGTTGTCTGCCCGAGTCCACGTCAAGGAAAGCACGAACCACCTCAGCGATGGCGTTGACTGTGGATGGAACCTGGGTCGGGAGTACCATCTGAACGTAGACGAGGTCTCCCTTTCGGTAGAGCCCGTCCGACAGGAAGCCGACGCCGGAGCCACTCAGATCGGCGATCTGACGCTCCCAGTCCGGCTTGGGCTCGCCTGCGCTCGACTCACCCGGTAGGACGTAGTCAGGACCTACGGCCTCGCTGCGGATGTCGACCTCGACGTCCGACCGCAAGAACTCGCGGCGCTCGCCTTCTGTCACAGGCCCCAGAGGCTCGAGGAGCAACTTGGCGCCGTCGATGACCTCGGCGATGGAGGTCTTCAGCCGAAAGACGCGATCCCCCCCACCGAAGATGAGCGTGATGCCGTTGCCGCGGGATGGCAGGGGCTCTCCGTCGGTTTCGAAGCGCACGACGATTCCTCGCTCCTTCGCGACCAGGACACGCCCTGCCAACACCGCTGCGTTCCCGTCCCGCACGGTGACGGCGGTGATGAACTGGTCCTCTGTCGGAAATCGCTCGACGCTCACGCGTTACCCCTCAAGTCATCGCGGCGGAATCGCCGTATCGTCTCCTTGATGGCGTCGAACTCGCGACCATTCGCGTCGAGCATCTCCATCGCGGACGCGTAATTCTCACTGGCGTCTACCCCGTTGCGAATGTCCTGCACACAAAA
This sequence comes from Pseudomonadota bacterium, assembly GCA_947498315.1. Classification (GTDB taxonomy): domain Bacteria; phylum Myxococcota_A; class UBA9042; genus SXOO01. The sequence goes on along the minus strand of CANMLD010000270.1, from coordinate 3,583 downwards.
CTGCACGGTCTCGTCATTGTTGCGCAGGGCAGACAGCCGGTCGTTCAGCTCGTCGATGACTTTCGTGACCTGGGTCACCAGGACGCCGCGGCCGCCAAAGGGTTCGTCGGCAACACGAGACTTTGACTCAAGGACTTTTATCTCGATAGCGAGCGTTTCAGCCCGCGCCGACACCCGTCGGTGCTCTGCTTCGGCGGTGGCGATCGCCGTGCGTGCCGACGCGAGCTCCTTTTTCGCAGCGCTCGCTTCATCACTGATGGCAGTGACGGCCTTTTGCGCGTCGTTCAAGTCACGTTCGAGTACAGCGACACGAGCTGCCTCGCGCTCGAGCGTCGTGATGCGAGATGCTGTGTCCACCGCCACCTCGGCCCCTGCCGAGGCGTCTTGAAGCTGCTTCTTCAGCTGGGCGACCTGCTTGTGCAGGTTGCGGTTCAGAGCGAGCAGGCTGTCCTTCTCGTCCGAAGTGGCGCTCAGTTCGGTGAGCTTCGCTCGAGCGGTCTCGAGCGAGGATTCCGCCGCCCGCGCACGTCCGTCTTCCTTCTTCTCCGCCTCTCGGGCCGCAGCCAACGCCGAGTCGGCCGCTTGACGCGCCGCTTCGAGCGCCTCGACTTGCTTCTGAAACTCCGAGACGCTGGACTCTAGCGCCACTTGTTTCGTGTCCTGGTCTCTCGTTGAGGCGCGCATGGACTCCACCGAGCGCTGTAGATCCTGAAGCTGTCCACGCGCCGCGTCTGCTGCCGCTTCCAGGCCTCTCTCTCGGGTGCGCCCGTCGGCGGCCGCCGTCTCGGCCGTCTTGAGCGCGGCGCGGAGCGCGTCCAGCTCGCGCTCGAGATCGCGGGTGCGGCGCTCGACCGCATCGGCACGACCAACCGCAGCGTCTCGTTCGCGCTCCACGGCCGCGATACGGCCTCGCAGATCCTCCACCTCGGAGCGAGATGGCGTTGTGACCAAGACGTCTTCGACTTCGCGGACTTTGCCTTCGAGGATACTCGCCCGCTGCAGTGCCGCCAGCCGCTCGCCATCGACACGCTTAAGCTCGCTTGACGCGTCACGTTCGCGGGACTCAATCCGTCGATCGAGCTCCTGCACACGTGTTCGGAGCGAAGCAGCCTCCGCCTCGACACGCGCTCGCTCAGCGAGGGCGGTCGCCTTCTCGTGGTGGGCCGTGTCTCGCTGCCGTTCGAGGCCCCTTACGGTCTCCCGGTCGGGTAGGGTGGCGACCATCTCCTTGAGCTCGGCGTTGTCGCGCTCGACTGCAGCGCTTCGCTGACGTAGCTCGACGAGATCCCGCTCCCGGAGCGAGATCTGCGCACGCAAGCCCTCGATCTCCAATTGGCGTTCCTCTGCGGAACGGCGTTCGCGCAGGACTCCGGCGTCCGCAATGGCCAGCCGCGCTTCAAGAGCAGCCAGTTCAGACCGGTCGGCGGCGGCGGCTCGGGCGCGTACACCGTCGGCTCGTTCCCGTTCGAGCTCTCTTTGCAGAGTGACTGCCGCCGAACGGGCGGCGGCAAGGTCGACCTCCATACGAGACGTCAGCGCAGCGCTTGCAGCCATCTCCTCCGCGCGTGCGCCGCTAAGCGCCGAGAGCTCCGCCGAGAGACGGCTTGCCTCCATGCGGGCCGCGGAGAGCTCCTCTGCGGTCGGCCGGTTCTCTAGCTCGTCGAGCTGGTTCTCCATGCGGAGCAGGTCGTCGCTGAGCGCCTCCATCCGATGCTGTGCTGCCGACGCCGCCGCCTCGGAGTCAGCCGTTCGGGCTTCCGCGTCCTGCAGCGTGATCTCCATGCCGGCAATGCGTTCGAGGGCGTCTGCGAGGTCATCCTGGGCAGCCTGCATTCGCGTCGAGAGCGCCTTCGCCAACGCTTCGTCGTCGGCATCGTCGCCGCTGCCAGCATCTGTCGCGTCTTGGCCTCGCAACTGCCGTTTCAGCGCTAGATAGCGCACTTCGAGTGCCTCGCGCTGCTCCCATAAGCGATCCCGCTCGGCGGCGGCTTCTCTCATCCGAGCGATGTCGCGTTCGCTAGGCTGGCCCTCCTGAACGCGAAGTATTTGAGATTGTAAGGAGATAAGCCGCTGGTCGAGCTCCGATCGGCTGGACTCGAGTTGAGCGTTCTTGGCTGTGAGCTGCTCGTTCTGAGTGGTCAATAGGCTGAACTCGCCGGTGCTGACCCCAGTGGCTCGTTCGGTCTCGAGGGCGTCGACGAGCCCGCTCCGCTCCGCTTCGAGGATAGACAGGCGATCGTCTCGTTCACGGAGCTGCTCCCGCAGGCTCTGAACTTGACGGTCTTTCTCCTCGAGGTGCCGGTTGAACTCCGAGAACGCCGCGACGGCGCTCGCGGCCTCGGGTGGGGCAGGGCGCGTCGGCCGGTACTCCGGCTCTGGCTCGGAGGCGAGAGGCTCAGGCCACGGGACTGCCACGGCGGGGGGCGGCCCGCCCGCAGCGGACGAGACGACAGGGCGCGCGACCGACGCCCGCGGCGAGTCTAGAGAGTCGACGAGCGCGGCACCGATGGCCTCTGGTGTGAGCGTTTGCTTCAACCGTTCGTGCGCCAGCTTGGGCTCTGGCCAGGCCGGTGGGAGCGGGGCCGGCGCACTGGGTGACGACTTGTTTGATTCAGCCCCGACCGGTTCGCCATCCTCTGGCTCGGCTTCCATGAGCTCGGCGTCAAGTAGCTCGTCTTCTGCTACTGCTTCTCCGGTCAGCGCGATTTCGACGGCGTCGGCGTAGAACTGAACCGGGAAGGCGCCGCAGGTGAACTGGTCCGCATCATCGAGCCAGTGTTCCGTGATTCGCTGGCCATCGAAGAACGTGCCGTTGCTGCTGCCGAGGTCGGTCAGTTGAACGCTGCCGTCCATCCAGACGATCTTGGCGTGACGACGCGAGACAGTTGAATCGACAGTGATGATGTCGCACGCTTTGTGGCGTCCGATGACGACCTCGGGGTGCTCCGGTCCGAACTCGAGGGACATCGGTTCACCACTGTCGGAGCGATACAGGAGACGAGCCAAGGAACCTCCGGCGATGGTCGCACGCGCACTTGCCTACCTCGGTCGGAGTCGGGTACCCAAGACTGGTTCGGGCACCTGAGGACGAGCGGCGTTCTGCGACAGGATATCGAGGTGCGCGGAGGTCGGCAAACTCACGACCACTTCCGACCCCGCAGCCTCACCCGCCCATGCCTGACGTCTGATAATAGTCATTATGTAAACTCATATCCACGCCGCGCTGATGCTTCTAAAAGTGGATTAGGACCGGCATGGGCGCGACCCAGTCAGGGAATGCACCGCCACCAACCCTGGACCCGCCGAGGTCGCGACGCTAAGCTCCGAGACCAGTGAGCGAGAACCCACACCAGTCAGGTCTGCCTCGAACGTCGTTTCTTCATCTGCCGGTTGCTCGGCTGATCGAATCAGTCACGTCCCGTGATCGCGCGGTCTCGTCTGCGGCAGAACGGCGCGCAAGCGTGGCGGCGGTGCTTCACGTGCCTAGCGTGGATGGACGTGGGCCGCTTGGTGGCCCGCTGCCCATGGAGCCCCGCTGGGGCAACGTCAGCGTGCTGCTGATCCGTCGGAGCGACGCGCCGGG
>CANMLD010000269.1 GCA_947498315.1 Pseudomonadota bacterium | reverse complement strand
GGCAATTTTCTAGCATCGAGTTGCTCTCGCTCAAAGGCGGGCTTTGCAGCCCGCCTTCGTCGCTCGAGAACGCGCCTATCGGCACCCAGTCGAAGCAAGAGGGCGGCTGCGTCGAAAATTGCGCGGTGTACGCTCAATCTCCATTTTGTCCGACCCACTTGTGTCTTGGAGTTGGGGCGACGCCGGAGCCATCCCCAAAGTCGACCTCGACGTCTTCGTCGATAAGATAGCCGCCGTCCCGGCCGGCGAGCGCATCGCGTAGCCCGAGCTTCCGGAGTGTGGCGACGGCGACGTAGACCCGGTTCGCGCCCGCGTCGGGAAGGACCCGTTCACCGGGCCACCCGGCTTCGAGGAGGCCGTCGACCGAGATCGGCTGTCCTCTCGCCGAGAGGCGCTGTCTCACGAGACCAACGAGGAGCCGGGCCAGAGTCGTTCGCCTCGAGAGGTCTACCCGCTCGCCGCTGCCGTCGCGGCCGCCGAGGATGACGAAAGCGCGACCGCCGGACTCGACCTTCAAGCGGAGGCTAGGCCCCCGCTCGGCGCGCGCGCCCTGCCCTCGCTGCCGAGCGAGGAGGCGCCTCGCAAAGCGGACTTCGTCGGATTCGACGGCGTGGCGCGCGATCTCGACGTCAGTAGCGCCCGGGGCATGAAGCGCGTGCAGCGCGAGAGCCGCGAGGAGGCTGGGATCACCGACCGAGGACAGGGTCTCCGCGGCGGAGTCGAAGGCGGCGCGGGCGGCGTCGAAGCGCCCGCGCATCGCTTCAGCGACGCCGAGATAAGCGCAGAAGATCCCGACATGGCGCCGATCCCGCGCAGCGGTCACACGGTCGAGAGCGGCCTCGATGTGAGTGAGCGCGGCTCCCACCTCGCCGCGTTCGAGTTCGACGGCGGCGAGACCGCCGAGAAAGACCCCTTCGAGTCGGCGGTCTCCCACGTCGGCGAGGCAAGCCGCGGCCATGCGCTTCTGACGTGCGGCGTCATCGAGCTCGCCGGCCTCTTGATGGAGCGCCCCAAGATTGCCCAGGACGACCGCCCAGACGCGGCGATCGCCGACCTGCTCCAAGGCCGCGAGAGCTCTCTCGTACCCTTCACGGGCGGCCTTGAGGCGGCCAGACTCTCGGTGCAGCTCAGCAAGGTTCGTGTGAACGACGCCGACCGAGCGGACATCGCCGACCTCGTCGAGGATGGCGAGCGCGTGCTCGTAGTGGATTTGAGCGTCGTCGTGGCGACCGCGTTCCTGGTGGACGATGGCCAGACTCTGAAGCGCCCGCCCGACCCCGCGTCGGTCGCCGCAGGCTCTGGCCAGCTCCAGAGCACGTTCGTGAAGTCGCTCAGCCTCGTCGAGGTCGCCGGCTTCGTGAAGGACGATCCCGAGTTCGGCCGTGGCACGCCCCACGTGGCGCTGATCGCCAAGAGCGGCGCTGGTTGCGATCGCCACCTCGAGCGACGACCGGGCCGCGTCCGAATCTCCCGTCATCCGCAGGAGCGCACCGAGCCCGAGACGAAGCGCGCCTTCGGTGGGTAAGTGGAGCGACAGAGACCGCACAAGGAACGACCGGAGGCGCTCCGCACCGACCGCGTAGGGCCCTCGAGTGAGGTAGAGTGGCAGTAGCCCCTCGAAGACACGGGCGGCGTCCGCGAGGGAGCCCGCTGCCAGGAAGGCGTCGAGGGCAGCGTCGAGGGTTGGGCGGGCTAGTTCGAGGGTCTGTAGGTCGCCGGGCCGCCCCTCGGTGGCCCCTGGGCCAGCGCGTTCGGCCAGGCGAATCGCCCACGCGGAGCGAGCCGCGAGGAAGAAGTCTCGATCTCGATCGGCGTCACGGCGTAGCGAGAGATATTCGCGTTGAGTGTCGTATAGGGAGAAGCGCGGCCCGCTCGCCCGCGTCGCTGCACGTCCGTTGAACGCCACGACGAGCCAGCTCTTGTCACGTAGGGACATTAGGACATCAGCAAGGTCGCACGAGAGTGGTGCGGCGGGCGCCTCGCTGCCTCCTTCGAAGAAGAGCTCGAGATCCGCCACGCCGACGTCGCCGAGGATGAGGGACGCCGCGAGGGCGACATGCCGCTCCTCGGCCGTCAGCGCTTCAAAAGCGCCGTCGAGCGCAGCCTGCAATGAGCGATGGCGCGGAACCGCATCCCGCCGCTCCGTCGTGAGGAGACGGAAGCGATGCTCGAGTCGGCTACGCAACTCGGCGACTGACAAGACCCTCAGACGGGCAGCGGCGAGCTCGATGGCCAGCGGCAAACCCTCGAGCATGGGCCCAAGCTCGGCCAGGGCTGTACGGTCCTCCACCGTGATGGGGCGCGCGTCGGACGCCCGTGCTTCCAAGAGCGCTCGTGCGGCGTCGTGGGTCAGAGGCGGGACGTCGATGACCAGCTCGCCCGCGATCTGAAGACGTTCGCGCGACGTGACCAGGATGCGTAAGTGGCTACCTTCGACCGACGAGAGCGCCGAGAGCGTTCGCGCGATGAGCGTCGCGACGCTCGTGATAACCGACTCAGCGTTGTCGAACACGACGAGTGGGACCCGTCGATCCGCCGCGGTCAGCAGCGTCTGGACGAGCTGGGACGCGCTCGGGACCACGTCGAGCCGGAAGGCCGTGGCGACCCCAGCCGCGAGGCCAACGGCGTCATCACCACTCGCGGCTGAGAGGTCCACGAAGACCCCACCCTGACGAGCGATGAGCGTACGCGCGATGGTGGTCTTACCGATCCCCGGCGGCCCAAGCAGCACGACACAGCCGCCGCGGTCGAGGAACGCTTCCGTGCTGGCGATGAGCTCGTCACGTCCGACGGGGATGACGGAGGTCATCAAGGCGACTTCCCCGACAGACGAATCGTGACGCCAGCAGTATAGACGCGGCGCAGATCGCGTGTGACGTCGTAGCTGTCGAGCACTTCAGCGACGGTCTCCTTCAGAGGGTACGTTCGAGTGCCACGTCCCTTGATCTCGACGACGACGTTCTTTCGAGCCATGTCGACCAGCTTGCGGTTCAAGTGCAAGCGAACCTCAGTGGCGACCCCGGGCGGATCGAAGCTGAGTACGACGCGTCGGCGCTTCTCGATGCGCGCGTTGACGGTGACGACGCCAGTGCCTCTCAGTTCGAGGAAGTGGACGATGCGCCGTTCGCCGCCAAGCCGGCCCCGATAGCGGAACGCTCGTCGAGAAGGGCGGCTCTTCGTCAAGAGCCACCTGACTATCGCGGTGTTGAGCCGCCCGAAGAACTCGTGCCCGCCGGCTTCTTCGCGGTAGATGTGCTCGACGCCGAGCCGCTTCATCACCTCGGCGGCGCGCCGCGAGTTCGACACCGGGATGGTCGGGTCGCCTCGACCGTGAACGAGGTAGACCGGCAGCCCGTTGAGGTTCGCCATGACCTCGTCTGCCCGCGGCGGGATTCCAGCCCGCGGGACGAGCGCCGCGAAGAAGTCCGGATACTCCGGCCCCATCATCCAAGTCCCGATACCGCCGCCAGAGAAGCCGCCGAGGGTCACCCGATGGGTCGCGACGTTGTAGCGTTGCTGCACGTCTTTATAGGTCGCGATGAGGAGCCGCTCGGCCCGCGGCGTGGTCCAGCGATCACGGAGATCAGGGCACGCGAGCAAGATCCCCGCCGCCGCGGGCTCGCCCTGCCAGTACCGTTCGCAAGCCGTGTGGCCAGTCTGAGCGCTGCCGTGTCCGTGGAGCTCAATATGAAGCGGGTAGCTCTTCTTGGGCGTGTACCCCTTGGGCGCGATGACGAGATACGCGCCCTCAGGCGTTTCGAAACGAGAGAGGCCGGCCGGTCGTGGACCCAGGGGCTCGATACCGCGGAGCAAGCTCAACAGCTTCGAGACGGAGAGCCGGCTGAGACGTTTCTTCAGCGCCGCACGATCGGGGCTAGCTTCTGGGTGCTGGAAGTACTTGCGCAGGTCAACTCGGCCGGCTGGAGCGGGAGGCCGCGCCGCAACGGAGACCTCCGCCGAGGTCAGAAAGGCTAGCAGGAACAGCGAAGCGCTCCCGAACGACGCCCCGCCCTGACCGACCACGGCTGTCAGGCGCCTCCCAAGTCGGCGCGTATCTGCTCGATGACGTCGCTGTAGGAGGTGTTCTTGACGAGCTGACTCATGAGGTCGGTGTACCGGATGATGAGATCCTGCCGGTTTCGCTCGCGCGCGTCTCGAAGGGCTCGGTACGCTCGCTTGAAGGCCCTCTCGCTGTTGACGAAGTACTCCGTCGCGCGAAGCGTGGCTTCGATGCCGGACCGGGTCACGGAGCGGGACTCGGAGACGAACTCGAAGGAGCGACCGGCGGAGTTGCGGATACCGACCGTGACGGAGGCGAGCGCGTCGGACTGACTGCCGCCTGGCGCCACGCCACCCCGCCCGCCCAGCTTGCCGATGACGGCGAACTTGTCGATGACGATGGAGTTCAGCGACGGGTACTCGGCGTGGAGGAAGTCGAGTAAGCCGCGGAAGAACGCGTCGATGGGCCCGACGCCGTGCCCGACGATCTGGATGGGTTTGTCGTCGCCGCCCCGGATGAGCCCTGCGCCCCGAACGACGCAGGTGATCTGCGTGTGTTCCTTCTCGAAGTCTTCGTGGAGATCGTAATGGACGACCAACAGCCGAACGAACTCGTCACCGAGCAGGTCGCGCATGAGATCGAGCATCCTGGATTGCTCATGAATCATAGCCCGAAGCCTACGGGTCGACTCGGAGGGGGTCAAATCCCCAGGGGCTCTGATTTCGGCTTGATCACGTCTTCAGGAGGGCTCGGCAGGAGAAGTGTCGAAATGGAGGCGCAGCCCTGGACAGGTCCACAGCCCACCCGCAAGGTCTGGCCATGCACCTGAACCCCGAACGAGGCATGGTCGCCTGGGCCACGGAGCGCTCCCTCGCCGGCGCCGACTCCAATGAGGACCTCGCGCCGACAGGCTGCTCGCTGGTCATGCTCCGAATCTCGCTGGCCCCCTACCGCGACCAGCCGCTCCCAGACAACTTCCTGGCCCTGCTCACGGGAGGATTCGCACGCCTGCGGGCAGTGGGGCGAAAGGCGGTGCTGCGTTTCGTCTACGCGGACGAGACGGACTCCGCCGACGCGCCGATGCCAATAATCCTGAATCACATCCGCGCTTTGACGCCCATCCTCGTCGCCAACGCCGACGTCATCGCCGTGATGCAAGGCGGCTTCATCGGGCTTTGGGGAGAGTGGCACACGAGCTCACATGGCCTCGCAACGGAGAGCTCGATGAATCAGCTCGCCCGCGCACTGCTCGGCGCCTTGCCGGCCACGCGCGCCATTCAGGTGCGAGCCGCGCGATATAAACGAGCCATCACTGGCGGGCTCGCGCTCCCGGAGTCGCGGGCCTTCGACGGGTCGCCCGCGGCCCGTATCGGGTTCCACAACGACTGCGTGCTCTCAGGACCTGGCGACACGGGGACCTTCGAAG
>CANMLD010000268.1 GCA_947498315.1 Pseudomonadota bacterium | reverse complement strand
GCCGGTCTTGCCGGTCTTGCCGGTCTTGCCGGTCTTGCCGGTCTTGCCGGTCTTGCCGGTCTTGCCGGTCTTGCCGGTCTTGCCGGTCTTGCCGGTCTTGCTCATGAGGCGGAAGCGCAGGAAGTAAGCTGAGACTTATACGGCCAGGTCGACGGCGGCCTAAAAGGGAAGCTTGAGAGGGTCAGACAAAACTCCGATTGGCGTCCGCCGGCAATTTTCGAGCATCGAGTTGCTCTCGCTCCTAGAAGGGCTACAAGCCCGTCTTCGTCGCTCAAGTTCGCACCTATCGGTGCCAACTCGTTGCAGATGGAACGTGGATGGCCGAACTCAGGCTTGCGTCTTTGACCCGCCTTCGGTAGACCCGGCGCCTTGCTCGGAAGGCCCGAGGGGCGTACCCCATGAGCCACCGGCCACAGCGCAGGAGACGACCTTGAAGATCGCAGTCATGGGAACCGGTTACGTGGGGCTCGTCGCGGGGACCTGCTTCGCCGAGCTCGGCAACGACGTCGTATGCATCGATGTCGACGTCGCGAAGGTGGAAGCGCTCCGAAATGGGATCATCCCCATCTACGAGCCCGGCCTCGAGGACCTGGTGAAGCGAAACGTCCGAGAAGAGCGGCTCTCCTTCACGACCGACGCGGCTCCTGCCATTCAGGGGGCACAGGCCGTCTTCATCGCGGTGGGCACACCTTCGTCCCACGACGGTAGCGCAGACCTTCGCTTCGTCTGCGCCGTCGCCGAGGTCATCGGTAAGAACCTCCGTGCGGCCGATACCGTCGTCATCTGCAAATCGACGGTGCCCATTGGGACCAACTTCAAGGTCAAGGAGATCGTCGCTCAGTACGCGACCGTTCCCTTCCACGTCGTGTCTAACCCGGAGTTCCTGAAGGAAGGCGCCGCCGTCGACGACTTCATGAAGCCCGACCGCATCGTGGTCGGCGCCGAAGCCGACATCGCCCGCCGAACCATGGATGAGCTCTACGCGCCGCTCGTCCGTACGGGCGCCCCGATCATTCACATGGACATCCCTTCAGCAGAGATGACGAAGTACGCAGCGAACGCCATGCTCGCCACGCGTATCTCGTTCATGAATGAGATCGCGAACTTGTGCGAGCGTGTGGGCGCGGACGTGCACCATGTTCGCCGCGGCATCGGAACCGACAAGCGGATCGGGCCGGCCTTCCTGTTCCCGGGAGTCGGCTATGGCGGGTCTTGTTTCCCGAAGGACGTGCGCGCTCTCCAGAAGACGGGTCGCGAGTACGGTATCGATCTCCAGGTCGTCGACGCGGTCGAACGCGTGAACGACGACCAGAAGAAGGTCATGTTCGACCAGGTGTCGAAGTGCTTCGGCGGGCAGCTCTCTGGCATGAACGTCGCCGTCTGGGGCCTCTCTTTCAAGGCGCAGACCGACGACATGCGGGAGGCCCCGTCCATCGTGATCATCGAGGCTCTCCTGGCGGCGGGCGCGGTGGTGTCGGCCTTCGATCCTCAGTCGGCTCAAACGGCGCACGCGGTCTTCGGTGACCGCATTCGCTACGCTCGGAACCCTTACGACGTGCTGGGCGGCGCACGCATGCTGCTCATCATCACCGATTGGCATGAGTTCCGAACGCCGGACTGGCAGCGAGTCAAGGCGTCCATGGGCGAGAGCCCGGTGGTCTTCGACGGTCGAAACCTCTATGAGCGGGACAAGCTCAGCGGCCTCGGCTTCGGCTACTACGCCATTGGTCGCGGCAAGAACCCGGCCTGATCGAGCGCGGCGGGTCCGCACGCCACCACGGCGAGGTCTCAACGCAATAGCTCTTGGAATTGACGAGCCGCAGCTGAGTTAGCAAACTGCGCTCTTAGCTCGGGTGGGTCCGAGCCGCTGCCTGATCGGTGGCAGGGAGCTCGTCGGCGTCCATTGTGGGAGCGTCGGCGACGAGGGTGGGTGTGGCCGCGAGGCCCAGACGGGTGCCATGACGCGTGTCGTCGGGCCACAAGAGAGGTTGACGTGCTGAATCGAACGACAAAGTGGATGGCAGTTCTGGCGCTGAGCGCGGCTCCTTACGGATGCGGGTCGGCGACCGACTCGGGGACCACCGGGGGCGATTCGTCCGACGGCTCTGATAGCCAGGACGGATCAGACGCGTCTGATGTGTCGGACGCTGCCGATGGCGCTGACGACACGGACGCGACCGATGACGAGGACAACGTAGATGCTACCGATGGCGCTACCGATACGACCGATGGCGAGTTGGACGGAGTGGTGGATGGCCTCGATGCGGTCGACGCGGTCGACGCGGTCGACGCGGTCGACGCGGTCGATGGTGTCGACGGCGGTGACGTTGAGCCGGAGCCGGTGGCTTGCCTCGCGAACCTCGATGCCATCGAGGAAGAAGAGCCTAACGACGACCCCGAGTCCTACAACGATCTCACCACGATCGCGGGGCCGGGCATCTGCATTCAGGGCGTCCTCGAGTGCGGCAATACCCAGGACGACGGGCAGGCGGTCTACGCGTATCCTTTCGACGGCTTCACCTTCGACATCGGGTCCGAAGCCGAAGTCACTGTGACGCTGAGCTGGACCGCCAACGGCACCGACGCGGACATGTACCTGACCGAGTACCTCACCGCCCAGCTCGAAGATCCTGAGTACGAGCCCGAGATCCTCATCAACTACGCCGAGGACACCTCGGGAACCGAGACGGGCACGCTCACCCTCAAGGGCAACGACGTGGCCTTCTACCTCATCCAGCTCGGCTGCTGGGACTCGCCGGACGCGAGCATCGCGTACTCGCTGTCGGTCCAGGTCGATGACGGTGGCACGGACGGGACGGACGGGACCGACGGGACGGATGCCACGGACGCGACCGACGCCACGGACGCGACCGACGCCACGGACGGAACTGACGCAACCGACACCACCGATGGGACGGATGGGATCGACGCGACCGATGCCACGGACGGGACGGACACAACCGACGCCACCGACGGGACGGACACGACCGACGCCACCGATGGGACGGACGGGATCGACACGACCGACGCGACCGATGGGACGGACATGACCGATGCCACCGACGGGACGGACGGCACCGACGCCACGGACGCCACCGACGGGACGGACGGCACCGACGCCACGGACGGCACCGACGCCACGGACGGCATGGACGGAACCGACGGCATGGACGGAACCGACGGCATGGACGGAACCGACGGCATGTCGAGCGGCGGCTGCGGCAACCTTGCGGATCAGACGATCATCGACGATCCAATGATTCAACAGAAGGTGGGCGCTTGTAAAACCGGCTGCGCCACTAGTCCGGAGGGCTGCCTCAAGTCGTGCATCATTAAGCAGACCGGACTCTCGGAGAGTTGTTCTGTTTGCTACGTCGGGCTGCTCGATTGCTCCTTACAAAACTGCGCTGCCGCGTGCATGAACCCGTCGTCTCCCACCTGCACCCAGTGCTCGATGATGTTCTGCTTGCCGGCCTTCCAAGTGTGCGCCTTCAACTAGCTCACTCGAAACGAGAGCCCGGCTCCCAGAGTCGGGCTCTCAGCGAGCCCCCACCATGTCGCGCTGGCTCGACTCGAGCTTCGGAGACAAGCGCCGGCTTCCGGCGTATGCTCCCAGGGTGACACTGTCCTTTCCGTCAAGACGTGAGTCACTCGCCGTCCTCGCGCTCCTGCTCGGGCTTGGCTGTCAGTCCTCACAGACTGAGGCGCAAGCGCCGCGTGCCGAGTTCGAGCAGTCGTTGCAGCGCCTTCGTGATGACAGCACGCGCGAGATCGAGCTCAACAAAGACAAGCTCCTCTCGTTGCAGGCTCAGCTCATCAAGACGGCGCGAGAGCTCTCAGCTCTTGGACTGCGCTATGAGCAAGAGCGAGTCATTGCGAGCGAGCGCATTACATCGCTCGAGAAGGCAATCGACCTACTGCGCGCCGAGGTGGCGCTTGCTGCGACGCCGGTCGTCGTTTCCCCACCCCTGATGCCGACGCCGGACGATGAGGCGCTGCTTCGCGCCTACGAAGAGCTGACCTGCTCTGAACGACGCAACGGCACGCGGTTAGAGCCGGAGGCTCTCTTGGCGCTTCAGGTCCGGTGGGGATTCGAGACTCCCGGCTTTTGGGCGGCGGCATGGGCAGACGCCTCACTAGACCCTGCCTTCGATGCGCGGGCGCGCGAGCGGATCGACCGACTGTGCCCTCTCGAAGCGTCGCCCACTAGCGAGCCATGATCTTGGGCGACGCAGACGGGGACCGCCGCTCGCGCGACTTCACCCGGTTGCGCCGCGTCGGCACCCTCATCGTGGCGAATCTCCTGGCTTTTCTGGCATTGGAGAGCGTGTCTCGGCTCGTCCTCGCCGTTGCGTTCCGCCCCGAAGCGCCCCAAGGCGCAGACCTCCGGGACTGGGTCGTCCAAGCGAAGCTCTCCTTCGGCGATGGCCTCTACCTCTGGGATCCCGCGTGTCTCTGGCGTCTCCGTCCCGGCTACGAAGGTGCCGACGAGGGCGCGCACTTCTGGGGTGGAGCCCCCCTCCGAGTCAACTCGGCAGGGCACCGCGGCCCCGAGCGACGCATCGACAAGCCGACAGGCGTGCAGCGAGCCCTCGTGCTGGGCGGGTCGCACCCGATGGGGATGTACGTTCGTGCGTCCGAGAGCTGGGCCGGCGTCCTGGAAACCCGGCTTCGCACCCACGGCGACTGGGAGGTACTCAACGCGTCCGTCCCGGGTCACACCTCCTTTCAGGGACGCCGTTACCTCGAGACGCATGGGGCTCAGTTCGAGCCGGATCTGATCATCGTCGATCTCGGCGTCAACGACACGCTGTCGCTCACGACCGAGTATCCGGGCGCTGACAAGGACGCCGCCGCCGCCGCCCCGCCGCCGTGGGCCATGCAGACCGACGGGCTGCTCGCGAAGTCGGGGCTCTACCGGCTCATTCGGCGTCTGATCCGGGGGGCGCCCGACTTGGGCCCCGGGACGCCCACGAAAGGCACCCGTGTCTCGCCCGAAGAGCGCGAACTCAACCTCGACGCGATGGCCCAGTTCGCCGAGAGCATCGGGGCGCGCGCCGTCTTCCTCAGTCAGGTGACCGTGGACTTGGCTCAGACGGGACGGGCTGTATGTGTGTTTCGCGACGCAGCGCGGGAGCCTCGAGTCGACGTTTGCGCGCTCTTCGAAGCCCAGGGGGCCGAGGCCCGGCGCTGGTTCGTCGATCCGGTGCACGGCAACGCGGCGGGGCACGCGCTCATCGGGGACCTCGTCGCGGACGTTCTGCTCCGCGAAGGGCTCGTCGCCGGCGCTCCGTGAGCGCGGCAGCTCATCTCACGCAGCAGCTCATCTCACGCAGCAGCTCATCTCACGCAGCAGCTCATCTCACGCAGCAGCTCATCTCACGCAGCAGCTCATCTCACGGAGTCGGAATGACCCCAGGCGGTGGCGCTCGCAATCGGATGGGCCTTG
>CANMLD010000267.1 GCA_947498315.1 Pseudomonadota bacterium | reverse complement strand
GGTGACGATCTCGATCTTCTGGCCGCCGACGGCGAGCTCGACGAGCTGGCCCTTGACCTCGATGTCGCTCTCGGGGACGCCGCTGTCGTCGACCCCGAGCGCCTTCGCGGTCGCGGGGCTTATGAAGGCACAGTTGTCCCACGTGATCTTCGTGATCGGGTCCGGGAGCTCTTGCAGCCAACCTGTGTTGGCGTAACGACCGTCGAGGACCGATTGGTCGAGCTGGAACACCACTTCGAGGGCGCCCGGACCGGGCTTGGTCGGACCCTTGTCCTGGTTCATCGCGGTGGCGAGCGCGTTCCAGGCGAAGGCAGCGGTCACTGCGAGCTCGCCCTTCTTCACGATGCCGTCGTGGACCGCGCGTCGCCAAGCCCAGTCGGACTCGAGGCCGTTGGTCTTACGAACGGCCGAGTGCATCGCGCTTGCGTCGGCCAGGAGGCGCGACAAGAGCTCGATGACGCTCTGGGCGGCGTCGTAGAGCGGCGCGATGAGCGGTTGCTGCATCGCGATGGTGCCGTCAGAGGACGCGAGGTCGCCCCACGACTCGAGGTGGTGCGCCGCAGGCGCGTGCCAAGTAGCCAAAGCGGCCGTTTCATCGGCGTAGTAGCCGAGGTGGACGACTGTCTTCAGGGCCTTCAGCTTGGTGGCGAGGTCGAGGTCTGCGGGCGCATCGTAGACTGGGCTCGTGCCGAGGAACAGGACCGCGCTGAGCTTTCCCGCGCCGATGTCGGCGGCGAGCGTCTCGATCCCGGGCAGAGCAGGGCGGCTGAGCGGGGTGTAGAACACCGTCTTGCCGACGTTGCCGAGCTGCTCGTTCACGAAGGCGGCGAGGCCGTGAACCCATGCGGGCTGACCCGCGCCCACGATGACCGCAGAGCGCCCCCGTGCTCCCGCGAGATCCTTACCTATGGCAGCGACGAACTTCTCGAAGCGTTCGCTCCAAGCGAGGCCGCCGGGCTCGGTGTTCTTGCGGTCGACGACTTGCGCTTTGACGGCGGCCGGCGCGTCTGCCGCCGCGACGACGCCAGCCAGCCCGCGAAGGAACTCGCCGAGATGCGAAGCAGGGAGGCGGAGCCGGTGGTCAGCCATGGCGCCGGTGACCGAGAATCCCGGCTCCGCGACGTAGAGGCGGTTCAGCGTGCCGTTCTTCGGGTGGCGGCGCTTCGAGAAGCCGTTCGACATGACAACGGTGTCGCCATCGCCGCCGAGGAAGTCGGCGTCGAGAGAGACCACCACGTCGGCGTCGTCGAGCTGATGGAAGACCGTGTGGCCCGCCAGGCCCGCGAGCTCGAGGCCTTCCGCCTGCGCGCGGTTCCAACAGAGGTCGTGGCGATAGACGGCGACCTTCGGCTGCTGAGCTTGAAGGTCCGAGAGCAAGCGCCAGAGCGTCGGAGAGGGGGTTCCATCGACGACGACGCCGAGACCACCGCCGCCTTGATACTCACGCATCAAGGTGGCCATCGCCTCAGCGAACTTCTCGGGCGTCGATTCTTCGCCCTTGTGGAGGATCTTTTGGCTGCGGTCGGGATCGTAGAGGTGGATGACCGACGCTTGGTTCCAGCGGTTCGTCCTGCCGCGGGAGAGCGGGTGATCCGGGCTGCCCTCGATCTTGATCGGTCGCCCGTCCACACTCGCGACGTGCAAGCCGACGACATTCTCGCCGATGGCCATCGCCGTTCGGTAGAAGCGCGGCTCGCCGGGGATGAGGTCCTCGGGCCGGTCGGTATACGGAAGGATGTGCTGCACTTCCTTTCGGAGGCAGCCCGTCGTCCCGGCGAGCGCGACAGAGGCGCCCATGAGGGTCATGAAGTCGCGACGGCCTACGCCAGAGCCGGACTCGGGTTGTTCGAGTTCGGCCCACGGCTTGCCGGGATCGGCGACTGTGAACTCGCGATGGTGCTCGGGGCGAGCTTTCTCGCCCTCGCGCAGATCGCGGATGCTACGCCATTGACGCGTGCTCATCGGTGACATCCAGAGCAGTGTTCAGGGGGGACGACAGGCCGACCGCCCGTGCGGGAGGGCGGGTTAGCGTCGACTTTCGAGAAGTCGGGCTCCCATTCCATGTCAGTAACCGACACGTCGGGCGGCCGAATGTGCGGTGCCGGGTTCCGGTGGCATTCGAGGCACCAGCCCATGCTGAGCGGCTCCGCTTGCGCGACCACCGCCATCTGGTCGATGCGTCCGTGGCAGCTCGCACAGCCGACGCCCGCAGCCAAGTGGACGCTGTGGTTGAAGAAGGCGTAGTCGGGGAGCATGTGCACCCGCACCCACTCCACGGCTTTGCCGGTCTCCCAGCTCTCGCGGACCTTGGCCAGCCTTGGGCTGTCCGTCAGGACTTTGGAGTGACAGTTCATGCACGTCGCGGTAGGCGGGACGGCTGAGCCAGCCCCCCGTTCGACCGCGTTGTGGCAGTACCGGCAGTCCATCGCCATCGCGCCCGCATGGAGCTGATGGCTGAACGGCACCGGTTGGGTCGGCGCGTAGCCGACGTCCGTGAACTTGGGAGAGCCCCAATACCAGATAGCGAAGACAACAGACCCGAGGACGATGGGACCTGCGAGCCCAATCGCCAGCGGGATGCTGTTCGTCCAACGTGGAAAGATGACGGCCACAACTAAAGCCCCTCGCTTTCGCGCGGTTGAGCGGCGTCCTTTCGAACGCCGGTAACGCCTGGTATCGGCCGGGGGTCAGGCAAGCCGGCCCCGGACGTCTTGGGTGTTGGCCGACTTTCCGCAGCGGGATCGTCGACCTTGGCAATCTTCGGCACGAGTGCCGGGTTTACGGTCTCGTTGGCAGGCTGGGCCCCTGCGCTGTGCGTTGCGTTGTCCCCTGAGGTCATGACCGGGCTGGCTGCTTTTGCCCGAGCGGAGGGGGACCCGCGCAATCTGGTGAGTTCTCGCACGTAATAGACAGTTGCCCAGAGGTCTTCGGACGAGAGTCGGTCTTTCCACGTTGGCATTGGGGTTCCCCCAAGCCCGACGGCGATGGCGCGGTAGAGGCCCTCGGGCCCTTTCGCGGCGCGGACCCTACCATCGAGAAAGTCGGGTGGCAAGACATCCCCGTATGCGGTTTCGACCACCCTCGATCTCGTGATATCTCCCCGAAATTGAATTGCTTTATCAATAGAGTCGGCACCCGCCGGGAGGGTCGCCGAGGCGAACTCCTGAAGCCGGTCGAGAGGCACGTAAGACGGGTGACAAGTCCAGCATTGAGCGAGGCCGTGATAGACCGCGAAACCTCGTGCGATAGCCTCTTGGCGCCTTCCGACGCCCCACGGATCCGGATCTGGGACGATGGGAATACCGGTGGACTCGTTCGACCAGCGCGTCGAGAGCGTCTTCACGTACTGAACGAGCGCATGAAGGTCGGCCGAATTCAGCTCCGGACGAGCAACCATCTGGGTGCCATCGAGCCCCTCCCGGATGGTGCGCATGAGGTCGTCGTCCGTCGGGAGGCGATTGTCTGGCACCGACGTGAACTTGTAGAACCCGAGAGTCAGATCCCGTGGCCCACGCTCGGCTGGGTTCTTCGCGGCTTGCCCTTTGCCATCGTCGCCGTGGCAGCCGGTGCAATCGCGCCGGAAGAGCTGCATCCCGCGGTTCAAGATCTCGGGCTGCACGACAACGCCGCCGAGGAGCTGTGGCTCGTCGAAGCGTTCGGCACACCCCGGTGCACTCGCGAGCAGCGCGCTGGTGAAGAGGAGCAGCTCCCGCATCATCGGGCCCCACCCGCCTCGGTCGCGGCGGCCTGAAGCGCGGTCACGGCGGCGGCGAGGGCGTCAGTCCCGGGGCCGTCGCTGCTGAACCAGCCGCGAAGGCGACTCTCGCCGTCGATGAGCATCAGCTTGCCAGAGTGCTCGATGTCATCCCCTGCGGTGCGATGCTCGGGAGGGGTGCCTAGTGCAGTGCGGAAGCCATCGACCACGAGCGCCCGGATGGCACTGTAGTCGCCCGTCAGGAGGCGCCAACGCGTCCCGTCAATGCCATGGTCCTTGGCGTATCTGGCTAGGACCTCGGCGGTGTCGTTGTCGGGGTCGATCGAGATGCTGACGATAGGCACGGACGCGGGGAGCCGGGTGGCGACGCGCTTCAGCGAGGCCATCATCGGTGGGCAGATCGAGCGGCAGGACGTGAAGAAGGTATTTACGACCCAGAGCTTGCCTATCAGGGACTTGGAGGCGAACGGCGCGCCTGTCTGATCGACGAGCTCGAAGGTCGGCAGGGTCCCGTGAATCTCTGGGAGCGGTGCAGGTTGGTCTTTACGGCAACCAGCCGTCCACGACACTAAAGCGACAAGCACTAGCGACGTGAGACGCGGGATCATGCGCCCCCCTTCGCCTTGGCGAGGTCGTCCCGAAGGACGTGCTGCGAGCGATGAAAGAGCTCGTCGATCCCGTCGTCCGTCGAGCCGTAAAGGCCACGGCACTGCCCCCCTGCGTCGATGAGGATGAGCCCGTGGCGCGATGGATCACCGGCCGCCAAGGTCGTGCGGAGCAGCGTGCGAAGCTGACTGTCGAGCGCGTCGGCGCCAGAATCGGTGAGCGGGACTGCGACGACGCCGTTCGGGAGCGTGACGCTTGATGAGCGCGTGAGGGCCACGACGGTCATCGGCTTTGCGGCGACCCTGAACTTCTCGGCGAGCGTTCCGAGCGGGACGGCGTCTTCGCTCGTTCGCACTACGCCGGCGATTCGGATTCCCGGGAGCGTGTCCACGCCAGCGATGCTCACCGTTCCCAAGGGAGCGGGCGCATCGGGGATGTAGCGCGTACGAAAGCGGATGAAGCTTATCGTGACGACGCCCGCGATGAAGGCGACCACCCACGGGTTGATTCGTGAGCGCCAACGCATCACGAGGCTCGGACGCTCTGCGTCGGGGCTGATGGCGTCCGTTCTGGAGCCGCCTGCGGCCGAGGAACCGTCGCTCATCCGGGGCGCCCTCCGCTGCGGCGGCACGCGAGGATCGCGAGCGTCAGCAGGACGGCAGTAAATGCCGCAAGCACTCCGAGGCTGCCCCAGCCCGTGTGGAGGGCTGGGACCATGGCGCCGCGGACGACCGAGACCGAATAAGCCAGCGGGTTCGCGGTCATGACCGCACCGAGGACCCCACCCGACGAGGGGAAGAGGGCACCGGAGATGACCCACATCGGCAGCAGCACCACGCTCATGATCGCGTGATAGGCCTGCGAGCTCGGCAGGAGCCACGCCATCGCCATCCCGATGGACGAGAGCATGACCGAGGTGAGGAAGAGGCCAGCGATGAGGGCGGGCCAGTGGATCTGGCCGTAGCTGATGTCCGCGATCGGTGAGAGCAATACGAAGAGGGTTGCTTGCAGCAGGACCACGGTCGTGATCCCCGCGATCTTTCCCATCACCAGGGCGGCTCGAGACCCGGGGGCGACGAGGACGCCCTGCAAGAAGCCGGTGTTGCGGTCTTCAATGACGGTGATGGTCGAGAAGATGGCCGTGAAGAGCACGACCATGACGAGGCTGCCCGGAA
>CANMLD010000266.1 GCA_947498315.1 Pseudomonadota bacterium | reverse complement strand
AGCGATGTCGATGGCGGTCCCGCTGCTCGTGTCGACGCATCCGGCGCTCGCTGAGGTGACCGATGGCGCCGCGATCTCAGCCCGTTCGGACGACCACGAAGACCTCGTGCGCGGCATGAAGGAAGTGCTCTTCGACGGCGACAGGCGCGCCGCTTCGGTCGCGGCCGGAAAGCGCCGCGCGCTGGACTTCAGTTGGCAGGAATGTGCGGAGAAGACTCTGGCGGTCTATCGGGAAGCGCTCGCCGCGCGCAAGTAGCTCGCTAGCCTACTTGTTGAGGTGGCTGACCTCGTATGACGCCTTCTCGCTCGAGATGACTGGCTCCTTGCCGGCTTCCGTCACCGTGACCGTGACCTTAGCGTCCATGCTGTAACGGACTGGCTGGGCGTACTGGCGAATCAGGGCGGCCTCGACCGCGCCTCGGGACTCGAGCTCGTCTTCGCGACCTGCGATGGATGGTGCTTCGATGGTGATGGCGATCTCCGTGCCTTTGCGCTTGCCGGAGGCGGTGATGACGAGCGGGACCTTGTACTTGTTGGCGTGTTTGCTGTCGGTTTGGACCTTGTCCATCTTCAACGAGACGCGGCCAGCCGCCACGAGGACCTGATCGCCGCGGGCGACGTACAGGTAGCCGAGGGTCTTGCCGCCGAACTGCTCGGTCATCGTGAACTGCTTGAGCCAGACGACCGTGTCACCGTCGATGGACCGGATGTCGACGAAGCGCTTGTAGGTACCGTGCGGCGCGATGTTCGACGACGTGTGGAGCACGTAGCCGTAGCCCTTCACGGTGGCCTTCTTGCCTCCGAGCGTAACGGAGCCCGTCACAACCGCCTTCGGTTGGATGAGCGCCGTCTTCAAATAGCCCTGTTCATCGACGCCGAAGCCAGCGTGTCCGTTTCCGGGCTTCCATGGGGCGAGGCCACTCTTGAAGTCGAGGTCGAAGCTGAACCCAGTCCCCGTGCCCGAGGCTGAGAAGGAACGGGCCGAACCGGAGAGCGTGTGGCCGGCAGCCGTGTACTTGAAGGGGCTCGCGCTGACCTCATAGCCGCCCTGGGCGACCTCCTTCTTGAAGTAGTGCTCATTGCCGGCGGCGTCGATGACGCGGCTCTTCACGACCAACTTGCCCGTGCCGGGACCGAGGTTCGACACCAGATACGATATGTAGATGCGGCTCTTGTCTTCGAACCAAGCCTCGAGAGTGTACCGATCGGAGTAGAACTCGCTCTCCTCGAGCTTCACCGCGAGATCGGCGGCGCCAACGCCACCCTTCTCTCCCGACGTCCAGGGCGTGAATGGGTCGGCGGCGGCCGCCGTGCCGGCGACGAGCAGAGACGAGAGGAAGGCGAGGGACGTGCGCATGGAGTCATCCTTTGCGGAGAGCCGGGGAGGTCAGAGCCACCGCCGCTGTTGGCCGGCCGCCCTGCATCCTGCGAGGTAACGGACCGGTGGGCGCGGAGTATTCCTCTCGCGCTCTCTCGACGCAACCACCATGCGGCCCCGGTCTCTGCTAGAATCGCCGCGTGGACGCGCTCGCTTTCATCTGGCACCTCACCCTTGGACTCCTGATCACCGCCGCCTTGCTCGGCACAGGGCTCCTCGTGGCCTTCAACTGGCAGCCCGAACGGCAGCCCGATGACTCGCCCGTCTTCCACCTGCTGATGGCTCTCGGATGGGGCTTCGGGCTCGTCCCCTTCATCGCTTTCGCGATCGTGCTCTTTCCGAACATCGCGCTCGTCCCCGGGATCACCCTCGGTGTTGCGGCCATCGTCGCTTTGTTTGCCTGGCTGCGGCTGAGGCGGCTGCCCACTCGCCTCCCAGTGCAGCTTCGCGAAGGCTGGCACGAGCTACGCCCTGTGCTCGCAGTCGCCCTGGCCATCGGGCTGTTCTACGTCTTCAAGTACGACCGCAGCGTTTGTTTTCTAGAGTCGTGCATCCACCGCGTCGTCATTCAGGTGCTGAAGATGCACGACCAGGACGTCAACCTCCTCTATTCGAACCGCGACGATCAGCGCCTCGGAAACCCGGCCGTCATCTCGAGCTTCGTCGTCCTCTACCGTGGCCTTGGCTTTCGGCTGCTCTACGGCTTCCTCGGCTTCTCGGCGGCGCTCGGCGGTTGGGCCCTTGGTCGTCGCGTCTTCGGTCACGACACACGGGCGGGACGGATCCTGGCGTGGTCCTTCCTCCTCTTCCTGCCGCTGAACCCCTACGTCGCCAAGATCCCGCTCCTCGACGAGAACCTACTCACGCTCGGGTTCAGCTCGCTGATGTTCCCGTTCCTCCTGCGCGCACGAGTCCCCTGGGCCCACGTGGGGCTGATGTTCGGCCTCGTCGTGATGATGCAGCACGCCGCTATCTTGTGCGGTCTCGCCATCTGCTGGGCGATCTGGGTCTACCCCGAACGCGACAAGCGCCTCCGCGCCTTTCTCGTCGCGTTCCCGCTCTTCGTGCTGGTGACCTCGGTCTGTCACATCCATCACTATCTCGCGCTCGGCTCGCTGCTCAAGTTCGAGTCCTTCGGCCAGATCCCAGCCTTCCCGCATCGCTTGTTCGGAATGTACGAGGGGCTCCTCCAGTGGCCCTTCGGGCCCGAGCTCGTCCGTACGCCGTGGAACCCCTTCCCGACCTTCCTGATGTGGCCCATCTATCTCGCGGACATGCTCGGGCTCGTCCTCTTCGCCTCCATCGGGCTCGGGCTCGTCTGGCTCGGTCGCCACCAGAAGAAGGACGCCGTCTTCTGGCTGCTTTGGTTCGTCTTGCCCTACATCGCGCTGTCTTTGCAGGAGAACTGGGACGTCCCCAACAAGATGGGGATCATCTACATGGTCTTCCACCCCATCCTCGTGTGGGCTTTTTCGGGGATCCTCGCCGTCGTACGGCAGCCGCTCCGATATGGCGTCCCGCTGGGGGTCCTCACATTCGCCTTCGGAGCCTCTGCCGAGGCGCTACGCCACCTGAGAGTCCCTGAAGACTTGCGCTACTACGTCGCTCGCTTCGGGGAGCGCCGCGAAGATCCGGAGTACGTCGCCGCCGAACGCGACCTCGTCACCGACATCGGTCCCTGGCCCGACTATTCACGCATCGGACCCGTGTCGCAGGTCTTCGACCCGGCCAAGCTGAGGACGCTTGTCGACGAGATCATCGATCCGACCATCGATCGCAAGGGCACACCCTACGGCTGGTTTCCGAACGAGACCGTAAAGCCGGGTGCGGCGCGGGTGGTCCTGGAGATCGACCTGCGCCAGAAGCCGCTGACCACCAAAGGCTTCGTCCGGCTCGCTCCTGCCGGCAGTGCCGTGGACTTCGACCAAACGGACTTCGACCAAACGGACTTCGACCAAACGGACTTCGACCGCACGGCCGCGACCACCGATGAGCCCGTCAGCATGGCGCTCCCCGGCATCGCGGTCTCCTGGTCACCCCGGCCGGTAACGCTGCTGCTCTCGCCTGCCGGGAGCCCGATCGCCGGGGTCTACATGCTGTTCGAGCCATGGGGCGACAGCCCTGAACGTCGCGAGTACCTGCAAGACCGGTACAGCCGCGGGCTACAGATGGTCCTTGGCTGGCATCCGTTGGAGCTCTTCCGCACCAAGACGGTCGCCCGTGCGGTCGGCGCGGATCCCCAGGTGCTCCGCATCGCCGTACCGGCGGGCCCTTTCTCCATCGTCGAGAGCGTCAACAACTCAGGCCAGCTCTACTACGCGTGGCAGGCTGAGGTGACGGCTGACCAGGTCGCGCTCGACGGGCCCAGGAAAGTCTTCCATAACTGACCTGGCGCCTTGGAGTTGGTGGGGTATCCGACAGGAACCTCGGCCAACCTTCCGGACTAACACTCCGTGGAGATGGACCAACCGTAGTAGGGCCCGTCCCTATGCGATCCTCGGCGACCTGACTGGTTGGTCCTTCTCCATCTGTTGTCTCTGGCCTTCTTTTGGCCGAGGTTCCTGTCCGACAAATCCGTTGGCAAATTCGGGCCGTTCGCGGCGGTCCGCCGCGCCTTTGGTGCTTGAAAGGCTCGGAGTATTCCTGCGCACGTCCTCCTTGCGGCCCGCTCGCGAACGTCGCCGAATTTACTGAACGAATTTATCGGACCCCCCATTAGCCGATCTTCGTAGACACTACCTCGGCGTCCTCGGGCGTCCAGCCTTCTTCGATGAAGCGGACGTGGATGCTGCGTACCTCTTCAGCCAGATCGCCGAGTTGTTCGTCACTCAGGCCCGCCGTCTCGATATGCTTGCCAATGTAGACCTCGATGTGGCCGGGACGGAAGACCTGAGTCTTCGGTTGGTTGACTTCCAGCATGCCGCGAACGCAGAACGGCACCACCGGCAGGCCTGCGTCGCGGGCCATGAAGAACGCGCCCTTCTTGAAGGGGCCGACTTTTCCGGAGCGCGTGCGGTGTCCCTCCGGGAACGCGACGATCGACATGTTGCGCTCGGCGCGGTCTTTCGCTTGCTCCGTGATTTTCGCCACGCCGCCTTTGGACTTGGGATACACCTTGATGCCCTGCGCGAGATACATGATCCAGCCGTAGCCGGGGATCCAGTTGTGCCAGTGGTTATAAAGCCCGCAGAACTCATGCGGGATGACATGGCACGCGAGTTGTCCGTCGAGCATGTTCACGTGGTTTTGGATGAATACCCCACGCCGCTCCTTCACGAGCTCGCGGTCGTAGAGGATGGAGATGCGCGACAGCGTGAGCCGCACGTTGAGGCTCATCGACGGCGCGAGGAACCACTTGTGACGCTTTTCTTGATTGATGAATGGGAGCGTCACGGCTGCGAGGCTCGATCCGACGCCGAGGCCGGCGAGGCCACCCACCCACGTCAGGGTAGTGGCGACGGCGGTCTTGAAGGGCCCAGGTGGCGCGTCATCGGTGCTGCTCATCGAATCCTCACTTTGTAGTGCCAAGAGGTAGCCGGGGGAGCGCACGTCGGAGTCGTCACCACCGTCTCGGCGTTCGGCGCCGTTCTACTCCGAAAACCCGCGGGTTCAACTGAGATCTGGTTTCGCTAGTCGTCAGCCCCAGCGCCGGCGTCGCCGGCTTCAGCCGGCGCTGACGCCGGGCTATCAGCGTTCAGCCCCAGCGCCGGCGTTGCCGGCTTCAGCCGGGGCTGAGAGGGTCAGACAAAACTCCGATTGGCGTCCGCCGGCAATTTTCGAGCATCGAGTTGCTCTCGCTCCTAGAAGGGCTATGAGCCCGTCTTCGTCGCTCAAGTACGCGCGTATCGGTGCCCAGTCGAAGGAAGAGAGCGGCTGCGTCGAAAATTGTGCGACGTACACTCAAGCTCCATTTTGCCTGACCCTCTGACGCCGGGCTATCAGCGGTCAGCGGTCAGCCGCGCCAGGACGCGCTCGCCGCGCGAACGGGAAGAGCCACCCGGCCGGCTGACCCGCAGAAGCTGACCGCTCGTGACTAACTCGGACTCACGGAGACCTCGGACTTGGGTTCAACGAGTATGAGCCCGAGGCTTCGCGCTCGTTTCTCCAGGAGCTTCCGCTCCCAATCATGGCGGCGCGGCAGCGCCGCGAGGGTCACGGGCGACAGCC
>CANMLD010000265.1 GCA_947498315.1 Pseudomonadota bacterium | reverse complement strand
GCCACGGAAACCTCCTCGACAGAGGCTCGACGGTCCTACGACTCGGGTGACGGCGTCTTCCGGCCTTCGCTGATGGGTCACGGCACAGGTGGCATTCGGAGGCACAGGTGGCATTCGGAGGCTCGGAGGCATTCGGAGGCTCGGAGGCTCGGAGGCATTCGGAGGCTCGGAGGCATTCGGAGGCTCGGAGGCATTCGGAGGCTCGGAGGCATTCGGAGGCACAGGTGGCTTCAGGCCGCGTTCTCGAGAGCGTCGGCGGGGACCGCTCGGATGTAGCCCTCGTCGAGGCCGAAGCGCCAGAGCGCCTTACGGAGCAGGCGGCGACCGCGGAAGAGACGCGACATGACGGTGCCAACCGGTGTGCCCATGATGTCCGCGATCTCCTTGTAGGAGAGACCATCGACATCGCTGAGGATGACGGCGGTGCGGAAGTCGACTGGGACCGCCTCGAGCGCGGCCTTCACGTCATCACAGAACGTGGAGTCCTGAATACGGGTCTCTGGGCTCGAGAAGCGGTCCATCGACTCGCGGCAATAGAGCGAGCTCTCGATGACGCCGTGCTCCTGCTTCTGGAGGATGTCCCGCTCCTTCACCCGACGGCGGTAACCGTTGATGAACGTGTTCGTGAGGATCTTGAAGAGCCAGGCGCGGCAGTTGGTGCCGGGTTCGAACTGATGAAAGGCGCGGAAGGCCCGCATGTAGGTGTCCTGCACGAGGTCTTCTGCGTCGCGGTCGTTGCGGGTGAGACGCATGGCGGTCCCATACAGCTCGTCGACGTGCCCCATGGTCGTCTCTTGGAAGAGCCGCTGCAGCTCGCGCTCGGGGGAGAGGCGGGCCCCACGGGACGCACCCGCGCCGCTACGGACCGAGTCGTGCTTTCCGTTTGCCTTGTGATCGAGAGCTGCAGAGAACCGAATCATGGCACCGTCTCCTGGCGGGGGGATGAATCCCCGCGGTTCGGCGGACCGCCATCGAGCAGCCCGTGCCAAGGCTGATAACAAGAAGCGTGCCGACGCACGCGCAGGCCGTCGCGACTGGCTTTCTTCCTCCTCGGGGTCCGAAAGACGTCCCGTGGGGCCAAAGTCCGTGTCCGCGTCGACACGCCAGTGTGGCTCATCGGACATCGCGGTCTCGCCGCCTGAGAGAATTGCCACGCCCAGGGCACTTTCGATGGTGGTGTCGTCGCCTTTCACGGTCACGCTCCTGAGTGCAGCCCAAAGGCCGCTCGAAGCCGGCGCTCACTCTGGAGCGCCGTGCGGGAGAGGCCAGTGCTAACGGATGGAGGACCACTTCGGTCTTACACGGTGGAGAGTGAAGCGTGGCGGGATTGCCACAGTCGCAGTTTCTGGGGGTTCGAGAGCCTCGAACGAAATCGCGCCTTCATGGGTTCAAAGGGCAGACGCCCTCCCCTGGGCGGTGCAGTAGGCTGCCACTTTGGGGTGGCGCCATCGCCTCGTTTGGTACACGCCCACGGGCGTGGTAGCGTGGAGCAGCCACGGCGTGGAAGATCCCATGGAACCAGAACGTCGCGTCCATGCGCCCTGCTCGGAGGAATCGTGCTGAAGCTCCACATTCAAGACGACGAGGGAAAGACCAACGTCGTTCCCCTCGAGGGCGAGACGGTCACGATCGGCCGACAGGAAGGCAACACCATCCGCCTGTCTGAGCGGAACGTGTCACGTCGACACGCGGTCTTGAAGGTCGCACCCGGTGGGGTCGTGCTCGAAGAGCTACAAGCCCGGTACGGCACCCGGCTCAATGGCGCGAAGATCAAGGGGTCTCAGAAGGTCGGCCCCGGCGACGTCATCCAGATCGGTGACTACAAGCTCGCGCTCGAATCGGAAGAGCTCCACGCCCAAGCGCCCCATCGAAAGGACGGCGATCCAGACGCCTCTCGGACGGCCGTTGGCCGCGCCGCAGATGGCTCGACCTCGATCATCGACATCGGGACGCTCGGGGAGTCAATGGACGACGACACACGTCGCGCCATCCCCGCCAAACGTCAATCGCACCTCGTAACGACGTCACGCAACGTTCAGCCGCGCGACTTCGTGATCACGAGCACGCCTTGCATCATCGGTCGGACGGATGACAACGACGTCATCGTCGACCACCGCTCGATCTCTCGCAACCACGCGAAGATCCTCTGGAATGGCGCGACCTACACCATCGTGGACCTCGACAGCGCCAACGGCGTGAAGGTCAACGGCGACCTGTACAAGCGCACTGACCTCCACAACGGGGACGACATCGAGTTCGGCCACGTCATGATGAAGTTCATCGGCGCAGGCGACGACGTGCCGGCGGGCATCGCTCGCGACATCCCCGTCGGCAAAGCCGCCGGCGGCGCAGCGGGCAAATTCATTGCCATCGGGCTCGCGCTCCTGGCCATCGGCATCGCGGTCGCGTGGTTCGGCTACTTCGGCAAGGAACCCGGCGCGGCCCCGAAGCCAACGGGCACGGTCAGCAAGACGCAGCCGGCCGATGACGATAAGCCAGGGGCCGACGGCACCGACGTCGCTATCGCGGCGGGAGACGATAAGCCCGAGGTGGCGCCCGAGGCTGCTCCGACGGCAGCCGTGAAGCCCGTGGAGCCGGTGGCCGTCCCGGCTGCACCGGAAGCGGCTGTCCCTACCGCGCCCGAGCCCGCCATTGTGGTGCCGCCGACCGCGCCGGTCGCGGAGGTCGCTCCGGCCGCCGTGCCGGAGAAGACAGCCGGAGAGCAGGCCACGACCATCATCGAATCGGCGCAGAAGAAGCTCGACGCGGAGCAGTTCGCCGACGCGCGGAGCCTGCTGAGCGAGGCGCTCAAGCTCGATCCGAACGCCAAGGGCGCGGACGACCTGCTCCTGAAGCTCGCCTCGGAAGAGAAGGGGCAAGAGGCCCTCGAGACGGCGAAGAAGGCTGCAGCGAAGGAAGACTGGCTTGCAGCGCTCGAGACGGTGCGGGATGGGCTCAAAGAGTCGCCGAAGTCGAAAGCGGCGGCAGCGCTGACAGAGCTCGAGGGTCAAGCGACCCGTGCGCTAGCAGACCAGTTCGTCGCCAAGGGCGACCGATACGTCCGCGAGAAGTTCTATAAGCAAGCCGTAACCGCGTACCGGCAAGCCCTGACCTACGACCCGAACGACGAGAAGGCCAAGAAGGGCCTCAAGGCCTCGCAGGCACAGGTGAAAGAGCCCGTCGCGACTCCCGAGAAGCCCGAAAAGCCGGTCGTTGAGAAGCCCGAGAAGCCGGTCGTCGAGAAGCCGGCGCCGGTAGAAGGCGGGAGCAAGCTCGACAAGGCGAAGGCCCTGCTCGACGAAGCGAAGGCCGCCAAGCGCGCCAGCAACCTCCCGCAGGCCGAGAAGCTCTACAAGGAGTGTCTCGCGACCCACCCGGGCATGATCCAGTGTCGCGGTGACCTCGCCGTCATCCTGATGGCCAAAGGGCAGCGCTGTGAGGCCATCGACCAGATGCGCCGCTACGTGAAAGCCGCGCCGGGCTCGGCCCAGGCCGTGCAGTTCGCCCGTCTCATCGAGCAGTTCGAGCCCCAGTGTAACTAGGCTGCCTTCGACGAAGACGGCACCTACGGGCGGCTCCGTCGACGACTTCTTCTTGGGGCTACCGGCAGACAGGTTGCCGCTGGTGCAGTGGTGCCACGACACCATCAGCAGGCTCGCTCCGGAGCTCGACGTGAAGCTGTGGGGGAAGATCGTCGGGTACGGCGAGATGCGCTTCCGCTACGTGTCTGGGAAGGGAGGCGACTGGTTCCCCATCGGGATCGCGAACCAGAAGCAATACGTGAGCGTCTACGGCTGCATCGTGGAGGACGGGGCCTACTTAGCCGAAGCGCGGGCGTCTCGTCTTGGGAAGGTCAAGGTCGGGAGAAGCTGCGTCAATATCAGGAAGCTCGCCGACGTGAACCTCGTCGAGCTCGAGCACCTCTTGGTGCACGCCGTGTCTCTCATCCGGAGTGGTGCGAGCGTTTTCGGGACCTGAGCCGCGTCAGTAGGGAGGTGTCGTAAGGTCATCGTCACCATTGCCGGGGCAACCCTCGACTACCAAATGACCTGCAGGCCAACCGACTGATAGGCGTGGATGCGTTCATCAGGGGTCACGATGGCAATGTTCTCGGTGAGCGCTGTAGCGACGAGCCCCCGATCGAACGGATCGAAGTGAATCGGCGGCAGAACCCCAGCGCGCATTGCGGTCACTGGGGAGAAGCTCAGCGGAATCAGCTCATGGTATGCGACCGCCGTGGACCACCACGTGGCCGGGTCCGAGCTGAGAGTGAGCTTGCCCGCAGCGTGTTTGACGGCCACCTCCCACGCCGTGAGTGCGCTTACGGCCCAGCGATGGGTCATCAGCACCTGCCGTGAGTTTGCGCTGATCCTCCCGTGGTCGCCGGCAGCGATCCAGATCAAGACGCAGCTATCGAGGAGCACCATCAGAGCGGGGCGCTCGGATCGACCGGAAACCCGCCCGGGAAGGTCGGAGCTACTGGGTCTTCGTGAATCACGACGGCGAGCGCAGGATTCGGCCCCCACACTGGAGCCCCCGGGCGAACGTCGATGGGTACGACTTTGGCGACCGGCTTGCCGTGACGCGTGATGATCACGGTCTCGCCGTGCTCCTTGACCTGGTCGAGGAGGGCTCGTGACTGACTCGACACCTGGGGCTACTGCCGGCGGTGCCGGCGAGTCGCTCAGGGCTGCTCATTGGCTTTCAGTGTTCAGCGTTCAGCCGTCAGTTCCGGCCCCCCGACCGGCCGGTTTGTCTAGTACGGTGGGGCGTTCCGTGTCCTCGCCGGGCTGACCGCTCGTGACTAACTCGGACTCACGGAGACCTCGGACTTGGGTTTAACGAGTATGAGCCCGAGGCTTCGCGCTCGTTTCTCCAGGAGCTTGCGCTCCCAATCATGGCGGCGCGGCAGCGCCGCGAGGGTCACGGGCGACAGCCCGTGCGGGGTCTGGGGCGGCGCCCCAGCCGGCCGGCCGAAACGTTAGCTCCGGCTGAAGCAGGCGACGCCGGCGCTGGGGCTGACCGCTGACCGCTCAGGAGCAGCACCGAGCGCCGCGCCGGTATCGCCGGCAGCAGCCCTCGGAATCGAGTCAGTCATGAGTCCCAGCCTGGCGAGGCCAGGGAAGCACCGCGCCGTGCGAGACATGTAGCCCGGCCGGCCGACCGAAGCTGACCGCCGACTGCTGGGGCTGATCGCTGACCGCTCAGGAGCAGCGCGGAGCGCCGCGCCGGCATCGCCGGCAGCAGCCCTCGGATTCGAGTCAGTTAGGAGCGGTCAGCGGTCAGCGGTCGCCCCGGCGAGGCCACGGAAGCGCCGCGCGGTGCGAGACATGTAGCCCGGCCGGCCGACCGAAGCTGACCGCCGACCGCTGACCGCTGACCGCTAAGGAGCAGCACCGAGCGCCGCGCCGGCATCGCCGGCAGCAGCCATCGGAATCGAGTCAGTCACGAGCGGTCAGCCCGGCGAGGCCACGGAAGCGCCGCGCGGTGCTAGACATGTAGCCTCGCCAAGGCTCCGGACACAATGCCCGCCCCTACGTTCAGGGCGGGTCGGCGTCCGCGTA
>CANMLD010000264.1 GCA_947498315.1 Pseudomonadota bacterium | reverse complement strand
ACGGTCCAGCCGATGTCGTTGCATTCTGCGCGGAACGAGCTGAAGCCACCATAGAGAAGTGCAGCAACGGCAAAGACGACGACGGCAACCGCTTCACTGACTGCTCGGACTACTCCTGCAGTAAGTCCGAAGAGCCGTTGTGTGCTCCTGGCGGGAAGTTCCGCGATGATTCCTGCGATGGTTTGACCGTAGCCGATTACTGCAGCTTGATCGCGGAGAATACCTTTGAGGAATGCAGTGACGGCCTCGATACCGACAGCAACGGATACGCTGACTGCCAGGACAACTCTTGCAGCCAGTCAGACGACCCTGCCGTGCGAGAGGCCTGCGCAGAAAGCCACGTTGACGAAGGCCTCTTCTCAATCGAATGCGAAGATCCTCAGGCTCCGGCCGGAAGCCCAAAGATCCCATGCGCTGTGGTTGAGATAGACAAGAGATGCTCCGACGGAAACGACAATGATCGCGACGGGTTCGTCGACTGTGACGACTGGGACTGCGGCTGGAATCCACACGGCAGAGTGTGTAAAGGGAAGACCGTCTGTGAATGACACCATGAAGAACTGGCGACTCACCGCTCCGGCCTTGACGGCCCTCTTCCTCCTTGGCTTCGCCCCGCCCGCGTTGGCGGTCGATCCGGAGACCAATTGCCAAAACCAGCTCGATGACGACGGTGACGGGCTGCCGGACTGCGGTGACGCGGACTGTGCCGACAAGCCCGAGTGTGCGGCGGACGGCAACGCCGAGAACACCAACGCGCGCTGCTCGGACTACATCGACAACGACAAGAACGGCCACATCGACTGTGACGACGACGGGTGCAATAGCGGCCTCGTCACCGTGTGCAAGGGCACCTGGCAGGGACCGCTCGAAGGGACTGGCGTCGCCGTCACCGGGGAGCCGGGGGACGTCAGCGACGACATGCCCGAGCTCGGCGAGGGGCAGTCGGTCGAGGATCTCCTTGGGACCGGCTCGGACAAGGACGGCGAGCGCAACGATCAGCTCTGCTCGGACGGGATCGACAACGATGCCGATGGTCGAATCGACTGCGCCGACTTCGGCTGCCGCTTCGACCCGGAGGTGAAGATCTGCCAAGGCAACGTCGGCATGCGCTTCTCCATCGTCGCCAACGTCGCGGCGGAGTACGACTTCGTCGAAGAGAAGCCCGATGTCGCGTTCACCAAGGTACAGCTCCGAACGTTCGGGCCGATCCCGCTCATCCAAGACTCGTTCTACCTGCTCTCGCTCCGTGCCGAGCGCACGCCCCGCCTCACCTTTGCCATGTTTCAGTTCCCGGTCGCGAAGGGGCACTTCCTGAACATCAACAGCGGTGGTGGCGGCCTCTCTAACGCGGCCGTGCTCTCGACGGCGAAGCACATCCTCATCGACCCGCCCTTCTACCTGACCTCGCCTTTCGACCAGGGCAACAGCGCCGCGCTCGAGTTCTCCGGGCCCGTCGACGACTCTGGGATCGCGCGATATCGCGTCTACGGCGCGGCGGGCGCGGGACTGTCGACGGGCAGCGTCGGCGGCCGCTATTACGGCTTCGACAACGAGAACTTCACCTACGGCGGTGGCGCGGCCTTCCAGTTCAACATCTTCGGCACCTGGAGCCGCGAGGACACCGAGTTCATGTACACGCCGGCCCCGGTGTCGTGGGCCGTCACGGTGGGCGGTAAGTACGACCAGCGCGCGCAAGAGCACTACGTGGCTGGCAACTTCCACACCGTGGTCCGCGGTTGGCGCTTCCACTTCGCTGCCGAGTCCTTCGTCAAGCAGGAGTTCGCATTTGATTCGCTCTCCTTCTCGTACAACGTGAAGCTTGGTGTGCTGCTCGTCGAGAAGTACCTGCTCCTGGCAGCGGACTTCGGCGAGTTCATCGCGGGAGACATGCAGGATCCACCGGAGCGGCTCGAGACCGAGCTTCGGCGTCAGCTCGACGAGACCCAGTTCCGCGTCGCGCTCCACACCTACTTCTTCCGCAACATCGGCCTCGCGTCGCTCCTTTACACCGACCGGAAGGTCGCCCCGACGGACGCCGACGAGACGGAGCCGAACCGCGAACGCACCCTGAAGCTCGAAGTTCAGTACCGCTTCTGAGCCCGGCCTAAGGCTGGCCTAGCGGCGAGTCACGCTCGATCAGAGAAATTGCGAAGGACGTGAGCTCCGCTGAGTCCACCTTCATCGCCATGGCTTTCTCCATGGCTTCGTCGCGCGCCGTCTTCGGGGCGGCGGCCTTCGGGACCTCGCCGGGCGTCGGCGTCGTATTTGGGTCCTGTGCGAGCTCTCCGAGGGCGGCCGTCGGTCGACCAGGCAAGTGGCCCTGGGTTACGTCGAAGGCCGCCGTGGCCGCCTCGAGCTCCGCGCCACGGGCGCCGCCCGTTGTCTCCGCGCCAAAACGCGCCTATACGACGTGGGTGAGCTCGTGCGCCAGGAGCGCCGCACCGTCGCGAGTCGTCGGCTGAAAGCGGATCTAATCGATGTATATGGCGCCGGCCTCGAAGACGGCGCGCGCGCTGGCCTTAGCCCGAGCGGTGGCGGCGTCGTCGAGCCGCACCGGGACGCCCTTCGCTTGAAGGCCGAGAGCGGGCGCGAGGCGCTCCATGAGCGCGTCCGTCGCGTCACGCATCGCACGGGCGCCGTCCCGAGGCGAATCGCCCTGCGCCGATAGCCGTTCGAGCGACCGCAGCGTCATCTCCCGTGGCGTTTTGCCAGCAGGCTCCGAACGAAGCGCCGAGAGGGCCTGGCGTGCGAGCCGTTCGAAGCTGTCGGTGCCGGGATTAGAAAGCGACGCCACGTGCTGCCGACCGCTTTGGCCGAACTGCGCCAGAATTCGTCCTTCGGCCGTCGCAACGACGGCCGGATCGGACGCGGCGAGCCCTCGTGGCATCGCGACGATGGAGGGGCCGAAGTCGCCACCCGCCTGCCCTCGCTGGGGTCGGTCGTACCCCTTCTCTGGGGCCTCGCGGAGCGCTTGGGCTCGGGCGCGCCCTTGGCGCTTCGCGTCGATCGGCTTGTTGGGCGGCCTCATGTGTCGCTCCGGCCCTCAGATTCAAGTAGTTGGTGATGCGAGCACCCTTGTGGGTGGAACGTCTCGAAGAGCCAAGCCTCTCGGCGCGATCAAGTAGCGCGCCATTGCGATTTCAGCCTTCACTCGACGGGGACCGGCGACTGCGCGAAGCTCCGGTCATGCGCCGCATCTCCCGCAGTCAATGGCAGCGTCAGCCCTGGCGAAACGGTGGTGGCGTCACCTGGGAGATCTGGCGCGACGGCGGGGGGCCCGCCGGCTTCGTCATCCGACTCTCTTGCGCCGAGGTCGCGACCGACGGCCCCTTCTCGCGCTTCCCCGGCATCGACCGCGTCATCGCGCTCGTCGAAGGGGCCGGGATGGTGCTCGAGAGCGCCGAACCGCATACACTCGAATTGCCCCTCGAACCCTATGCTTTTCCCGGTGAGGCCGAGATCTTGGGCCGGCTCTCGGACGGCCCGGTGCTCGATGTCAACCTCATGGTCGCTCGCGAGCAGGCGTCGGCTCGCGTGCGTCGGCACTCTCTCGCACCCGGCGAACGAGTCGAGCTCCTCGGCAGCACCGTCGTCGCCTTCGCTCCACGGGGCGGCGTCGTCGCGACTCAGGGTTCCCGCCGTTTCGGGCTCGGGGCGATGGATACCGTCGTCGCTCTCGGCCGCCTGCTGCTCGAACCGACCACTGCGTCCGAAGCCATCCTCGTCGCTGAGATCGCACGGCGAGATTCACCCGCTCGAGTCCCACCGCCACCCGGCCTCGCGGCGCTCTTCGAAGCCGCCGTGGTGGAGATCGAAGGTGCGCCACTCATGGGTGCTGCATTTGTAATAACTTCATGTAATCCTTATGGTTATCTACTAAGCGAGGCGGAAAACGCCGGGCGGCTCGCCGCGCTCGAAGCAGTGCTGTTGAAGCGGGGCCTCCCCTTTCGCCGCGCCGTAGGCCGTGATCCCCTGGGCACCTGGTCCGAGCCCTCCTTCGTCCTGAAGGATTGCGACCGCGAGAGTGCGCTCTCCATCGCCCGCGATTTTGAGCAAGACGCTGTCTATGAATTCGACGCGCTCGGCAACAGGACGGTCATATGGTGCTGAACCTCGCTCGGTGTCTGACGGTGCTGGCCCTGCTCGCGGTGACCCCCGTGCGCGCGACCGGGCCCATCGAGCTCCTCTTCGTCGGCGACGTCTCGTTCGCGGGACGCCGACCACCCAAAGCGGCTCACCCAACTCAGGCTGACAACCCCCTCCGCCACTTCGCCGCCCGCTTCGCCGCCGCCGACCTCGCCATCGCCAACGGCGAAGGGCTGCTGGTGAATACGCCGCCCGAGTCTTACGCCGAAGCGCGCCTCGACATCGGCGCGTCACCTCGCTGGGCGCGTGCTTACAAGGACGCCGGCATCGATCTCGTCGGCCTCGCCAATAACCACAGTTGGGATAGCGGCGCCCCGGGCGTCCTCGAGAACCGGCGTCACCTCGAAGAGACTGGCGTGGCTGTCTACGGCGCGGGCTCGAGCGAGAGCGACGCCTTCGCCCCCTATCTCCTCCGCCGTGGAAAGGCCTGCCACGTCGCCGTCGTGCCCGCTACGTTGAAGTCGAATCGGCCGCCGAAGCGCGGTGCTGTGGTGGCCTTCTTTCCCGGCGACGACGGCCTAGCCCGGCTGAACGAGCAGGTCAAAGCGCTCGCCCTCGGCAGGTGCTTTGTCATCGTCAGCGTCCATTGGGGAAGGGAAGGCGTCCCACTCCCGCCGGCCGACGTCGTGCGTGCCGGGCGCGCGCTCGTCGACGCCGGTGCGTCCGTCGTCGTCGGCCATCACCCCCACGTGCTGCAAGGGGTCGAGTTCTACC
This sequence comes from Pseudomonadota bacterium, assembly GCA_947498315.1. Classification (GTDB taxonomy): domain Bacteria; phylum Myxococcota_A; class UBA9042; genus SXOO01. The sequence continues at coordinate 730 of CANMLD010000264.1, read as the reverse complement.
AGGGCGGCGTCATCGCCTACAGCCTTGGCAACTACGTCTTCGTCAATCGCGCCATCGAGAAGCGCCGCACCGGTCTGCTCTCCGTCCGAATCGCCGACGTGGATGGCCGTGCTCGCCTCGACGCCATCGCGCTCATCCCGGCCGTCATCCACCCGTCGGACTTCTCGCCCAGACCTGCATCGTCAACCGACGCTGCCGCGCTTCAGAAGGTCCTCGCCGCCGGCTCCCAGAAATTTGGCACTCGAGTCTCACTGGCGGGCGATCTCATCACCTTCAGAGCGCCCTGACCCTTGCGCTGAGCCCGCTCACACGGGCAAAGTCGAGGGGTGAACGCCCGTCGCCAGCTCCGCCTCTGCTTCGCTGCAATCGCGGCCTTAATGACGGCCTGCGCAACGGACGCCGTCCAAGAAGCGCTCGCGATGCCGGACGTCGCTACGACTCTTCCCGTCGAAGACGTCGTATACGCGATCACACATCGCGACGCCACGGAGCCGGACACCCAACGGACGTCGAGGCAGTTGACACCGTCCTCATTGGCGGAATTAACGGCGACACGTTGGATGTCACTGCCGCCGAAGACGGGTGATGTCCCTATCACGGGGCCACCTTCGATCGGCGAGTGCGGCGGAAGTCCACCAACGTCGGGGATCGGACGCTGGCCGTCTTCACAACCTGGGTGAGCAACAGGGACTCAACCGAGATGGGACGCTCAGCAATGCCGATGGCCATG
>CANMLD010000263.1 GCA_947498315.1 Pseudomonadota bacterium | reverse complement strand
CGGGCCATTCTGCGGCGGTGAGACACCGGAAGCGACCTGGACGCGCGAGGCCTGCGGATTGGCCTGAACGGCCAATCCGCTGAGCGATTTCGCGCACCGGACGCCGACGATTCGGGCGGACGCCTCGACAAGTTTGGATTTTCCACGAGCCGGGCTATGGTCGCGCGGTGCAACCGAACCGATTCAGATTCACCGACCTCATCGCGCGGAAGCGCGACCGAGGCGCTCTTACCGGCGACGAGATCCAAGCCGTCGTCGACGCCGTCACCCACAAGACTGTCCCGGATTACCAGATCAGCGCCTGGCTCATGGCGGTGTTCCTGAACGGGATGACCGCCGACGAACGCACCGCGCTCACTCGGGCGATGACGCGCTCGGGGCGGGTGCTCGACCACAGCCACCTGCACGGCAGCAAAGCCGACAAACACTCGACGGGCGGCATCGGCGACAAAGTCTCCATTTGCCTCGCGCCCGCCGTCGCGGCCTGTGGCGTCTGGGTGCCGATGGTCTCGGGTCGGGGCCTCGGCCACACGGGCGGTACCCTCGACAAACTCGAAGCGATCCCAGGACTTCGGACCCGGCTCGACGTGCCGGAGTTCACGCGGGTCCTCGAAGCCGCGGGCTTCGTCATGGGCGGCCAATCCGCAGACATCGCCCCCGCCGACAAGACGCTGTACGCGCTCAGGGACGTCACGGCCACCGTGGAGAGCCTGCCCCTCATCGCGAGCTCCATCATGAGCAAAAAGCTCGCGGAAGGCATCGACGCGCTGGTCCTCGACGTGAAGGTGGGCTCGGGCGCCTTCATGAAGACCCTCGCAGACGCGCGTGCCTTGGCGACGGCGCTCGTCGAGCTCGGCAAAGGGGTGGGCGTCGCCACCACCGCCTTCCTGACGGACATGGACCAGCCGCTCGGGCTCGCCATCGGAAACGCAAACGAGACGGCCGAGGCCATCGACGTCCTTCACGGTAAGGGGCCCGCCGACCTCATCGAGCTAACGGCCATCCTCGGCGGCGAGATGCTGCGCCTCGGTGGCGTCGCGCGTGACCTCGACGAGGGCAAAGCGAAGATTCGCGCCTCCTTCGCCGACGGCTCGGCGCTCGCTCGCATGAAGACGATGGTCGAGCTGCAGGGAGGCGACCCCACCGTCTGCGACGACACGTCGCGCCTCCCGAGGCCGGCCTTCCGCGGCGAGCTTCTGGCCACGCGCAGCGGCGTCGTCACAGGCTTTGAGACCGCGGGGCTCGGCTACACCATCATCGCGCTTGGTGGCGGCCGAAACACCGCCGAGGACGTCGTCCATCCCGAAGTCGGTATCGACTTGCTCGTCAAGCGAGGCCACGTCGTCAAGGCGGGTGACCCCATCGCCGTCGTCGGAGCCCGCTCGGCGGACGACCTCGCTATGGGCCTCGGTCGCCTCAGGGCGCAGATCCACATCGGTGACACGGCGGCGGCAGAGCCCCCGCTCATCCTCGAGGTCATCCACTGATGGTTGGCGTGGGGCTAGCGCTCACCTCACGCGGCCTCGCCGCCGCGCTATGCGTCGCCGAGAGCCCGACGGCGACGGCGGCGGGCATCTCCCTGAAGGACCTGCGGGCGGCCGCTCCCGACACACCGCTATCTCAGCGCCTCACCTCGATCGCTGGCGTCGGCGTCCTCATCGGGCTCTGCTGGCTGCTCTCGCGTAACCGGCGGGCCATCCTGTGGCGCCCGATCGCCTGGGGCGTCGCGATGCAGCTCGTCATCGGCCTCATCGTGCTGTCGCCGACCCTCGGTGACGCGCTCTTCGACGCCATCAACAGCGGCGTCGGTCGGCTCATGGCCTTCAGTCAACAGGGCGCTGACTTCGTCTTTCAGTCCATCGCGGCACACGAGGTGACCGAGGTCGACCTCGCGACCGGTGAGAAGGTGACTCGGACGGTCATCGGGCACATCTCCCCTGCGCTGAAAACCGTGGCGTTCTGGATACTTCCGTCCATCATCTTCTTCTCGTCGTTGATGGCCGTGCTTTACCACCTCGGTGTCATGCAGCCGATCGTGCGCGGCATGAGCGCCATCATGCAACGAACGATGAAAGCCAGCGGCGCCGAGTCGCTCTCCACCGCGGCCAACGTCTTCCTAGGGCAAACCGAAGCGCCGCTCGTCGTCAGGCCCTTCATCGACGGCATGACGCGCTCGGAGCTGTTCGCCGTCATGGTGGGCGGCTTCGCGACCGTCGCGGGCGGCGTGCTGGCGGCTTACGTCGGCTTCCTCCAGCAGTCGCTTCCGGACATCGCCGGCCACCTCGTCATCGCGTCGATCATGGCCGCGCCGGCGACCCTCGTGGTCGCAAAGCTCATGGTGCCGGAGACGGGCCACCCGGCCACGGCGGGTTCGAGCGCCGAGACAGACGCGGCGACGGAGAAGCTCGACACGAACCTCGTCGAAGCCGTCTCACGAGGTGCCAGCGAGGGGATGACGCTCTTCTTGAACGTCATCGCGATGCTCATTGCGTTCGTGGCCATGGTGGCGCTCGTAAACTGGGGGATCGCTTGGCTCGGCAGCCTCGTCGGGCTCGAGCTTTCGCTCGAGAAGATCCTCGGCTGGCTCTTCGCCCCACTCGCCTTCTGCATGGGGATCCCCTGGGGCGAATGCCTCGAAGCGGGTCGCCTCCTCGGGGAGAAGACCGTCCTGACGGAGCTCATCGCCTACATGCACCTCGGCGAGCTGATGCAATCGCCGGGTGCCCTCAGCTACCGCAGCGCCGTCATCATGAGCTACGCGCTGTGCGGGTTCGCGAACTTCGCCAGCATCGGCATCCAAATCGGCGGCATCGGGGGCCTCGCTCCGGGCCGGCGCAAGGACCTGGCCGAGCTGGGCGTCATGGCCATGGTCGGCGGCACCATCACTACCCTCATGCTCGGAGCAATCGCGGGGATCCTGATATGAACCAGAACAGCTTGTGCCTCTACGACAAGGTCGTCGCCACGCGCGACGCCATCCGCGCCCGGATCGGCGACCGTGCCCCCATCATTGGGCTCGTGCTCGGGAGCGGCCTCGGCGGCATCGCCACGGCCGCCGAAGACGCCGTCACCATCCCCTACACGGAGTTCGAGCACATCCCGCGCTCGACCGTGCCTGGCCACGCCGGCACCTTCGTGTTCGGTCGCATCGCTGGGGTCGACGTCGCCATCATGAACGGTCGCACCCACTACTACGAAGGTCATGACCTCGCTGACCTGACCATCGGCGTGCGCGCGATGGTGATGCTCGGGTGCAAGGCCATCCTGTTGACCAACGCTGCGGGTGGCATCCACACGGACCATCGCCCTGGCGACCTGATGTGCATCACGGACCACATCAACATGCAGTGGGTGAACCCGCTTCGAGGGCCGGCGGACGACCGTCTTGGGCCGCGCTTCCTCGACATGAGCCTCGCGTACGACCGCGAGCTGCGCCGGCTCTTGGCCAAGGAGGCCGTCGCCCGCAAGATCAAGCTTCACATGGGCGTTTACGCGGCGATCAGCGGCCCTTCGTACGAGACCCCGGCCGAGATCAAGGCCATGCGCGTCATGGGCGCCGATGCGGTGGGCATGTCGACCGTCCACGAGGCCATCGCATCCCGCCACGCCGGCGCCCGCGTCATCGGGATCTCGCTCATCTCGAACCTCGCCGCCGGCATCGAAGACGCCGCGCTGAGCCACGAGGAGGTCACGGCGACCGCCAACCGCGTCGCCGACCGCACTATCGACCTGTTGGTTGGCTTCTTGCCGAAGGCCGCCAAGGAGCTCGCAAAGGCCCGGAAGAAGAGCTGAACCATCGCGCCGAGAGTCTAGTCGGTCGCGACTTCGGACGGATCTTCGGGCCAGAGTTGCTAAGGGCACCTTACGCGCGACCTCCGCTTTGAGTTACGATGGAAGGATTGCCGGAGGCACCTTGAGCAAGAAGTTCCCCGACTACATTCCGCCGACCAAGATCGCCTACATCTCCGGGCGGCCCGCGGCGCTTCACCTGCGGAAGTGCAAGCTGGTCCTCGAGCGCGAGGAAGGCCAAAGCTCCGAGTACATCTTCGACCAGAACAACATCGCGATCGGCGCGATGGAGGACAACGATCTGGTCATCGAAGACGACACAGCCTCCCGCTACCACTGCCGTATCTACCAGGACGAGAACAGCTATCTGCTGCAGGACCTCGGCTCCACCAACGGCACCTTCATCAACCGGGTCCGCATCAAAGAGGCCTACTTGAAGCCGGGTTGCACGGTCACGGTGGGCAAGACCGACATCAAGTTTCAGTCCCTCGACGAACGCGTGGAGATCACGCCGTCGACGCGCGAGGCTTTTGGAAGCATCGTTGGCAAGTCGCTTCGTATGCGGGAGATCTTCGGCATCCTCGAGAAGATCGCGCCCACGGGGGTGACCGTCGTCATCGAAGGTGAGACGGGTACCGGTAAAGAGGTCGTCGCCCGCACCGTCCACGAGTGCAGCAAACGCGCGAAGGGCCCCTTCGTGGTCTTCGATTGCGGCGCCGTGCCTGAAAACCTCATTGAATCCGAACTCTTCGGCCACGAGAAGGGCTCTTTCACCGGTGCGATCATGGCGCGGCAGGGCCTCTTCGAGATGGCTCAAGGCGGCACGATCTTCCTAGACGAGCTTGGAGAGCTGAACCTCGATCTGCAGCCGAAGCTTCTGCGTGCGCTCGAGCAGCGCGAGATCCGCCGAGTCGGCTCGAACAAGCCCATCAAGGTCGATGTGCGCGTCATCGCCGCGACCAACCGCAACCTCGAGGACGAGGTTCGCGCCGGCCGCTTCCGCGAAGACCTGTTTTACCGTCTCAGCGTGGTGCGCGTCGTGCTCCCACCCGTCCGGGAGCGAAAAGAAGACCTGCCGCTGCTCGTCAAGCACTTCCTGCGCAGCGCCGCCTTCAACAAGGAGGGCGCCGGTCGCGTCCGCATCAAGGGGATCTCTCGTGACGCCCTCGACTGCCTGATGAGCTACCGCTGGCCGGGCAATGTCCGGGAGCTCCTGAACGTCATCGAACGCGCGTGCAGCTTCGCCGAGACCGAGTACATACAGCCGGAGGACTTGCCGGAGCACATCTCAGGGATCGGGATCATCCAGCGCCGCGCAGCCCCCGCGGCGCCAACCGCCGAATCTGATCTCGACGCCATCGAAGCGACCAGCGGCGCCACCAGCGACGCGCACCCGATGACATCAATGCCAGCGCCGATCTCGATCGGCCACGCCAAGGCCTTCAAAGAGGCCAAGGAAGAGTGGATCTCACACTTCGAGCGCGACTACATCGCGAACTTGCTCCGCAAGAACGAGTCGAACATCTCCCACGCCGCCAAAGAGGCCGAGATCGACCGCAAGTATTTCCGAAAGCTCATGAAGAAGTACGCCGTCGACACGCAAGGTGCCGAGAAGGAGGAGGACGACGACGAGTGAGCGCTGGGCCAGCCCGGCGGGTCCTCATCGGCTGTCGGTCCTGTTAGAACACGCCTACTAAGGAATCGTCGCGCTCCGTGGCGCCTGTGCGCTAGCCCCTCTGGCCAGCACATCAGGCTCGCCGACTGAGGGCGCGCCCTCAGTACGGGACGAGCCCCCAGACCGGACGTCCGCTCAGGGGCCACCGCCAGGGCATCCCGAATCGGCCGCGTCT